>NZ_JBIAQM010000064.1:0-28887 GCF_042888945.1 Streptomyces sp. NPDC002698
ACCGCCCGCTGGGCATCAGTGACCGACAACGGCGGAATCCTCGGACCCGGACGACTCATGCCTGACCAACGACGAATCTCTGACTCAGGTCACTACCGGTAGTTCGTTAAATCCGGCGGTAGAGGTCAACGTCGTGTCCGGTGGTGACCGCATCGATGAGGGCCTGGAGCTCGGAGGGTGGTCCGTGTCGGTCCATGCTTGCCACCATCGGTTGAGGGTGACGGCGGGGGTGAGCCAGGAACGGATGGATCGTAAGGCCCTGGGCCGGCAAGGCTGTTGGCGCTGGTGGGACGGGGCGGGTCCCCCTCTCTGGCCCCTCGCCGGGGCACGGATCCGGCGGGGTGACATCCAGGGGTCCCGGCGGGGTGGGGCAGGTTGGTGGCCAGGTACCAGGTGGCCTTCTCCGGCAAGGTGGCTGGATCGGTGGTGGCCACGACCAGCCGGCAGGGTGCGTCGGGGCCGTAGCCGCCCAGGAGGGCATCGGCGGCCCACCAGGTCTCGGTGTGCCCGTCGCAAAAGTGACGCTCCACGGATGTCCAATCACCTGGATGCCTGGCATCGCACCAGGTCAGGGCATGTGCGGCGTCGATGGGGGTGTGGGGCTGGCCAGCCGGGGCCCAGATACCGCGATGCGGTTTGAGGGCTACCACGTAGGCCAGGCCAGCCGCTCGCAGTGCGCGATACCAGGTGTCACTGACCGAGTAGGCGCAGTCGGCGACCACCGTTCGGCAGCCGAAGCCTGCCTCCTTGCCTTGGGCAGCGAGGGCAGCGAACAGTTGAGGTTTCGTGCGGAAGGCCGGATCGGACCGGCCGCGGGCGAAGTGGTGGGCGGGAGTGTAGGGAGTCGCGTGCAGCGGGTAGTACACGCGGCCGTCGGTCCACACCGTGGTCACCGTGACGATGCCGTTGTCCGTCTTGCCCAGCCGGCCCAGCCACTGCCGACCCACGTTGGCGGTGGCCGTGCCGTCCTTGCGGTCCCCAAAGTCGTCGATCAGGATGACCCCGCCGTCGTGCGGAGCCGTCGCCGACTGCTCACGTAGCAGTTCAAGCCGTCGGTCGTTGACCTGCTCCACCTCCCAGGGAGACTCGGACAGGAAGAACTGCAGCCGCTGCACTCCCAGCGTGCCCGCACCCGCCACCGGCTCCGCCCCTGCCAGGCAGGTGATCGTTCTGTTCCGTTCCTGCGGCGCCAGCAGCCCGGTCAAAAAACTCACGAAACCCCCGTCGCTGTGCCAGGCTGAAGAAGAGGTCGTCGAACCGGGCCGCGTACTCCTCCAACGGCCCCGGCGGGCGGACACGGACGGCGAGCGGTCATCTTCAGCCCCCAGCAAGGCAGTTGACTCTTACCACCGGCCTACGACCAACCCGTCTCTCCGTCAACCCACGCCACTGCCGGATTTAACGAACTACCGGTAGGGCGAGTACGGGCTCCACTGTGTTTCGGCGTCGGCGTCTCCGGGCTGGCACCGAAGCATGGTGGAGCGACGGTTTCGCGGGGAAAGCACGCATCGTAAATGCGTCTGCTGCGCTCGGGGACAGCGAACGGTCCCGCCTGATCCAGCCCGGCTGGTACAGCCACTCAGCACTCCGGCGAACAGCTCTGCGAGAGCATCTCAACGACGTCAGGAAAGTGATCGAGGGGATCGACCGTGCCAACGACTGACGCAACCGAAACAGCCCTCCGAGCGGCCTCCGAGCGCCTGCTCCGAGGAGAGTCCACGCGTAGCAACGGCTCTTTGACCGTCGCCTCCCTCGCAGTCGAGGCCGGGGTCAGCAGAGCGAGCGCCTACCGCCACCCTCATGTCCTGACGGAGTTCCGGACCCTCGTAACTGATCGAGAAGCAGCAGCCACGCTCTCGACCTCGCTCCGGCGGGAGGTCCAGACCCTGAAGTCAGCCGAGCGTCGGCTCCGCCAAGAACACGCGCGCGAAGTGCGGGAGCTACGAACCTCGATCAACGTCCTCGCACAGCGGGTGCAACTCCTCACGTTGGAGAACCAGCGTCTCTCAGAAGCAGCCGCCCAGAGAAATCGCGTCACCCGCATCGATCTCCGCTGAAGCGCTGAGTCTGCTGCGGCACGCTGTCCCGCTTGCAGAAGGTGATCTCGATGGCCATCCTCGAAGGCGGCGATGCGCCGGCACCCGCCCCGCGCTCCCGATCACGAGATCGACCGCTGAGTGCGCATCGTCAACTACCACGGGGAGCAACGTGCCGCCTTTCGTCTACCGGATCACCAAGTACGACCCTGCCGACCGCGACGAACACGGCAGCTACATCGGCGCTGAGGACTCGACCAGCGACCACGGACCGGTCGAGGCTGCATATCTGCAGGTGATCGCCGCCTTCGCCGAGGACACCGGCATCGACCATCTGGCCATCCGTGAGCCGGGGATCTCCTCCGGCTTTGCCCACTTCGGCCTGGAGCCGGCGATCGACGGCCACGGTCTTGCCGGGCTCTTCCCACCCGATCTCAGCGGGTTCCACGACGGTGCCGAGGTGCCTCTCTCCCTCGGCCTGGAGCTGGTCAGGGTCATGCTCCGCGACAACGGTGCCTGGTGCCGTCTGGAGGCAGAGGACAAGTTCGACGTGCAGGTCGATTGGGACCAGTACGTCTACGTCAGCAGCGACCAGCCCTGCGAGCGCGCCGTTGCCCGCGCCCGGGCTCTCGGTCTCTTCCCGGAGCGGCTGGATGCCTCGCCCTACGACGCGGACTTCGACGAGCCCGGCGTGCAGCGGCCCGCCGACGAGGACTTCTGGGCCCTTCTGCGCTGCTCCATCGCCATGCGGCGCGCAGCGATATTGGAGGAGGGATACCTCCACAATGCCTCCCGCTGGCATCGCCTCACCGAAGACACCCTCGACGCGGTACGCGCCCGGCTCACCCCGCGTGCCCAGTTGACCGTCTGGCCGGACCTGTCCACCGATGTCGACGCGGTCCTCGCCTCGCTTCCCGACGAAGGTCCAGTGGAGTTCGTATGGGAGGACGAGAGCGGGGCCATCTCCAGCATGATGGCCGACGAGTCCGAGTACCAGGAACTGGCCGCCCGGGTGACAGGTGCCCGTGCCGCTACGGCCCTGTCCTTGGCCCTCGACGAACGCCACCCGCTGTTCACCGCGGTCCTGCCCGACAGCGACGGTGTTCTGCGCGCTCGGTGGAGAACCGATCCGACGCCGAGCGACCGGAACTGGGCCTTCCTGAAGACTCTCCACCGCGGGCAGATCGTCACCGGCACGGTCATGAAGATCGCCGGCTTCGGCGTCACCTTCGTGGACATCGGCGGCTTCACCGCGATGATCAACATTCCAGAGCTGTCCTGGAGGCGCATCGATCACCCGTCCGACGTCGTCACCGTCGGACAGGAGATCTCGGCCGAGGTCCTCGACGTCGACATGGTGAGAGAGCGCGTGCCGCTGTCCTTGAAGGCATTGCAGGACGACCCGATGCCGCAGTTCATCCAGCAGGTCGGCCAGGTCGTGACCGGTGTCGTGACCAAACTTGTGCCGTTCGGCGCCTTCGTTCGCATCGAGGACCGAGAGGACGGCCTCGAGGGACTCGTACACAACACCGAGTTGTCCGAAGACCCCGTTGCCGACCCGGAGGACGTCATTCAGGTCGGCGCCTCTCTTGCCGTGAAGATTCTCGGCGTCGACCCCACCCGGCGGCGCATCACTCTGTCCCACCTGCAGGCTCTCGCGCACGGAGGGACTTGACCCGTCCGAGTTGTCAGCCGCGCGGGATGACCGGCCAGGCCGACTCCACAACCGGCGCGGAAACGGCACCCAGTCGCTCACCGAGCGGCTCCAACCCGTACCGCCGGCGCTCACGGTCCAGCAGTGACAGGTCGTAACGCGCGTTCATCACGACCAGAGGTGTCCCTGCGTGCAGGACCTCTGCGACAGCATGGGTGATTTCCTCGATGGCGAGCACGCCCGGGACCCTCTGCTCCCGGGCGTGCTCCGTCGAGATGCCGTGGATCGCCGCGGCCTCTTCGGGTATCGCCACCCCGGGGTCGAGCAGCCAGGTCCGTTCCGTCGAGATGGCCCCGTCCAGCTCCAAGCGCACGACCGCCACGGTGACGACGCGGTCGGTCTCGATGTCCGTGCCCGTGGTCTTCAGGTCGAAGGCCGCCAAAGGCCCAGTGATCCAAGTCATCACGCGGCCCCACTCCAGCACGGGGCGTGTTCTACATGGCGCGGGCCGCTTGCGGCGGTCGCTGCAAGCGTTCAGCGGCCAGGCCGGTCAGCAGCAGTCGTCATCTGACTTTGGTCTTGAGAACCTCCTCCGACCCGCGAAAATGCGGGCCTCCGAGATCGCCGATCTGAACGTGCTGCGCCTGATCGATGAACCGACCGCTGCGGCCCTGGCGGCCGGCCGCGACAAGGACAACTCGACGCTGCTGGTCTTCGACTTGGGCGCGGGCTGTCTCGACGTCTCGGTGCTGGAGATCGATGAAGGCCGCGTGTTCGCCGTGGCTGTCAGTGGCGGCGACCGCATCGGCGGCGAAGCTGCCCGGCGCGAGCACGGCGGCCGGATCATGCGTGAGCGTCAGCGAGTTCTGCAGGCTGCCATTCCGAGGGCCGGTCGGCGTGGCCGAGCAGCCACCCGCACACGGCGGCGCAGCGTTCGCCGGCGCGGCCGTCCCCGTAGGGATTCGGGTATGCCCGGGGCTGGTCGTAATCACCGGTGTCGCGGTGTTCGCGGGCAAGTTCGTCTTCCGCTGCCGCCACGATGTCTATTTCCTGGGTTCCGACCAGCCGGGCCACCCGCTGCTGCAGTCTTTCGGCCCGTTCGGTGTTCTCCCGTGTGACGAGGACGGGCAGTCCGAAGGCGGCTGCCTCTTCCTGGATTCCGCCGGAGTCGGTGATCACCAGCCGGGCGCGGCTGAGCAGTCGGCTGAACGGGTCGTATGCCACCGGGCCGGGCAGGAGCACGTTCGGCAGTCCGCGCAGTGCGGTCTCGACCGTGGAATGCACCACCGGGTTCATGTGGGCCGCCACCAGGAAGATCAGCTCCCGGTGCCGTCGGCTGAGTTCGGCGACCGCTCGGCAGATTCGCCTGATCGGTGCTCCCCAGTTCTCCCATCGGTGGGCGGTCACCACCACCAGGGGTGCTCCGAGTTCCTCTGTTTTTCGCACCAGCGGGTCTCGGGCTACTGCTGGGCTGCGTCCGGCCAGGACGACGGCGTCGATGACGGTGTTGCCGGTCACCATGATCGCCTCGCCTGTCAGTCCGTCTTTTCGGAGGTTGGCCTCCGCGAGGCGGGTTGGTGCCAGGTGCAGCGCCGATACCTGGGTGATCATCCGTCGGTGCGCCTCCTCGGGAAACGGGCTGTGCAGGTTTCCGGATCGCAGCCCCGCCTCGACGTGCACCACGGGGAGGGCCGAGAGGAAACCGGCCAGTGAACCGGTCCTCGTCACGTTCCACGGCCCGTCTGGCCGGCACCTGGTAGGAGAAGCCGTGCCGGATCAGCAGCTTGCGTACCCCTTGCAGGGTGTAGCTCTTGTGGAAGCGCCGCCCGATCACCGTCTTGATTCTCGACAGGGTCCACCGCTGGTCCGGCCGGCCGTGCGTCACCGGTCCCTTGACCAGCTCGGCTTCCAGCACCGCGAACTGTGCCTCGCTCAGCCGTGGAGGCGAGGCCGAGCCGGCCGAACGCAGGGCCCACGTCCGCCCCTGGACCACGTCCGTCGCCACCGTTGGACCGAGCGCACGCTGACCCGTGACTCCTTGGCCATCGCTGAGCTCGACTCGCCCAAGGCGAACCGCTCGGCGGCCTCCATCCGGATGCCTTCGCGGAACTGCCCGTGCTCACCGCTCGGGCCACCGCCCTGCGCGTACCTCATGAAGACGGCGTACCGCGAGGATCAAGCTCTGCCAGCACCTACGACAACCCGAGTTCAACCGCAGTAAGTCACCGGCATTGCCGTTGGCCCTGGCGTCAGCGCAGGCCGCGGTCCCGTTGCCGCCTGGAGTGAGAACGGTATTGCGCGTTGCCACAGACCATCAGGCACAAGATGACCAGGCGCAATACCCAACTGCCGTGCCCGACAACGGGCTTCATTCTGAAGCGACCAGGACGCCACGGTCCCCGTCCTCGCGATCTCCTGGCCTTTTCGGGTGGATGTATCGTCGCTGGGTGGCGACGAGCAAAACGTACAAGCAGCTGGGCGAGGCGGCATGGTCGTGGGTGCTGGACCAGGTACGCGAGGACGAGGGCCCGTGGCTCCCGGAGACGGTGTCCGGGGACGGCCAGGACGTGACACCGGCGAAGGACCGCGACTCGCTGTACTCGGGGATCGCGGGCCTGGCACCGGTACTGGTGGAGATCGCGCAACACCGTGAGCTGACTGAACGGGAGCGGGTCCTGGCCGACGGGATCGTGACCAGGCTGTCGGCAGAGGCCGAAGGGCGTGTCGAGCCGTCGTTGTACGACGGGCTCGCCGGTGACGGGACGGCACTGCGTCTGCTCGCGCCGGGCGTGGAGTCCGTCGCCCTGCGGCGGCTGGACGATCTGACGACCTCCGACGGCTGGAGGACGACCCTCGAGTTCGAACCGGACTCCGACGCCCCGCTGAACGACATCATCATGGGTACCGCAGGCGTCGTCATGACGGCGGTCTGGGCCGGGGGAGAGTTCGCGGACGCGATCGCCACAACGGGTTGCGAGGCACTGCTGGGCGCGGCGGACCGCACGGAAGCGGGCCTGGACTGGGGCATCGCGGCGAATACGCAATGGCGGGCGCCCAACTACTCCCACGGCACCGCCGGGGTGGCCGCCGCGCTGGCCGTGGCGGGCGCGGCGCTCGACCGCGGCGACTTCGTCGAGGCGGCGGTCGCAGGCGCTCAGCACGTCCTGTCGGTGGGTGTGCTCGACAACGGCGGCTTCGTCGTACCGCACACCATCCCGCCGTCGAAGCGAGAGGTGGAGCCTCTCACCTACACCTGGTGTCACGGCCCGGCGGGAACCTCTCATCTGTTCTCGGCGTTGTCGCACGCCGGCGTCACGGAGGTGGCCGGATTCCAGGTCGACGAGCTGCGTCGGCGTTGTCTGTCCTCCCTCCTCACGTCGGGCATTCCCGAGCGGCTGCGCCCCGGATTCTGGGACAACGACGGCCGGTGCTGCGGCACGGCGGGGGTCGGCGACGTGCTCCTGGACGCCGCACAGGACTACGCTGACACGGACTGGGCGGAGACGCTTCTGCGCGGGGCCCACAAGATGGGTGACGCGCTTGTGGAGCGGGCGGTCCAGGACGAGTCGGGTGCCCGCTGGCGCTTTGTGGAGTATCGGAGCGACAAGCCCCTGCTGCCACCCGGCACCGGGTGGATGCAGGGCGCGTCGGGCATCGCGGCCTTTCTTCTGCGCCTCGCCCGGTTCATCGAGACAGGTCCAAAAGCTCTTGTAGTGGACCGGCCGGATCAGTGGTGGGCCGTGCCCGACGATGTGCGCTTGACCGCTCAAGAGATCTGAGTTTGTTTTAACCACCGGCGTTTGGCGGGGGCGCGGCAAGTGTGACCTGGGCGGTCCAGGACCCGGGTTCCCGGGGCGGATCCCAGGTCACGTCGACGTGTACTTCGTGGAAGTCGTGTGCGAGTCCCGCCACCATGGCCGCCGCGGCGGCCCGTGCCTTGGCTGGGCCGGCGTTGACCGGAACGTCGGCGAGGCGCCCGCAGAGCATCCCGTCTTCCAGGGTGAGGACACTGTGGCACCAGCCTTCCGGTGTCGCGAGCAGCACGATGCCCTTCGGCATACCGAAGGGCGATCGTCTCTTCGTCTCCTGCTTTCGCCTCGCCATGGAGCCATCCAACCTCGTCGGCTTCCTGGCGGTTCAGGCGGGCGGGGCTTCAGGTGCCGCGGCGGGGCTTGGTGCCGATTTTGTGGTGGGCGGGACGGCTGAACGCCTCGCCGGTGGCGAGGACCCGCCCGACGTTGTGGCGGGTGGCCGGTCGCTAATGGGGCCCTAACCAAGGAAAACCTGGCCCGCGAGGTTCAGGTCATCCCCCGTGGGTGGGGGGGAGGGGAGGGAGGCTTTCGCGAACCGGACGAGCCCGCTCATCCCCACGTGCGCGGGGAACAGGTTTCTTGACCTGCGGCTCCAGGAGAGGCGAAGGCGGTTGGTGAGCACTTCCGCAGACTCCAACAGTCAGGGCGTACAGACAGCCAACGATCACCGCATGCGTCACTCCTCGACCAAAATCTCCCAGTGCCCGCTCTCCTCACCGACCGCTCGGCCAAAAGCTGCGACTGATGTCCGTACCCCATGACAGGCTGTCGGCGTGATCATGCAGCCCCCTCACGACGCGGCCGACTTCGCCTTCAGCCCGACCGACGCCCTGGACGTACCCGTCGTCGTACGCGACTTCAGCTCGCTGCGGCGGCCCTCCGAAGCTCTGTGGAGGGGTGCCACCCAGCCGTGGCCGGGGGTGGCCGACATGCCTTCGTACGGGACCTACCTGGCGACCACGACCTGGCGGCAGGTCCTCCTCGCGGCCAAGGGCGTCGGGCGCGACCTGACCCCGTGGCTGCGCCGCACCCCCTGGCTCGCCGTCAACGAGCTCATCTCCCGTACCGCCCCCCTCCAGGCCTACCTCCAGCTCAAGGACGTGCCCGCACCCGCGCCCGCGGCTGGCCGCAGGCTCTTCGTGAACGCCCTCTACCAGTACGGCAGTGAGCGCAGCGCCCACTCCGCCTTCGGCTACCACTTGGGCATGACGATGGCGCACTGGCTCTGCGCCGGGATGGCCGGCCTGGGAAGCACCTGGCATCTCGAAGCCCGAGGTCCGGGCGGCCTGCCCGGCTTCACCGACCCGGCTGCCAAGCTGCCCGACCTGTGGGGCAACCACCACGCCGCCGGCCTGCCCTGGCTGATCGAGGCGAAGGCAGCCCGTGCACTCGGCGCCGGCGTGCTGAAGAACGGGAGAATCCAACTGGACGGTGGCAGCGCCCTCATGCCCGGCATGGCACACCGGCAGGTCCTCTGCGGCACGTCGCTGCCCGGCAATAAGCCCGGCAAGTGGGAGCAGGACCACCTGTTCCTGGCCCTGCATACGGCCCACCCCCACGGCGGGCCGCAGACCGGCGTCTCCCCGGCCGGCAGTCCGCAAGGCGACGCGGAGGATTACGTCGCCGATGACCCCGAGGCCCTGATGGCCATCACCCGGCAGCAGCTCCTGACGTACCAGGCCTTGGCCTTCGGGGCCGTGGAGCAGCGGCGCGTCGTCCCGATGCGCCGTGACCGTACGGATCGCGGGCGTCACCGCACCGGTTCCCTGACTCTGCTGGAACACGACGAATCCACCACCGGCCTGCGCCGTCGGCTGCGCGCACAGCAGGTGGACACCGAGGGGAGCCTGGCGTCGCACACGGACGCCACCGCGTTCATCGCCGCCCGCATCCCCGGCACCGGCATCCACCTCGGTCTCTCCCGCCGCCTCTACGCAGCGTGTGCGGCCCTGCACCTCCAGCAGACCGATATGCCCGACACCGTGGCCTTCGCCGACGGCCCCCGCCTGAACGACCCCGGCTTCGGACAGGACCAGGAGGACGACGAGGCCCGCGAGCAGTACGCGCGTCGGGCTCGCCAAGCCCACTACGAGCAGGAGCAGCGGTATCGGACGCGCGTTCGTGAGGCGGTCAGCACGGCCTTCCGGCTGACTGAGGAACACCTGGAGGACAGCTCGCTCACGGGCCCACGTCTTCCCGTACGCGTGGACGACCCCGACAAGCCCCTGCTCCTCGAAGCCGCCACAGCAGAGAGTTACCTGGCCCTCGAGCCGACCGACCCCGTCCTCTCCACGGCGGGCCGCACCGCCTGAGCTTGTTCGTCGTCTACCAGGATCTGTCAGGCCCGCCGATGGCCTCCGGGGGCTCGGGGGCGTTTGCTGGTCTGGCCCACGTCGTAGTGGATGGTGGGCAGTTGGCTTCCAGGCCGGCCGCGCCCTGTACGGTCCGCACCCCGGCGAACTCCGCACGCCCGGCCCGGGCGTGACGTGCCGCTTCTACTGCTCCGGCGACACACCCTGACCACCGCCACACACTGGCTGCCGCCTTGACCACGAATGCCGGCGAGCCGTCGGCCTGCTGACCGGCACCGGCTCGCCACATCTGCCCTCGGTGGCCATCGCGCGACGTCGGCCGACCATACGCGAGGCAAAGCTCTGGTCAGCAGTGATCGCAGGAGGCAGACCCGTGCCGTTTTGTCGGGTACCCCGCTCAACGGCGGCACCAGCGAGAGGGCGATGACCGGCCCGGACCACGCAAGAGGGTGAGCTGCAAAGGTTGTGGCCCCACATCTCCTGGAACTCCAGGAACCGCTCGGCGGCCGCGGTATAGGCGAGATTGAGGGCCTTGATGCCCTTGTCCCAGTTCTGACGGGCGGCGTAACGGAACGAGTTCCGCAGCAGATGCACCACATACGTCTGGACGATCGTGCTGGGCCAGACGGCCTCCACGGCATCGGGAAGGCCTTTGAGTCCGTCGCAGACCAGCATCAGCACGTCGTTCAGGCCGCGGGTTCTTCAGCTCGGTGAACACGTGCAGCCAGTACCTCGCGCCATCGCCGCCGTCGCCGGCCCAGATGCCGAGGGCATCGCGGGTGCCGTCCACGGTTACGGCCATCGCCATGTAGACCGGTCGGTTCGCGACCTGTCCGTCCCTGATCTTGGCGTTGGTCGAACTCCCCTGTCCGTGGCTCGCGTTGACGTCCCGGCGGTCGAGGCGCATCGAGCAAGTAGGGGTCACCAGAATCGGAATTAGATACTCCGATTGCTGCCTGACCTGCACGAGTCCTAAGATCGGCCGATCTTCAGCCGATGCGACCAGAAGGTTTTCTGTGCACCACTCCGTGTCGTCCGCCGTGCCCTCAGCCAGACGAAGACCCCGATGGACCCAACGAGCCTTGACGGTGGCCCTGCTGGGCGCTCTGGTGTGCGTCCCGCTGCCTGCGCTCAACGAGCCTGCATTTGCCGAGGACGCCACCCCGGCTGCTGACACCTCAGCGGCACAGCAGGTGCCCGGTGCCCGAGCCGAGATCGTGTCCGAGCGCACCGAGTCGACTACCACCTGGGCCAACGGTGACGGTACGACCACGGTGGAGGCGTACACCGGACCGATCCGGGTCAAGCAGGCGGACGGCAGCTGGAAGCCTGTCGACACCACCCTCGTGGCCAAGAACGGTGTGGTGCGGCCCAAGATGGCAGCCGCCGACATAGCCTTCTCCGGCGGAGGCTCCGACGAGCCGCTGGCCGAGGTCTCCCGTGGTGGCCGCACGCTCGGCCTCGATTGGCCGGACAAGCTGCCCGAACCACGTCTAAACGGCCCGACCGCCGTATATCCCGACGCTGTGGACGGCGGTGACCTCGTGGTGACCGCTCTCAAGGAGGGCTTCTCCCACTCCGTCGTCCTCAACCAGCGCCCCGACGGGCCGGTCAGCTACCGGCTCCCGATCTCGGCTGACGGCCTGACCCTGCACGAGACCACCGACGAGCGGCTGCGCTGGAGCGACAGTAGTGGCCGTACGGTGGCCACCGCGCCCGTACCGGTGATGTGGGGTGCGGGAGAGAAGCATGCTTCTGGTGAGCCCGAGGACCTTGCGGCCGTCGATGTCACCATTGACCGAGATGACGAAACCGGCGATCAGGTTCTGGTCCTGAAGCCCGACGCGGAGTTTCTCGCCGACCCGACGTTGGAGTATCCGGTCACCATCGACCCGACCGACTCGCTTTTCGGCCCGGTCACCGATACCTGGATTCAGTACGACGACTACCTCACCTCGCAGCGCGGTTCGACCGAGTTGAAGGCCGGTACCTATAACGGTACCGAGAAGGCACGCTCGTACCTCAAGTTCGATGTGGCGAAGTACGCAGGCAAGCACATCGTCGACACCGACCTGCGTCTGTACTCGTACTACTCGTCCACGTGCAGCACCGCCAACTCCGGCAACCAGGTGCGCCGTGTCACATCCAGCTGGGACCCCTCGGCCATCACGTGGGCAGATCAGCCCGCAACCACCACCAGCGGCGCCGTGACGTCCACCGCAGCCAAGGGCTACAACTCCAGCTGTGCTGCGGGCCACGTTTCTTGGGACGTCGACTCGATCGTCCAGTCCTGGGCCGACGGGCAGGCCAACTACGGTGTGCGGATCGCGGCTGTCGACGAGACGGACCCGCTGACCTGGCGCCGCTACTACTCTGCGAATCAGACGGACGGCTCTCACGACGCCGCCTTCGAGCCCTCGCTGACGGTCACGTACAACTCCAAGCCGGGTACTGCGACGGCTGTCGCACCGCTGTCCGACACCTACACATCGGACACCACGCCCACACTGTCCGCGAAGGCCACCGATGCCGACGGGCAGCAGCTCACACTGAGCTTCGAGGTCTGGGCCGCAGACGGCACCACGGCCCTGCAGTCCGGAACTTCCGCTGCCGTGGCCTCCGGGGCAGTCGCAACCCACACGGCCGTCGCTCTGACACCGGGCGACTACAAGTGGCGAGCCCGGGCCTCCGACGGCACCGACACCGGTGCATGGTCGGCGTGGCAGACCTTCACCGTCGACACGACCGCGCCGTCCATCCCCACGATCACTTCCACGAGTCACCCCTCGGCATCATCCTGGTACAACGTCACCAACTTCACGGGCGCGCTCGCCGCGACAGACGCCGCCGGAGTGATCGGCTACGCCGTCAAGCTCGACCAGAGCCCGACGACCGCCGCCGGCACCGCAGTGACACAGACGGCAACCGCCGTCAGCTGGAGCGGGCGTACCGATGGCACGTGGTGGGTGCACGCCGCCGCCCAGGACAAGGCCGGACTATGGTCTGCGACAAGGCATTCCAGCTTCAACGTCGACACCACAGCACCTAACGCACCGGGCAGCCTGGCCTCCTCCACGCATCCCATGGCGACCAACGCTTACGCCAACCGCACAGCGTCGTTCAGCTGGTCGGCGCCCAGCGACCTCTCTGGCGCCGCCGGATACGCAGTCACGGTAGATCGCGCCGCAAGCACCCTGCCCGCCACAACCGGAACGGTCCAGACGGCAACGAACCTGACCACCACGGTCGACGCGGACGGCACCTGGTACGTGCACGTACGGGCCAAGGACCGAGCCGGCAACTGGTCCACCACTGCCGCGCACCTGCCGTTCAAAGTCGACATGACACTGCCGCCGAGCCCTGTGATCAGCTCGTCCACTCACCCGAACCAGTCGGACGCCTACAAGAGCGGCTCCTTCAGCGCCACCTGGACCGCGCCGTCGGGCGGCGCCGCCGGGTACAGCATCGTCGTCGACGGCACCCCCGACACCGCGCCCGACAGCACGGCCGAGACGACCAGCACCTCGTACACCACGACGTGCTCCGAGGGCACCTGGTACCTCCACGTGCGCGGCATCGACGGCAACGGCACGGGCGGCGCTACCTCGCACTACCGCTTCACCGTCGACACCACCGCGCCTGGCGCGCCGGACGTGACCTCCGCGACCTACCCGACGAACGGCTGGGCCGGCGGCGCGCAGGTGACCGGGACGTTCACACTGACACCGGACGGCACCGACACCCGGACCCTGACCTACAAGATCGACGGTGGCACCGCGCAGAGTGCCACCACCACCGGCGGCCCGGTGACGCTGCCGATCACTCCCACCAGTGATGGCAGCCATCAGCTCGCCGTCACCGCGATCGATCAAGCCGGCAACAGCTCCTTGGAAACCAAGCGCAGCTTCCACGTCGGACAGGCGGCGGTGACCGCGCCCGCCAACGGCGAGGTCCTCATCGGCTCGGTCGACCTGGCGGTCGGCGTCCCGGCCTCGCTGACGGACGTCACCTTCCTCCAGCGGGCCTCGGCCGCCGACGCTTGGCAGGTCATTCCCGCCTCGCAGGTGACCCGTGCCGCCGACGGATCGGCCGTCACCTGGCCGGTATCGCTCAGCGGCGGCTCGGCACCGAAGCTGCTCTGGGACACCTCCTCCCTGTCCGGCAGCGGCGGCCGGCAGATCGGGGCCCGCTTCGGTGGGCCGTACGCACCGCCGGAGGCCGAACCGGTCTCGGTGATCGTCGACCGCGTCGAGGTCATCGAGGGCGGTACGGACGACATGCAGGAGTCGGAACCCGCCCAGGCCTATGCCCTGGAGCAGGCAGAGGCCCGCGCGGCGGAGAGCCCCGATGCCTTCGCCCCGCCCTACATCGACCCGACGACGGGTGACCTGGTCGCGCCGGTCGTGGAGCCGGCCTCGGCCGACGAGGCGTCAGCGCCGATCCAGGTGACCCAAGCCCCTGCCGACGAAGGCAGCGGACTGCCCGCCGAGGACACGGAGGACGGCAGCAAGCCCGACACCGTGACCACCGAGGCGCAGACCCCTGCGCCACCTGCCGACGGTGCCGCGGAGACCACCGGCGAGGAGTCGTTCGCGATGCCCGAAGACACCCCGGAGACCGCTCCCGCACCCGCCGGGCCGACCGTCACCGAGCAGGTCGCCCCGCGCACCGAAGTGGTGGAGCACAGCGTCACCGCGCTGGAGTCGGTGCGTGATGAGGTCCTCCAACTGTCGGAGGCGGAACTGCCCGGCGTGAGCGGACTGCGCGTCGCGTCCGTGGACGCAGCGGAGAACCGTATCGTCGTGGGGACCGAGACGGCTGCCCCGGCGCTGGTCACGGCTCTGGGTGAACGGTACGGCACCGATACCGTGGCTGTGGAGGTCATGCCCGGGGCCGACGCCCTGGAACCGCAGGCGACCCGCTACAACGACACCTCGCCCTACTACGGCGGGGCGCGCATCTACTCTGAAGTGTCCAGAAGTTCTGCAAAGTGGTGCACTGCCGGATTCTCCTGGAGGTACAACGGCAAGTGGTACATGGTGACCGCGGGCCACTGCACCTCCGGCAACGGGACCATCTTGAACCCCAGCCAAACCGACTACATCGGCCCCGTCGTCCGGGATAACTGGAACAACGGGTCCGGCTCGGTGAAACTCTCGGGCCAGAGCTACTACGCGGGCGACCTGGCGTTGTACCGGATCAACAGCGACGACGCCGCCGCGTCGGAGCGGATCTACAAGGGCGGCAAGACCTCCAGCTCGTCGCGGCTCGTCAAAGACCACTGGCGGCGCTGGGCGCAAGAGGGTGACAAGGTCTGCACGGGCGGCATGATGACCGGCGAGCAGTGCGGCTGGACGGTGACCCATACCCAGGCGACCATCCACTACGACAACGGCACGACAGCCAGGAACATGGTCGCGGCCAAGAAGTCATCCGGAGCCTGCACCATCAACGGTGACTCCGGCGGTCCGGTGTACACCGTCAACAGTGTCGGAGAAGCCACCGCCAAGGGCATCATCTCCGGTGGCGGTGGCGGCGGCAGCGACGACAGAGGCGGGACGTTCGACCCGTGCCGTCTGTATTTCACTGACATCGGGTTGGCCAACAGCGCCTTCCCTGGCACGGTAGCGAGGTACTGACATGCGTCGCGCCCTTCTCACAATGCTGCTGGCGGCATCCCTGACCGGATGCTCGCTCCTTGGCCCGGACACGTCGTGCCCCCAGGCCGACGCGGACTCGCAGGTCGCCCTCGTGTGGCGGCCCGCCGACTTCGACGACCAAGGCGCGGTGAGGATCCGACTGTGCGCGAACGGCGCCTGCAAGGAGCGGACATCGGGCAATCCCAACGACCCGTTCGCCACGATGCTGGTCCGACTCCCCGACGACATCGGCGCGTCCATCGTGCCGGTGCGGGTCACCATAACGTCCGTGAAGAGCGGTGAAACGGTCGTCGATGACAGCACCCGGACCAAGCTGACGGAACAGCACCCCAACGGCACGTCCTGCTCACCCACTGTCTGGACAGCGACATTCCGCGCCCATCCCGACAAGGGCCTCACCTCGCCCAAAGGCATAAAGCTCCAGTAGCGACCCCTTGTGCAAGCGCGCGTCCCCCCGGGTTTCCCCCGGGGGGACGCGCGCTTCGCGCCGCTATGAACAGGTTTAGAGGTAATGCAGTTGCCTTTAGTGCTGCAACGGTGTCTACCGTGACTGTTGGCCAGGTTGCTCGTTGGCGTGGTTATGGGTGGGGACCTTGCTGATGTGCGTGTGTGGGCGAGTGAACTGAATGTTGTGCATGGGCGGTTCGTGCACCGTTTCAGCAGGTCGGAGCCGCAGAAGTCGGCTCTGGCCTATATGCGGGGACTGATCGCTCCGCTGCAGCGCAAGAACGGCTGGACGTTGGCCGAGGAAGCCGGTCACGACGGTCCTGACAGTATCCAGCGGATGCTGAACCGGATCGAGTGGGACGCCGACGAGGTCCTGGACGACGTGCGCGGCTATGTCGTCGAGTACCTCGGCAACCGTGATGCCGTTCTGATCGTGGACGACACCGGCTTTCCGAAGAAAGGCGTGCGGTCGGCCGGGGGCGGACCTTGATCGACCGCCGCCTGTATCTGCCCACCTCGTGGACGGACGACCGGGAACGCTGCCGGCGGGCAGGCATCGGCGACGAGGTCGCCTTCAAGACGAAAGTGGCCATGACCAAGGCGATGGTCCGAAAAGCGATCGCGGACCGGATCCCCTTCTGGTGGGTGACCGCGGATGCCGCTTACGGCTTCAGCAAGGGCTGGCGGTTCGAGCTGGAGCAGGCGGATGTCTTCCACGTCATGGCCACCACGAGGCACGACACCGTCGTCACCCGCTGAGCGATCGACCATCCTGTCCATGACCTGTTCCCTGGCCTGCCCCGCCGAGGCCACCCTGGACGAGCTGATCCGCATCGCCGGAAGCAGGTGGGCGGTCGAGGAATACTTCCAGAGCGCGAAGCAGGAATACGGCCTGGACGACTACCAGGTCCGCCGCTACTCCGGCCGGCACCGCCACATGACCCTCGCCACGGCCGCCCACGCCTGCCTCACCGTCCTGCGCGCCCGCGCACTCGACACCGACAAAGCAGAAACGGATCCTCCCCGCTCATCCGCCTCAGCCTCGCCGAGATCCGACGCCTGATCACTCGCCTCACCGAACGCCCAGCCCAGCCGCTCAGCCCATGCACAAGCGTCGTCCGCATCTGTACCCACCTCTTCAGCCGCGCACGGGATCATCTCCTGGCGCAGTCGGCCCGCTCCGCCCGACGGAGCGGAGAGACGCAAGGGCTCCCGGGCGTGCAACAGACGTGAGCAGAAACCGCCTGCTCTCCCTCTCTTCATCTCAAGTGATTACGGAATGGACGCCCGCTGACTACGCCAAAGCCCTGGTCCTCACCCTGGAGGGACAACGCTGAAGACGCTCATTATTTCGAGTTAACCATCACTGCCTTCGACCGCGTTATCCGTGGTGACCGTAGGTCTCACCCTATGGTTCCGGCATATTGGCCTCGACCCCTACGAGGCGGTTGGTGCGGGAGACTTGCATGAGTTCAGTTGAATCCGTCCGTGCGGTACGGTCGGCCGCACAAAACCGACAGGCCCATGAGCGACATCCCCGCGGATCGAGCGACTCGGACCTGTTGCCGGTACCACCGTCGGATTCCGAAAAGTATTCCTATGTCGGCCGCCGCCTATGGGTGTTGACAGTTGCGTCGCTGGTGAGTATCAGCTGCCTCGCCTTGAGCCAGTTCCGACTCTTCTCCTCGGTGCCACTGCTGCGGTTCTTCTACCCGCTTCTGGCATTCACCGTCCTCTACTACCTGATCTCGCTCTGGGTGAACCTGTTCAGCCGCGATTTCGACCTCTCACGCCACCAAAAGCTCGTGGATTCCTGGCGCCCCGATGTCTACCCGTCGGTCGATGTCTTCCTGCCGGTGTGCGGCGAGCCGGTCGAGATCCTGCACAACACCTGGACCCATGTCCGTGCGCTGGCAGCCCACTACCCGGGGGTCTGCGAGCCGTTCGTCCTGGATGACTCGGCCAGCCCTGAACTGCGGTCCATGGCTGATGAGTTCGGATTCCGCTACGCCACCCGCAGCAACCTGGGCTGGTTCAAGAAGGCCGGCAATCTGCACTTCGGGTTCGAGCGGACCCACGGCACGTACATCCTTATTCTCGACGCCGATTTCGCCCCGCGCGCGGATCTGCTCCACGAACTTCTTCCGTATCTGGTGGAAGACGAGCGTCTCGCCATCGTCCAGTCCCCTCAGTACTTCCGTGTGCTGGACGCCCAGAACTGGATCGAGCGGGGTGCCGGCGCCGTCCAGGAGCTTTTCTACCGGGCTGTCCAAGTCTCCCGGCAGAGCAACGACGGGGCCATCTGCGTCGGAAGCTGCGCCGTCTACCGGCGGGCGGCACTGCATGAAAACGGCGGCACTACGCTCATCGAGCACTCGGAGGATGTCCACACGGGCTTCGACCTGCGGAATCTCGGGTGGGATCTGCGCTACGTCCCGATCGCGCTGTCGGCAGGCGTGTGCCCCGACAGCGCGGATTCCTTCTTCCATCAGCAATACCGCTGGTGCGCCGGCTCGATGAGCATGCTGTGCAGCTCCAAGTTCTGGCGGGCGAAGATGCGGACCTCAAGCAGGCTTTGCTACCTGTCGGGCTTCCTCTACTACATCCACACGGCCCTGTTCACCTTCGTCGCTCCCCTCATTCCGATTCTGCTCCTGCTGGCGTTCCCGGAGAAACCCACCGTGGAGACCCTGTGGCTGGTCCTGCCCAGCGTCTTGTACACGACCACTGTTTTCCCTCTGTGGCACAAGGTTCCCTACCGCCTCGAGGCCTGGGCCGCGCGGATGATGTACGGCTGGGCGCACACCTTCGCGATCTGGGACATCCTGCGCGGGCGGCATGTGGGCTGGCAGGCAACCGGTTCTTGCGGCGCGAAGCTCAGCGGCACCAAGCGGCATCGGATCGGCATGTGGTCGTGGGGCGGCGGGACCGCCCTGCTGTGGGTCGGATCCGCCGCATGGCGCACACTCACCCTCGACCCCGTCGATTTCGTCGTTCTCCTCTCGTCCGGACTCTTCTACGCTGCGGTCGTCGCGAGAGCCCTGCTGCAGCCTCGTGCGATGGGAACCCCATGACACGCGCCCTTGCCGTCGTCGCGCTGATGTCTCTCACCGCCTTCGTGCCCGCAGCGTCCGCCTGCGCCCCAACCGCAGCAGGCCGCCATGGCGGTGCCGTGGCGGCCGCCGATGCCTCGCCCTACGACGTAGGCCCGCTGTTGCACCCGTCGAAGAAGTACTTCGGAGTGTCCCGGCCCGAAGCCCCACATTCCATGGAGCCGGTGCTCGACTGGGCTCGGAAGGTCGGCAAACAGCCGAACCTGATCGTCTATTACGCGGGCTGGGGCGACAGTTTCGATGCCTCGGGCACGCGCAACGCCTGGAACTCGGGGGCGATGACAGTCGTCTCCTGGGAGCCGCACGGCACGACGCTCACCCGCATTGCCGACGGTGCGTCCGACAGCTATCTCCGGGAATACGCGAAAGCGGTCCGGAGACTGAACATCCCGATCGCAATCAGCTTCGCGGACGAGATGAACGGCGACTGGGAGCGGTGGGGAACCACCGAGACCACCCCACAGGAGTACGTCAGGGCCTGGCGTCACGTCCACGATGTCTTCGAGGCCGCCGGGGCCACCAACGTGATCTGGACCTGGTCACCGAACATCGTCCAGCCAGGCACGCACAAGGATCTGAGCCCCCTTTACCCCGGCGACGCGTACGTCGACTGGGTCGGTCTGATCGGCTACTTCACCGACTGGGACCCTCACTCCTTCGACGGCCTGTTCGAAACAACCCTGACGGAGCTCGCACGCTTCAGCCGAAAGCCGCAGCTCCTCCTGGAGACCGCCGCCATGCCTGGCCGACACCGCGCTCAAGACGTGCGTGCCCTGTTCCACGGAGTCACCGCCTCCCCCGGCCTCGTCGGGTTCGCCTGGTTCGACCACAAGGCGCGCGCCGACTGGCGGCTGGACGCGAGCCCGGAGGGCGTCGCGGAGTTCCGGCGTCTGAGCGCCGACGACCTCTACGGCTTCGACGTGCGGAGGGTCCGATGACACCCACGCAGCACGGTTCCCAAACCTTCTCCCCCGCCCCCGCACAGGTCGACGACCACCACGCGCCGGCTCACCACCTGCCGAAGGCGCCCACGGTCGCACGGAGCTCGGCCGGATGTCGGCGGCGCACCTGGATCAGCCGGACCGTCCTGCTGACGATCCTGGCTTTCCAGGCGGCACTCTCACTGAGACTGTCGAACACGGTGTTCCAGGACGAGGCTCTCTACCTCACAGCCGGTCGTGCCGAAGTGAGCCACCTGCTCCACGGGACAGCGGTGCAGACCGACTACGCCGCGTACTTCTCCGGCTCGCCACGTCTGTACCCGGTACTCGCGGCCGTCGTGGACAGCCGATTCGGGCTGTCCGGCGCGCGCATGCTCAGCCTGTTCTTCATGCTGGGCACCACCGCGCTGCTGTACTCGTTCACGCGGCGGCTCTTCGGTGAGCGGGCGGGGTTGGCCGCCGCAGGTCTGTTCTCCGTGGTGCAGTCGACCATCGTCATGGGGCACCTGGCCACCTACGACGCACCCGCCGTGTTCCTCCTGGCATCGGCCACCTGGATCGTCGTACGCACCGCTGGGATGTCCGCTCCGAGTGTGCTCCTCGCCGCGCCCGTCGCCGTCCTGGCTGTCGGTGTGAAGTACGCGGCCGGCCTCTACCTGCCCACCATCGTCGCGCTGGCCCTGCTCACCGCACTGCCGCATCGGCGCCGCGGCGCGTTCCTCCGGGCTTTGCTGCTTGTGCTCGGTATGAGTGCTCTGCTTGTGCTAGGCATGTACAGCACCGATCTGTCGGCAGGAGTGCGCCAGACCACGACCAACCGTGAACATGGTTCCGACGGGGCCGTGTTCCTTCTCGAGCAGTCGATCGCGTGGGGCGGACCACTGTTCCTCGCAGCAGTCGCGGGCGGGATCTCGTACGCCCGGCGCTATCGCTTGCACGGGTCACCGTTCGCTCCTGGGTCGAGCGGCCCGGGACGCGTACAGCGGTCGTTGCTCGGGGCGCTGATGTGCGCCACAGCGCTGCTCGCGCCCGCGTATCAAATGCACCTGGGGACGGTCGTGGCGCTGTTCAAGCATGTCGGCTTCGGTCTCCTCTTCGCCGCCCCGATGGCGGGCGTGGGCCTGACACGACTGGTGGGCGCGCACTTTCGCCACACCCACCTCGGTATTGCCCTGTGGTCGGCAACGCTGTGCATCGGTATCTCGCAGGCAGACTGGCGCTTCGCGAGCTGGCCCGACTCCTCGACGATGATCCGAACGATCTCCTCCCACGTGAACCGCAAGGGCCACTACCTCGGCTCGACGCCCGAGGTACCCGTCTACTACCTGCGTGACAGGACGACTCACCGCCAGTGGCAGAGCGTCTTCGGCATGGAGTACACGGACGGGCGCGGCGTCCGCCACACCGGCACCGATGCCTACTGGAAAGCGCTGCGAAACGGCGAATTCGACCTGGTCGTCCTCGACGGGTTCACCAACCCACGGGTGAACGGCGTCATCACGGACGCGCTGAAAGGGAATCCGCACTACCGTCTTCTCGCCGCCCTGCCTTTCCACAGCGCCAGTAACGACGTCCGGTCCCACCTGCTGCGAACCGTGCCTTTCGTCGAGCACAACGGCCACTACCGGATCTGGTTGAAGCGATGAGTCACTTGACCTGGCACTGAAGGGCCGGGGTTCGGGGCTCTGACCGCAGTTGCGTGAAGGATCTTGGAGTCGCTCGGCCCGGTGCGGTCCGTCCGGAGCCGCCTGGTTGGATGAACGCATGACGGATTGGTCGAGGCTCACTGACGCGTGCGGTTCCGCGGAACATGTGCCTGGTCTCTTGGACCGGTTCGAGGCCGACCCGAGCGGTGAGTGGTCCGAGCTGATGGACCACCTGTGTCCGCAGCTGGATACCGCCTTCACCGCCAGCTTCGCAGCTCTTCCGCGTTTGGCCGAGGTCGCGACCGCTGGCAGCCGGGAGACGCTGAGCTGGGTGCTGCTGGCGGCGGGAGCAATCGCTGCCTGTTCGCCTGGGCTGTCCGAGCCCGACAGCCCTCTCACGGTCTTCTCGGCTCCGATTGCGGTTCTGCACGGCCTCACTGATCGCCGCTTGAGCCAGACGGTCGAGGCCGAGGAATACGTGAACCTGCTGCAGACCCTGCTCTCCTTCGAGGGCGTTGAGATCTGGGATCGTTGCCTGGACGGCCTGCAGACCGGGGAATACGAGGTCGACTGCCCGTACTGCGGCGTCGACGTGTTCGTCGTAATCGGGCAGAACGACTTCTTCTGCTGCACCGAGGACTACGCGCTTCGAGAGGTGCAGAAGTCCCCCCTCCAACCGGCGCGAGTGCAGGAGTTGGAAGGACTGCCGCGGAGGTTGTTCACCCGGGCGATGGCGGACGGGCAGGAAGGCCTGGCTCATGGCGTCCGTTACCTGTTCGGGCGAGCCGCTTGTCCGGACTGCGGGACCGACTTCTCGGTGGCCGAGCGGGTGACGGCCGGTTGGAGTCCCTGACCGACCCGGGGCTACGTGCCGGCGAGGATTCGGGTCCGTAGCAGTCGGAAACTGGCTCGTCCGTACATGGCCCTCTTGATCGTCTCAACCCGGTTCACATAGCCTTCGACGACACCGGAGCTCCACTGGAGGGTGAGGCCGGCGGTGACGGCGTCGAGATCCTGGCGGAGGGAGCCGGCGAAGCCCTGCATCGGCTTCGGAGCGTCCTGCTCTGCCTGGCGGATCCACTCCAGAAGAAGGTATCCGCGCCGGTGACGGACGAGATCGGCGAATGTGCGGGCGAGGTCGCAGGCCCGGGTGATGTCCGGGCAGGCGAGCCGGACCTCCAGCAGCCGTTTGTCCTGGCTCTCAGTGAGGGTGATGCGGGGCCGCATGATCCAGGAGGTGATCTTGCGCGGACTGGGATGTCGGCCCGGACCGGCTCGGCGGTGCCCGCCCGCAGGTCGGCGAGGTGCTTGCGAACCACCTGGCGGCTGCCCCGGTAGCCGCGCTCGTGGATCTCCAGGAACAGGCGGGTGCCGCTGACCTGGCCCTGGGCCTCGGTGAAACGGGCATGCGGTGCGCTGCGGCCAAAGCCGCAACAACTCCCTCTGGCTCCGCGCAGGCAACGCCTGGCTGCGCATAGAAGCATGAACACCCGGCAACATCTCAGCCAGTCCAACTTCGATCTATGCGTCGAGCCGCTGGTCAGAGGGCTGTCAGCGACGAAACCGCAAGGGGGCGCCGGTAGGATGCGGCGGTGCACACGGTCGAGGCTTTGCTGGATGAGGCGGCGGACCTGGTTGTCCGGGAGGCTTGGCGGCGGCTAGCGGATGCGGGGCTGCCCTCTCAGGCGCGCCATCAATCGCCGACCAATAGTCCCCACCTCACCTTGGCCGCCTGCGGGGAGTTGACTGCTCCGATTCGCTGGGAGCTCGCCGAGGTGGCTGCGGCTCTGCCGCTACCGGTGCGATTTACCGGTGTGGTCCGTTTCGAACAGCCCACCTCGGTGCTGGCCTGGGCGTTGGACCTCGACTCCGCCCTGGCGAGTTTGCACCGCCGGGTGTGGGAGGCGGTCGCCTCAGACAGTCCACCCGCCACCCTCAACCCCTTCCACGAACCCGGACGCTGGAGCCCGCACGTCACCCTCGGCCGGACCCGGAGGGCCGGTACCTTCGCCGACCGGCGAATCCCCGGGCTGCTGCCGGCGCCGCCGGTGTCGGTCCGGCTCACTACCTTGCGCAGCTACGACACCGAAACCGGCGCCCTGGAACTGCTCGAACCCCGTTCCTAAAAGCTCGTAACACGATCTTGCCGGCGTGAAGCGGCTGGTCGAGGGCGCTGCTGAGTAGGTTGCCGCTGCCGGTACCAAGGTCGTTCACAAGCCATGCCGGAATCATGCCGGGATGAAGCTCGGCCACCAGGGTGGGACGTTGCCCGGGCAAGACGGGGCGGGGTAGGAGTCCGGCATCCCGAGCCAGGTGACAAGGAACCAGGTGAACCACAAGGTGAAGATGAGTCCTGCCATCAAGGCTGTCCTGCGATGACGTCTTCCGAGGGTGCTGTGCAGGATCACCCACGGAACCGCAGCGGCGATCCATATGAGCGGCGCAAGGAACAGCAACGTCATGCCGTTGGCTCCTGCGCTGCTGCCGATGTCACAAGCAGCCCACGCCCTCCCGATCGCAGCAATGGTCACCACTGAGGTCAGCCCGCCGAAGAGGACGCCAAAGCCAATTCCGCTGAACCGGCGGCTCGGAGGACTCGACGGCTCCGCTCCCACGATCATCTCCCCCGCCTCGCCCTGGATGCGGAGAGTACCAACGCACTGAAGCAGCCCGCTGGGGCCCTGGCCCGCCCTGACACCGGTCAGCCGTTCTTGGGCTTTTGAAGCCGCCTCCAGCGGATGAGTCCGCGGGCCAACGAGACGAAGGCGTCGTGGAGTTCGGTGCGGCGTTCCCAGCGGACGGCGAGGCGCTTGAACTGGTGAAGCAGGGCGAAGGTGAGGTTGATCCCCGGAGGCGGACACCAGGTTTCACGCGACGAGTGACAGCGTGCGTCGGTGACCAGCGAGGTCCGCATGTGGTCCGCGATCGACCAGCCGATCACGCGCCGCGAGCAGATGTCGACGACCGTGGCGAGATACAGCCAGGTCGAGCCGACGGCGACGTAGGTTGTGTCGCCGCACCACTTGGGGTTGAGCATGTCCGCCGTGAAGTGACGCATCACCAGGTCCGGCACGGGCGGGGCCGTCTTGTCCTGAATGGTCGTGCGCTTCTTGCGCCGCAGGTGCCGTCCGACGATGCGGTTGATTCTCATCAGTCTGCTCACGCTCCCCCGCAAGCGGGGGTACCCCCAGCGGTTGATCTTTCTCCTGCGGGAGCGGAGTTCGGCAGGACGCGCGGGGCGCCGTAGGCGCCCTGGTGGTCGGCATGGATCTGTCGGATCTCCGACACCGTTCGCGCTTCCTCGACGGCTCGTTCGGCGCGGGCGTCTGCAGCGGCCCGGTGCTGGTGGTAGCCGGAGCGGGAGACGCCCAGGACCCGGCAGATCCGCTTCACGCCGAAGGCGGCGCGATTCTCGGAGATGAAGTCCCGGCGGCGGGGGCTCACTTCACCTCCCGAGCGAAACAGGCGGCTGCCCGGCGCAGGATCTCGCGCTCCAACCGCCACTCCTTCTCCGCCTTCAGCAGCCGGGTGTTCTCCGCCCGCAACCGGGCCGGTTCCTCAGCCGGCCTACCGCCGGCCTCGCGGCGCTCGGGCAGTGCCTGCAGTGCCTGGGACTCGTCTTCCTTGCGGAACCACGTCCGCAGCGACTCGGCGGTGATACCGAGGTCCGCCGTCACCGCCGCGTAGGTGCGCTTGCCGCCCGCGACGCGGTAGAGCGCGACCGCGTCCTTCCTGAACTCCTCCGGATACGGAGGATGCGGAGACTTGCGTCCCGCCTGGACACCCTTCCCTGGACCATCAAGATCCATTGTCAGGGTGTCCACTCCAAAGGATCAGCCTCAGCTCAGACGTACTCCGTCGCCGCGTCCAGCAACCAGTCCGCCAGATAGCCGGCGAAGGACGAACGGACCAGTACCCAGAACCCGGCCCTGGGTTCGTCCCGGGCGACCAGGACGACCTGCGTGCGGCCCAGGGTCGTCTGGGCGCAACGGCCGGAGCCGAAGGCCCTCGGATGCAGATCCAGCGCGCAGCCGTGCGCCAGCAGATCGCGGGCGCGGGGACCTGTCACGAGGATCGTGGTGCGCTGGGCGGAGACGTCGGTGACGGAGACGGGCTCGTCTCCCGCCGCCTCCCGGATCCGGCGCTCCAGGTCCCGTTCACTGCCGGTCGGGCCGGCCACCAGCCATTCGTCCGGACCGAGCCACAACACGGTCAGCTCCCCGGCGCGTACAACGGTGTCGGGTTCGAGGGGCAGTTGCAGGCCCAGCGCGAGCCCGACGGCGTCCGCCGCCGCTCCCTTGGCGTCGAGGCGCACGTCGACCTGGTCCAGGAACGGCAGTTCGGCCAGCCGGATCGCGCCCCCCGACGTGCGGGTCACGGCGGCCAGGCGGTCACCGGCCTGTGACAAGGGGCTGCGGAGCGGGGCGGTCAGGGCGGTGTCAGCCATCGCGGCGGGCTCCCTCGGGGTCGTAGAGGACGGGGCTTGCGACGGTCACCGGGACCAGCCGGTCACCGACGGGGGCGTACAGCCGCTCGCCGATGCGGTCACGGCCGCCCTTGATCAGGGCGAGCGCGAAGGTCCGGCCGAGGACGGCACTGCGGTAGCTGGAGGTGACGTGGCCGAGCATCGGGACGGGCGGTGGAGGCAGCTCGCTGTCGGCGACCAGGTGAGTGCCCTCGGGGAGGAAGAAGGCCGGGTCCACGGGGAGCAGGCCGACGAGGTGCTTGCGGTCGGGGCGGGCGGTGTCGGCGCGGGCGTGGGAGCGCTTGCCGATGAAGTCGGGCTTCTTCTTCGACACCGCCCAGCTCATGCCCAGGTCCTGCGGGGTGACCGTGCCGTCGGTGTCCTGACCGATGATCGGGTAACCCTTCTCGGCGCGCAGGACGTGCATGGTCTCGGTGCCGTACGGGGTGATGCCGTACGGGGAACCGGCCTCGTGCAGTGCCTGCCACAGGGTGAGTGCTTCCCAGGGGGACACGTTGATCTCGTAGGCGAGTTCGCCGGAGAAGCTGATCCGGCACACCCTGGCCCCGATGCCCGCGACGGTGGTCTCCCGCCATGCCATGAACGGGAAGTCGTCGTTGGCCACGGCCAGTCGGGGTGCCAGCGCGCCGAGGACGTCGCGGGAGCGGGGGCCGACGAGGGCGACGGTGGCCCACTGTTCGGTCACGGATGTGCAGTGGACCTTCAGTTCGGGCCACTCGGTCTGCAGCCACTCCTCCATCCAGTCCAGTACGGCGGCCGCGTTTCCGGTCGTGGTGGTGACCAGGAAGCGGTCCTGGGTGAGGCGGGTGACGGTGCCGTCGTCGAGGACCATGCCGTCCGGGCGGCACATCACGCCGTAGCGGATCATGCCGACCTTCAGGGTGCTCATCATGTTGGTGTAGAGCAGGTCGAGGAAGACGCCCGCGTCCGGGCCCTGTACGTCGATCTTGCCGAGGGTGGAGGCGTCCATGAAGGCCACGCCGTCGCGGGCGGCGGCGCACTCGCGCAGGACCGCGGCTTCCATGTCCTCGCCGTCCCGCGGGTAGTACCAGGGGCGCTTCCACTGGCCGACGTTCTCGAAGAGGGCGCCGTGCGCGGCATGCCACTCGTGGAGGGCGGTCGTGCGGACCGGGTCGCTCAAGGCGCCGCGGTCACGGCCGGCGAGCGCCGCGAAGGAGACCGGCGTGTACGGCGGCCGGAACGTGGTCGTGCCGAGCGCGGAGACGTCCACGCCGAGCAGTTCGGCGACGACGCCGCCGGCCAGGATCCCGGAGGTCTTGCCCTGGTCGTTGGCGGTGCCCGCCGTCGTGTAGCGCTTGGTGTGCTCGACCGAGCGCAGACCCGCGCCGGTCGCCCGGGCCAGGTCGTCGACGGTGACGTCGCGTTGGAGGTCGACGAAGCGGGGCGAGTCCGGAGCGCCGGGGACGGTGTACACGTGCATCGCCGGCGTCTGCCGCGGCCGTGCGGCCACCGCCGGCAGGCCGGGCGCCTGCGGGGTGTAGCCCTCGGCCTCGACCGCGCGGGCACCGGCGGCGGCGCCCTGGGCCAGGACCTCGGCCGGATCCAGGGCACCGCTCGCGCTGCCCGCGACCTCGACCGCCTGCCGGCAGGTGTCCGGCACGAAGGAGCCCAGTGCCTCGTCGTACCGCAGCGTGCCGCCCGACTGGCTGAACAGGTGGGCCACCGGGTTCCAGCCGCCGGAGACCAGCAGCAGGTCGACGGTGAACTCCCGCTGTCCTTCGGACTCTCCGTACGGGGCGACGGTCACCGCGGTGAGCCGCGCGTCGCCCTTCGTGCCGGTGACGGCGTGCCCGGCCATCACCTCGATACCCGCCTGCCGGGCGCGCTCCGCCCACTCCCCCGGTGCGGGACGGGTGTCGACGATCGCCGCGATGTCCACGCCCGCGGCGGTGAGGTCCAGCGCCGCGTCGTAGGCACTGTCGTTGGTGGTGAGGACGACCGCACGGCGGCCGGGCAGCACACCGTGACGGTTGACGTAGGTGCGGGCCGAGGCGGCGAGCATCACGCCGGGGCGGTCGTTGTCCGCGAACGCCAGCGAGCGCTCGTGGGCGCCGGTGGCCAGGACGACGCGACGCGCCCGGATGCGCCAGACGCGCTCGCGGGAGACGTGCTCGGGGGCGTCGGCCCCGAGGTGGTTGGTGCGGCGTTCGACGGCGAGGAGATGGTTGTCGTCGTAGTAGCCGAAGACGGTGGTACGGCGCAGGATGCGCGCCTCGGGGGCGTTGTCGAGCTGCCCGGTGACATCCGCCACCCAGTTGAGGTGTTCGGCCGTGCCCAGAAGGCTGCCGCCCGGCTCCGGTCGGTCGTCGGCGAGGATGACACGGGCTCCGCTGCGGACGGCGGCCGCCGCCGCGGCGAGACCGGCCGGTCCCGCGCCGACGATCAGCAGGTCGCAGTGGGCGTGTACGGCGTCGTAGCGGGCGGGGTCCGGTTCGCCGGCGAGGCGGCCCTGGCCGGGGAGGCTGCTCGCGACCAGGCCGTCGTAGAGCTCGACGGTGGTCGCGGGGAGCATCGGCTCGGGGAAGGGCGCCTCGATCTGGACGACCGCGTTGGGCTCCTCCGCACCGGCCGAGAAGATGCCTCGGGGGCGGCCGAGTCTGATGCTGGTGCCGGCCTCGATGACGCCGTTGGCGAGGAGGGCGGAGGCGAGGGTGTCGCCTCGGTGGGGGGGGGGGGGGGGGGGGGGGGGGGGGGGGGGGGGGGGGGGGGGGGGGGGGGGGGGGGGGGGGGGGGGGGGGGGGGGGGGGGGGGGGGCGGGG
>NZ_JBIAQM010000065.1:0-26106 GCF_042888945.1 Streptomyces sp. NPDC002698
GGGCGGCGGCGCGGGGCCCCCCCCCCCCCCCCGCCCCCGGCGCCCCCCCCCCCCCCCCCCCCCCCCCCCCCCCCCCCCCCCCCCCCCCCCCCCCCCCCCCCCCCCCCCCCCCGGGCCTCGGTCCACGGCCTGCGGGTCAGGCGCCCGGCGGAATCCGGGAGGGGCGCCCGCGGCCCCGCGTCAGCGAGTACCCCCAGATGCCGGCGAGAGCCGCGAGGACGCCGCCGATCCCGGTCCACACCCAGCGGTCGGACCACCAGCCGGAGGTGTCGGGCCGGAGCGAGGACAGCGTCGCCGTCTCGGAGCCGGAAACGTCGTCGGAACCGTCCTCCTCGGGATTCTCCGCCGCCGTGATGGCGATGCCCGGGACCAACGGCTTGGCGAGCGAGCCGTCGACCGCCGCCGAACCGCCGATGTCCTTGGAGTCCACCTGGAGTTGCGCGCTCATCGGCAGACCCAGATCGGCCGCGCCGAGACCGGTGGCGGTGAGCCGGACGTAATAGGTGCCCGGCAGCGGGTCGTTGGCCCAGGTCTCCGACCAGGCGCGCACGGTGCGCAGGGTGCAGGACAGCTCCACGGAGGACGCGTCCGACCCCGCCGTGCGGGTCTGCGCCCCGTACTGGCAGGCCTGACGGCGCCGCAGACCGTCGTACACGTCGATCTGCCAGGTCTCGGAGGAGCCGCGCCTGGACGCCTCGGGCAGCTTCACCGTCGCCTTCACGGTGGGCCGCTGTCCCGCGTCCGCGGGGAACTGCCAGTACAGGTAGTCACCCGTGGAGGCGCCGGCGGTGGCCTGCCGGCCCTGCTCGATCTCGGTCGCCGTGCGGAAGGACGTACCGGCCTCGGTGGGCGCGGAGTCGTCACCCGAAGGGCTCGCGGACGGCGTGGAGTCGGCGAGGGCCGGGGAGGCGGCCGCGCCGAGCAGCGCGGGTGCCGCGGCGACCCCCGCGAGGAGGGCGGCGGTGCTCAGTACACGTCGGATACGCATCAGTTGGTCCTCCAGACCGAGAACCGCCAGCGAGAGATCCAGCCCCACAGCAGACCCGCGAGGAAGCCGGTCAGCACCAGGGCGCCGAGCAGCCACCAGCCGCGTCCGAGGCCGAAGGAGGCCACGTCACCCGCCTGGTCGGGGCCGTCGACGACGTCGACCGTCAGTTCCAGCGGCAGACCGGGCGTGGTCTTCACGCCGGACGCGGCCGAGAAGGAGTTGGACACCTGCAGGCACACGACCTCCGCGGGCGCGTCCTCGTCGTCGCTCTCGGCCTTCGGGTAGCGCAGGCCGGTCGAGACGACGTCCGTGCGGCCGTTCCCGGCCGACTCGCCGCGCACGATCTCCCGGCCGTGCACGGTGACGGCACGCAGCAGCACCCCGTAGTCGCGATTGACCTGACGGTCGGCCGCGATGCTCACCGAGGCACGCAGCTCCTTGCCCGGCGCGACCTCCACGCGGTACCAGCGGTGCTGCGCGAACTCCTCGCGGTCGGTGTAGAGACCCGACTTGACGGCGGGCGCCCCGGTGCACGAGTCGGCACCCTGCACCGCCACCGGCTTCACCACCGGATCGGCGGCGCGGTCCACCAGCTGGTTGACGCGGTCGCTGAGCTGCTCCTTGTGCTCCACCGAGGTGTACGTGCCCCCGGTGGCCTCGGCGATGCAGCTCAGCTGCTTGCTCACCTTGACGTTGGGGACCAGCCCCAGGGTGTCGATCGTCAGGTTGATGCCCTTGGCCGCGATCTCGCGGGCCACCTGGCACGGGTCGAGCGGCTGGCAGGTGTCCTCGCCGTCGCTGATCAGCACGATGCGACGGGTGCCCTCACCGCCGTCGAGGTCGTCGGCCGCCTTGAGCAGGGCGGGGCCTATCGGGGTCCAGCCGGTCGGGCTGAGGGTCGCGACGGCGGTCTTGGCCTCGGTGCGGTCCAGCGTCCCCACCGGGTAGAGCTGGGCCGTGTCCTTGCAGCCGGTCTTGCGGTCGTCCCCGGGGTAGTTGGCGCCGAGGGTGCGGATGCCGAGTTGTACCTCCTGCGGCGTAGCGTCGAGCACTTCGTTGAACGCCTGCTTCGCCGCGGACATCCGCGACTCGCCGTCGATGTCCCGGGCCCGCATCGAACCGCTGACGTCCAGCAGGAGTTCGACCTTGGGCGCGGTCGCCGTCGTTTCGTCGGCGACCGCTCCGGCCGGGTGGGCGATCCCGGCGGCCAGGGCGGCGAGCAGGGCGCAGACGCCCGCCGCCAGCCGTTGTCTTGTGATCATCGGCGGATCCTATTGATCAAAGGTGCCGCTCGTAAAAACGAGAGGTGTCCCGCGGCATCACGTTCCGGGCCCGGCGAGCGGCCGAGGAAGCAGTGTCCACAGGTCACCCGGGGTCTCGGGGGAGAGCCGCATCAAAGTGAGCGCTTTGGCGGGGAGCGGCTCACCGAGGAGCGCGGGGAGGTCCGCGGTGCGCGGGAGATCCGCCGCGACGCTGTCGAGCGCCTCGCGGAGCGCGGCCGTCGAACCCGCCGTCGCGCCCAGGGTGCCGCCGACGAGGGAACCGAAGAGCTTGCGGCGCAGGGCGGTCTCGTCGTCCGTCACGATGCGCCCGGACAGCCGCGGGACCGGGACGCCGTGCCGGGCCAGCCGGGCCGGACTCACCCGGATGTCGGCCAGGTCGCGGTAGACGAGCCGGACGGGGGAGCCCGCGCGGTCGAGGATCACCAGCAGGTTCTGGCCGTGCGCCTCCAGCGCCACCCCCGACTCCAGCAGCCGCAGCCCCGTGGTGAGGACGAGACGGGTGAACTCGGCCAGCCAGGAAGCCTTTTCGGGCAGCGACGTCAGCGGAAGGGCGGCCACCGGCACGCACCTCTCACCCGCGCCCGCGTAGCCGTCCGGTGACTCCCGCACCACCGCCGCGAGATCGGGGAAGCCGGCGGAGGCCGCGCCGAGGGTACGGGTGATGTGCAGCGGAACGTCCAGACCCGCCAGTGTCCCCTCCAGGAACGCCGAGACCGTCTCCGCCGTTTCCACCGAGTACACCGAGATGTCCCGCACCGACGAGGTCAGCCGGGCGCTCAGCGCGGTCTTCACATGCGGTCCGTCCGGCACCGCGAGGGTCCTCAGCGACATCAACGGGTGAGCGGCGAAACCCTCCTGGACCGGGGCGTCCAGCACATGAGCGGTCTGCCAGGGGTGCACCGGGATCAGCACCCGCTCCCCGTCCCGCAGCCACTTCGGCCAGTCGCCCGTGACGAGACAGCCGTCCACCGCCACCAGGCCCAACTCCACCGACGGCCGGTGCTCCGGCCCGTACGCGAGCTGTTCGGCCACCGAGAACCCGGGCCGCGCACGGCAGTTGGGGTGATACGGATGCCCGTCGACGATCCGCTGTTCCCACACCCAGCTCGCCTCGGGCTCTTCGGGAGTGCCCCAGGACGCCGCCCGGTCCGCCCGCGACAGGGCCATGGAGGCGACACTGTGCGCGAGTTCGGCCGCGAAGGCGGGACCGTGCGGCACGCCGAGGGCGTCGACGAGCAGCTCCGGACGGTCGTACGCCCGCCCGGCGAGCCGCACTTCGGTCACGTAGGCGGAGGTGGCGTACGGGTCGGCGTGCGGTCCGCGCAGCCGCCGGCCGTCCGTCAGGCCCAGCGTGAGACCCCCACGGTCCGTGTCACGGCGGGCGATCCACGGCAGCGGCTCGTACGCCAGCGCGCGCCACAGCCGGGTCAGCACGGCGGCCCGGGCACCGGGCAGAGCCTCGGCGTACGGCGCCGACAGCCCGGGACGTACGGCGCCCAGCTCCTCGGCGAACGCGGTCTCGGTGTCGGGCGTGGAGGGACGGGGCACAGGCGGGCTCCTCGGGTACGGGGGACTATGTCGTGATCGCCCGCCGCGGCGGACATACTGATCACCAGTGCACCGCATGAATCGAATGGACCGGATGGATCGCGTGGACTTCAAGCCGACCGTGTTCCCCCAGCTCACCGCTGGCGACATGGACGAGGCCGCCGACGCGTACGCCGCCGCGCCGTTGCTCAATTGTCTCCTTCGCGAACTGGCGGAACCCACACCGGAACCGGGCGTCCACCGGCTCCGCGCCGATGGCCGGATGCTGCGCGTGCGGGGGACGCGGCGCCCCGTCGAGCCCGAGGTGTACACCGGGGGAGCCTGGCACCGGCTCACCCACCGGGAACTGGTCGCCTTCGCGGCCGAGGAACTGCGCCGGTCCACCGGAGCGGCCAACTCCGAACTGCCCGCGGAGATGACCGACAGCCGGGACGTGGTCGCCGCCCTCCTGCGCGCCCGCGCCGGGGCGACGCCCCCCGAGGACCCGTATCTGCGTTCCGAACAGTCCCTGATCACGGGGCACCCGTACCACCCGGCACCCAAGACCCGCGGTGGCGGCCCGGTCAGCGGCTGGCTGCCCTACGCACCCGAGGCGTACACCCGCTTCCCGCTGGAACTGCTCGCCGTGCGGGAGGACACGGTCGTCGAGGAGGGCGACACGAGGGCCCTCGACACCCTGGGCAGGGCCCCCGCCGGATACCGGCTGCTGCCCGCCCACCCCTGGCAGTTGACCCTGACCGGCGCCGGCCGGGCGATCCGGGACGCCTTCGCGGACGGCCGGCTCCTGCGCCTCGGACCCACCGCCCGCCCGTTCTGGCCGACGGCCGCGGTCCGCACCCTCTACGACCCCGAGGACGACCTGTTCGTCAAGTTCAGCCTCGACGTCCGCATCACCAACGACATCCGCCGGCTGTGGCGGCACGACCTGCTGAAGGTACGGGCCACCGACGCGGCCACCGCCGCGGCGTTCGCCGCGCAGGACCGTCCCGCCGCCTGGCTGAGCGACCGCGGCTACCGCACCGCCGACTTCGCCTTCGAGGAACTCGCCGTCCTGGTCCGCGACGGACTGCGCGACCACCTCGTCCCCGGCGCGACCCCGCTGCTCGCCGCCGCCCTGGTGGAGGGGTTCGACGGCAACCCGCTCGACCGGCTGACCGAGCCCTCGGCCTGGTGGGCCGCCTACCTCCGCCAGGTGGTGCCCCCGGTGCTGGAGGCGTTCGCCCGCCACGGAGTCGTCGTCGAGGCCCACCTGCAGAACACCCTGATCGCCGTGGACGCCGCCGGCACGCCCGTCCAGGCACTGTTCCGGGACGCGGAGGGAGTGAAACTGCTGCCGGGGGTGACCCGCGCGGCCGGCTGGGAACGGCTCGTGTACTGCCTGATCGTCAACCACCTCGCCGAGCTGGCCGCCCTCCTCGCCGAGCGGTTCCCGGGTACGGACCCCTGGCCCGCCGTACGACGCGAACTCCACCGCCGCGGCGCGGACCACGGCCTCCCCGAGATCGCGGCCCTGCTCTCCTCACCCACCGTCCCGGGCAAGACCAACCTGCTGCTCCGCTGGACCCGGGCGGACGGCGCCGACGCCCGCTATGTGCCCCTGCCGAACCCGCTGGCCGGATTCTGAGGCCGGGGCCACGACCGGGCCGCCTTCTCACCGACGCGGACATCGGCGTCGCACGGATCGGGGAATCGCAGGGGTGGGCGTTCGCCGCCGAATACGGCGAAGCCCCCGGCACCAGGCATGACGTCCTCGAAGGCATTTCACGCAAGGGAGTCGAGGCGGTGAATCTCGATCCCCAGGCATTTCACCCGCCTTCCGTTTTCTCGTATGCCGCCGACGGAGAGCTGCTGTGCTCGTTCGGCCTCGGTGAGGAACGAAGGCGCTGGGGAACCCGGCCGGACCTTCTCCAGGAGGATCTGAGAACGGCGGGCTGCCGCTGGTGGCGGTGAGCGGGAATCCTCCCCCGACTCGCTGAGCCGCGACGCGTGAGTACACGGAAGATTCGACGGGACTCCGGGTGTCGCCTGCGGGATTCGATTCCCGTCGTTTATGGGTGAGGGAAATTGAGACAATTTCCGATTGCCCATATGGCGACGGCGGCTCCGGGCCGGTCGGGACGGTGCGGAAATGACCGACGCGGTGACCGGAAACCGACGAGGCGACCGGCACACCCCGCGGATGGTGACACGCGGTTACTATGGTCACTTCGGACTGCGAGGCTGAAGACTCGGATGGCCTGGGGAAATGCTGAACGACGTCACCGTGACCCGCTACGTCACGCCCCTGCGTGAGGGCGGCTCGCTGCCGGGTCTCGTCGAGGCCGACGACCTGGGGACCTACGTCGTGAAGTTCACGGGGGCCGCCCAGGGCCACAAGGCGCTGGTCGCCGAGATCGTCGTCGGTGAGCTGGCCCGGGCCCTCGGGCTGCGTTTCCCCGAACTGGTCCTCGTCCACTTCGACCCGGTCTCCGGCGCGCACGAACCCCATCAGGAGGTCCAGGACCTGCTCCGGGCCAGTGCCGGGCTCAACCTCGGCATGGACTACCTGCCGGGCGCGAAGGACTTCACCCCCGAGGTCGCGCGGACGTTCCCGGTCGACCCGCTGGAGGCGGGCAAGGTGATCTGGCTGGACGCCCTCACGGTCAACGTGGACCGCACGGTGCACAGTTCGAACCTGATGATCTGGCCCACCTTCGGTATCGCGCCGCCCCGCCTGTGGCTGATCGACCACGGCGCCGCCCTCGTCTTCCACCACCGCTGGGACGCCTCGGCGCCGGAGAAGGCGTACGACTTCAGGAGCCACGCGCTCGGCGGCCACGGCCCGGACACCCGCGCGGCCGACGCCGAACTCGCCCCCCTGGTCACCGAGGAACTGCTGCGCACGGTCCTGGCGCAGGTGCCCGACGCCTGGCTCATGGACGAGCCGGGCTTCGCGAGCCCCGACGCGGTCCGCGAGGCGTACGTCGGCTACCTCCTCGCCCGTGTCCGTGCCTCGGCGGCCTGGCTCCCCACGGACTTCCCGAGCCGGGAAGAGCTCGCGGCCGAGGACGCCGACCGGGCGGAGCGGACCCAGCGGGGCCGCCCGGACTGGCTCAAGCGCGTCCCGGACCTGCACGGCAAACCGTCGGCGGAACAGGATTGGTCGGTGCATCTGGGATGACGGACGTCCAGCGGGTCCAGATCGAGTACTGCACCCAGTGCCGCTGGCTGCCCCGCGCAGCCTGGCTGGCCCAGGAACTGCTCACCACCTTCGAGGCGGAGCTCGACGAGCTGTCCCTGAAGCCCGGCACCGGTGGTGTCTTCGTCGTCCGGGTCAACGACGAGGTGATCTGGGACCGCCACGAGCAGGGGTTCCCCGAGCCGACCGCGGTCAAGCGCCTGGTGCGCGACCGAGTGGCCCCGGGAAGATCCCTGGGCCACTCGGACCGTACGGCCGACGGAGCGGATGCGGCGGACTGAGCCGGGTCAGCCGGTCAGCTGCTCGTAGGCGGGCAGGGTGAGGAAGTCCGCGTAGTCCTCGTCCAGCGCGACCTTCAGGAGCAGGTCGTGCGCCTGCTGCCACCGGCCGGCCGCGAAGGCCTCCTCGCCGATCCCGGCGCGGATGTCCGCGAGTTCCCGCGCGGCGATCTCGCGGGCCAGCTCCGGGGTGGCCGCCACGGTCCTGCCGTCGTGCTCGAAGACGACACCCGCGTTGATCCACTGCCAGATCTGCGAGCGCGAGATCTCGGCGGTGGCGGCGTCCTCCATGAGGTTGAAGATGGCGACGGCCCCCAGGCCGCGCAGCCAGGCCTCGATGTAACGGATGCCGACCTGCACGGCGTTGACCAGACCGTCGTACGTCGGCCGGGCGTCGAGCGAGTCGACGGCGATGAGGTCACCGGCCGCGACCGACACGTCCTCGCGCAGCCGGTCCTTCTGGTTCGGCCGGTCGCCGAGGACGGCGTCGAAGGAGGCCATCGCGATCGGGACGAGGTCGGGATGGGCCACCCACGAGCCGTCGAAACCGTCGCCCGCCTCACGGTCCTTGTCGGCCTTGACCTTCTCGAAGGCGACCTTGTTGACCTCCTCGTCGCGCCGCGAGGGGATGAACGCGGCCATGCCGCCGATCGCGTGAGCGCCACGCTTGTGGCAGGTGCGGACGAGGAGTTCGGTGTACGCGCGCATGAACGGGGCCGTCATCGTCACCGCGTTGCGGTCCGGCAGGACGAACTTGGTCCCGCCGTCACGGAAGTTCTTGACGATGGAGAACAGGTAGTCCCAGCGGCCCGCGTTCAACCCGGAGGCGTGGTCGCGGAGTTCGTAGAGGATCTCGTCCATCTCGTACGCGGCCGTGATCGTCTCGATCAGGACGGTCGCGCGGACCGTGCCCTGCGGGACGCCGATGTGGTCCTGCGCGAAGACGAACACGTCGTTCCACAGGCGGGCTTCGAGGTGGGACTCGGTCTTGGGCAGATAGAAGTACGGGCCCTTGCCGAGGTCGAGCAGCCGCTGGGCGTTGTGGAAGAAGTACAGACCGAAGTCGACCAGGGCGCCGGGCACGGGCGTGCCGTCGGCGGCGACGAGGTGACGCTCGTTCAGATGCCAGCCGCGCGGCCGCATCACGACGGTCGCGAGCTCGGCGTCCGGCCTGAGGGCGTACGACTTCCCGGACGCCGGGTCGGTGAAGTCGATGCGGCGGGCGTACGCGTCGGTCAGGTTCAGCTGACCGGTGACGACGTTCTCCCAGGTGGGCGCGGAGGCGTCCTCGAAGTCCGCGAGCCAGACCCGGGCGCCCGAGTTGAGGGCGTTGACGGTCATCTTGCGGTCGGTGGGGCCGGTGATCTCGACCCGGCGGTCGTTCAGCGCGGCCGGGGCGGGGGCCACCCTCCAGGAGTCGTCCGCGCGGATCGCGGCGGTCTCCGGGAGGAAGTCCAGCGTGGAGGTGCGGGCGATCTCGGCACGCCGCTCCGCGCGGCGGGCGAGGAGCTCGTCACGCCGGGGCGTGAACAGCCGGTGCAGCTCGGCCACGAAGGCGAGGGCCGCTTCGGTGAGGACCTCCTCCTGCCGGGGCAGGGGCTCGGCGTCGACGATGGCCAGCGGGGACGGCGCTGGTGCGGACATGAGCTGTCACTCCTTCAGCGAGCTGCGTGCGGGCGAGCTGTTGACGGCGATCCGTGTACGGGGCCTGCGGGCGAGCCGCATGCCGGTCGAACGAGCGAACCATGGACGGCGTCACCGCGCCTGGCACCCGGTGCCGTGACGCGTGCGGACGACCTCGGGCGCCCTCGGCACGGCGAGGCGCTTCTGAGCAGTGGATACTAATTTCCTCATGGTGGAAGTTCAATGGTTTGTTGATGTCGAGATTCTCCAGGTCGACGGAAGGTGGCGCTCGGTGCCACCCCGTTCATTCGAGGTGGACCAGGTCGGCCTCCGTGTCGATGTCGTACGCCCGCGCCACGTCCCCGCACTCCACGAGGGTGACCGCCTCCTCGTGCGCCTTCAGATAGGCGCGCGCCCCCCGGTCGCCGGTGGCGGCCGCCGCGATCCCGGCCCAGTGACCGGCCCCGAAGAGCACCGGATGGCCGCGCTCACCGTCGTACGCCGCCGCGGCGAGCGTCAGCGGGTCGGCGTACGCGGCCAGCACCCGGGCCACCGCCTCCCGGCCGATCCCCGGCTGGTCGACCAGCGACACCAGCGCGGCCCGCGCCCCCGAGTCCGTCAGCGAGTCGAGCCCGGCCCGCAGCGAGGAGCCCATGCCCTCCTCCCAGCGGGGGTTGTCCACGAGGACGCACCCGGGCAGCGAGGCCCGATCCCGTACGGCGTCGGCCCGGGCGCCGAGCACGACATGGACGCGGGCGCAGCCGCCGGCCCGCAGCTCCTCCACCGCGTGCTCGACGAGGGGCCGCCCCCGGTGGGGCAGCAGTGCCTTGGGGCGGCCCCCGAGACGCCGTCCGCCTCCGGCCGCCAGCACCAGCCCCACCACCTCGCCCTTGTTCTCCGTCATGTCCCCTGCATACCCGACCGGGCCCGGGTGTGCCCCGGAACCCGGGCCGTCACCGCGGTGTCCCCGGGCTGAATTTCGGTCCGCGCAGTGGCGCCCGGCGCACCGGGTGGCGTTTACTGGCCCGCGTCCCCCGGCGCCTGACCACCGCCACGGGGAACTGGAGCCGACATGAGCGGGACCGACGTATGACGGCGCGCGCGAGGGGGAGAGCTGTGCTGCGGAGCTTGGGGCAGAGACCGGTGACGGGCGGCGACGAGGATCCGAGGGTGGCGGAGTTACGTACCGCCGTCGCCCGGCTGCGCCGTGAACTCGCCGTGCATCCGGTGGAGTTCCCCGACCGGGGCATCGCCGAGGACGAGCTCGCGTCCCTCGCCGCGATGGCCGCCGGAGGCGTCCCCGAGGTTCCCCGGCTGCGCCGCTCGCTCCTCCTGGTCGCGGGCGCGATCGGTTCGGTGAGCGCTCTCGCCACCCGCCTCGCGGACGTCCGCAGCGCGGTCGAACTCTTCGGGGAACCCCCGCACCGGACCCGGCGTTGAGCTGTCGGACAGGCACTAGCGCCCCCTGCGGATGACACCCCGCTCGGTGGCCGCCGCCACGGCCGAGGTGCGGGAGTCCACACCCAACTTGGCGTAGATGTGCACCAGGTGGGACTTCACGGTCGCCTGGCTCAGGAACAGCTCCTTGCTGATCTGCTGGTTCGAGAGGCCGTCCTTGACCAGTTCGAGGACCTCCAGTTCGCGACGGCTGAGGGCGGCGGCCGGGGTGCGCATGCGGTCCATGAGCCGGTCGGCGACCTTCGGGGCGAGCGCCGAGTGACCCGAGGCGGCGGTGCGCACGGCGGCGGAGAGCTCCTCGGGAGGAGCGTCCTTGAGGAGATAGCCACAGGCGCCCGCCTCGACCGCGGCGAGGATGTCCGCGTCGGTGTCGTACGTGGTCAGGACGAGGACCCGGGGTGCGCCGGGGCGTGCCGTGATGACCGCCGTGGCCTCCGCCCCGTGCATCCCGGCGCCGAACTGGAGGTCCATGAGGACGACGTCCACACCACCGGCCCCCGCCCGCTCCACCGCGGCCTCCGCCGTCGGCGCCTCCGTGACGATCTCGAAGTCCGGCTCCGCGGACAGCACCGCGCGCAGCCCGGCGCGGACGACGGGGTGGTCGTCCGCGAGCAGCAGTCGGACGGTCATGCCCGGCTCCCCACGGCGCGGCGGTCCGCGTCGGCCGGCTCCCCGGTGGCGGGCACGGGCAGCGGCAGCGTGACCGCCACCGCCGTGCCCTGACCGGGAGCCGACTCGACGGTGAACGTCCCGCCCAGCGACCGCGCGCGCGAGCGCATCGCGGGCAGCCCGAAGCCCCCGTCCGTCGCGTCTCCGCCGACGACGTCCGCGTCGGCGGTGTCTCCGCCCGGGCGGTCCCGGTTCAGGTGGTTCCGGTTCAGGTGGTCCCGGTCCGGACGGTTCCGGTCCGGCCGTACGTCGCCGGGAGTGAAGCCGGCCCCGTCGTCCACCACGTCCAGCGCGACCGAGGTGTCCATGAAGCTCAGCGTGATCTCCACGCGATCCGCGTGCGCGTGGCGCAGGGCGTTGCCGAGCGCCGACTGCGCGATCCGCAGCAGGGCCACCTCGTACGGAGTCGGAAGCCCGGCCGGCGGGCCGCTCACCGTGAAGCGGACCTTCGGCGTGTCCACGGCGGCCGACCCGCACAGCCGCTCCAGCGCGGCGGCGAGCGAACCGTGTTCCAGACCGGGAGGGGTGAGCGCGCGGACGAAGCGACGGGCTTCGGCGAGGTTGTCCTGCGCGGTCGCGCGGGCCTGCTCCAGGTGCGGTGCGGCGGGGGAGTCCGCGGGCAGCAGTCGCTGGGCGGCCCGCAGCAGGAGCTGGATGCTGGACAGGCCCTGGGCGAGCGTGTCGTGGATCTCGCGGGCGAGCCGCTCCCGTTCGGCGAGCGTGCCCGCGGCGCGTTCGGCCTCGGCCAGTTCGGCACGGGCGGCGACGAGTTCCTCGATCAGCTCGCGGCGGCGCTCGCTCTCCCGGTACAGCGCCTCGTACCCGAGGACCGTGGCGACCGCCACCCCCGCCCCGAGCAGCGGCCCGATGAACGCGCCGGGCGTGAGGGGCGCGCCGTGCGCGACGAAGCTCGCGACCGCCGCCCCCGCCGTCAGGGCGACCGCGGGCAGGCTCCAGCGCACCGGCAGCAGGTGCAGCTGCAGGAAGTAGAGGGGGAACGCCACCCACAGCCCGTCCGGCGAGAGCGTGACGAGAGCCAGCCAGCTCACGCCGAGGGCGGCCACCCACAGCGCGGCCGTACGCCGTGAGCGGTGCACCGCCGCGGAGACCGCGCCCGCCGCGAGCACCACCCCCGTCACGAGGACCGACACGACGACCGCCCCCGGGTGCCCGGTGCCCCCGCTGCGGACGGCGGCCGGCAGGAGGAGGCCCGCGAGCAGGGCGTACAGGCACAGCCGCAGGACGGCGACGACGGGGGAGCGGAGGGGGACATCCATGGTCGTTCCAGGGTAGGCGGGGCAGTGCCGGACCCGGTCAACCGAAAGGTTGAAAGCGGGCTGCTCCCTTCGCCCGCGGGGTTCTCCTCCCCAGTCCGCGGGCCGCCGTCCCTTCGGTCCCGCGCGGTGCGTCTCCCGGCGATCCGCGCGCCCCTCCTTCGGACCGGGGGAAGCGTGCCGCGGGACGATGCCCCGGACGGGGTCCGGGCGGCAGGGTCGAGGCATGTTCGTCGCATGGAGAGACCTACGGTTCGCCAAGGGGCGGTTCGCCCTGATGGGAGCCGTCGTCGTACTGATCACCCTGCTCGTGGGGCTGCTGTCCGGGCTGACCGCCGGGCTCGCCGCGGAGAACACCTCTGCGGTCACCGCGCTGCCCGCCGACCACCTGGCCTTCGCCGCGCCGGCCGCGGGCCAGCCGGTGTCCTTCACCGGGGCGCGAGTGCCGTCCCGCGCCTGGGAGACCTGGTCCGGCACACCCGGCGTCACCTCGGCCGAGCCCATCGGCATCCGCACCCTGAACGCGGCCGCCGGGAACCGTACGGCCGCGGTGTCCGCCTTCGCCGTGCGGCCGGGGTCGGGCATCGCCCCGGCGGGGGTCGCCCCGGGCCGTGCCGTGCTGTCCGAGAAGGCCGCCGCCGAGCTCGGCGTGACGCCCGGGGACCGGGTGGGGCTCGGCGGCGCCGAGCTGACCGTCGCGGCCGTGGCCGGCCGTGCCTCGTACAGCCACACCCCGGTCGTGTGGACCGACCTCTCCGGTCCGGCGACCGTGATCGCCCTGCGCGCTGACGGAGCCGATCTGCGGGCGGCCGACCGTGCCGCCGGCACGAAGACCTCCACCAAGGGCGACGCCCTCACCGCCATCGGCTCCTACCGGGCCGAGAACGGCTCGCTCCAGCTCATGCGCGGATTCCTCTTCGTCATCTCGGCACTCGTCACCGGGGCGTTCTTCACGGTCTGGACCATCCAGCGGGCGCCCGACATCGCGGTCCTGAAGGCGCTGGGCGCCTCCACGCCGTACCTGCTGCGCGACGCGCTCGGCCAGGCGGTGTCCCTGCTCGCCGCCGGGACGCTGATCGGCACCGGGCTCGCGGCCGGAGCCGGCGCGCTCGTGCGGGGCGGCGGTGTGCCGTTCGCGCCGGCCGGACCGGCCGTGCTCGGACCCGCCGCCGTGACGATCGCCCTCGGGGCGCTCGGCGCGGGCCTGTCCGTCCGGCGGATCACCGCCGTCGACCCGCTGACCGCGCTGGCGAGCGCCCGATGAGAACCCCGGAGACCACCCGATGAGCCTGACCCTCGACGACATCACCCTCACCTACCCCGACGGCGACGGCCGTGTGACCGCTCTGGACGGCGTCGGCCTGCTGGTGCCCGCCGGAACGACGACGGCCGTCGTGGGGCCCTCCGGATCCGGCAAGTCCAGCCTCCTCGCGGTCGCCGCGACCCTGGTCGCCCCGGACCGCGGACGTGTCCTCGTCGGCGGTACGGAGACAGGGGCGCTGACCTCCGCCGAGCGGGCCGTCCTGCGGCGGCGCGAGATCGGCATCGTGTTCCAGCAGCCGAACCTGCTGCCCTCGCTGACCGCGCTGGAACAGCTCCAGGTGATGGGGCACCTGGACGGGCGCCGTCGAGTGACGCGGCGCGCGAGGGAGCTGCTCGCCGAGGTCGGGCTCGGCGACCTGGCCCACCGGCGCCCCCACCAGTTGTCCGGTGGTCAGCGGCAGCGGGTGAACATCGCCCGAGCGCTGGTCAACGAGCCGTCGGTGCTCCTGGTCGACGAGCCGACCAGCGCCCTCGACCACGAACGCGGTACGGCGGTGATCGACCTGCTGCTGCGGCTCACGCGTGAGCGCGCCACGGCGACCGTCCTCGTGACACACGACCGCGCCCGCCTCGGCGAGGCGGACGCGGTGCGGGAGATGACGGACGGGCGCCTGGAGGTGCCCGTCGCGGTGTCCGGGGCGGACTGAGCCGGGCGAGGAGAGAGGCGCGGTGCGGGGGCGGTCTGAGAGCCGGGCGGGGAGCGGTGCGTGGTGTCGGGGCGCATCGAGCCGGGTGGCTCGGAGGGGAGTCCCGCGGTCGGCGGTTCCCAGGTCCTGTCGGCGTCGTCCGTACGGAAGACCCGGCGCCGCCGGCCGGCCGGGAGGGGAGCAGCGCGCGGTGCCCGGGGCGGACCGAGCCGGGCCGGAACGGCGTGCGGCCTCCCGACCCGTCCTCCCGACCCGTCCTCCCGACCCGTCCTCGTGGACACGGCCGGAGCCCGGGTCAGCCGACGCCCGGGTCAGCCGGCGCCCGGTCCCGAGCTGGCCAGAGCCTCCGACAGTTCGGCCGCGACCTGCTGGAGCACCGGCACGATCTTCTCGGTGGCGGCCTCGGTGACCCGGCCGGCCGGGCCGGAGATCGAGATCGCGGCGGCGGTCGGGGAGTCGGGCACGGAGACGGCCAGGCAGCGGACGCCGATCTCCTGCTCGTTGTCGTCGACCGCGTAGCCGGTCCGGCGCACCTCGTCGAGCGCGGCGAGGAAGCCGTCCGGCGTGGTGATCGTCTTCTCCGTCGCGGCGGGCATCCCCGTACGGGCGAGCAGCGCCCGCACCTCGTCGTCCGGGGTGTGGGCCAGCAGCGCCTTGCCGACGCCCGTGGAGTGCGGCAGCACCCGGCGGCCCACCTCGGTGAACATGCGCATCGAGTGCTTGGACGGCACCTGGGCGACGTACACGATCTCGTCCCCGTCGAGCAGCGCCATGTTCGCGGTCTCGCCGGTCTCCTCCACCAGGCGCGCCAGATAGGGGCGGGCCCAGGTGCCGAGCAGCCGGGAGGCGGACTCGCCGAGACGGATCAGCCGGGGACCGAGCGCGTACCGGCGGTTGGTCTGCTGTCGTACGTATCCGCAAACCACGAGGGTGCGCATCAGCCGGTGGATGGTGGGCAGCGGCAGCCCGCTGCTCGCGGAGAGCTCGCTCAGGCCGACCTCGCCCCCGGCGTCCGCCATGCGCTCCAGCAGGTCGAAGGCGCGCTCGAGGGACTGGACGCCGCCACTGGGAGCGGACGATCTGGCGTCGGTGGTGCTGGCGCTGGACGGCGGCACGGCGGCGGTCCTTTCGGGGCGCGGTATCGAGCGGGGTGACCCGAAGAGTCTCGAAGGGGGCGGCGGCGGGCGGGCAGAGACGCAGCCTACCCGGCAGCGCATCCACTGCCGGGTAGGGTGAGACTACATTCTGTCTGTCGGAAATATGACTCCGCGATGCGGAAGATCGTGCGGTCGGGCGCATCGGGTGCATTTGGGGACAGGGGCCGGCCGGGTCGGGAGGAGGCTGGAGGAATGGGCCCTTGACGGAGCGGGGGCCGGAGTGAAGACTTCTTCAACAGAAAGTTGAATTCCGTTACGCGGAAGCAACCCGGCGGCAACGGGAGTCAACGGCGGCGGAGAGAGGGGTCCGGGTGTCCGATGCCGAACTGGTGCTGCGCTCGACGCGCGTCATCACTCCCGGAGGGACGCGCGCCGCTTCGGTCGCGGTCGCCGGGGGAAAGATCACGGCCGTGCTGCCGTACGACGCCGAGGTGCCGCCCGGCGCCCGGTCGGAGGACGTCGGCGACGACGTCCTGCTGCCCGGCCTCGTCGACACCCACGTCCATGTGAACGACCCCGGCCGCACCGAGTGGGAGGGTTTCTGGACCGCGACCCGCGCCGCGGCCGCCGGCGGCATCACCACCCTGATCGACATGCCGCTCAACTCCCTCCCGCCGACCACGACGGTCGGCCACCTCCGTACGAAGCAGGACGTCGCCCGCTCCAAGGCGCACATCGACGTCGGCTTCTGGGGCGGCGCGCTGCCCGGCAACGTCGAGGACCTGCGGCCCCTGCACGACGCCGGTGTCTTCGGGTTCAAGGCGTTCCTGTCGCCGTCCGGGGTCGAGGAGTTCCCCGAACTGGACCAGGACCAACTCGCCCGGTCCCTCGCCGAGATCGCCGGCTTCGGCGGCCTGCTGATCGTGCACGCCGAGGACCCGCTCCACCTGGCCGCCGCCCCGCAGAAGGGCGGCCGCAGTTACGCCGACTTCCTCGCCTCGCGCCCCCGGGACGCCGAGGACAGCGCCGTCAAGAGCCTCATCGCGCAGGCCGCGCGCCTCGACGCGCGGGTGCATGTGCTGCACCTGTCGTCGAGCGACGCGCTCCCGCTGATCGCCGCCGCCAAGGCGGACGGCGTCCGGATCACCGTGGAGACCTGCCCGCACTACCTCACTCTGACCGCCGAGGAAGTCCCGGACGGCGCCAGCGAGTTCAAGTGCTGCCCGCCCATCCGTGAGGCCGCCAACCAGGACCTGCTGTGGCAGGCGCTCGCCGACGGAACCATCGACTGCGTGGTCACCGACCACTCGCCGTCGACCGCCGATCTCAAGACGGACGACTTCGCGACCGCGTGGGGCGGCATCTCCGGCCTCCAGTTGAGCTTGTCCGCCGTGTGGACCGAGGCCCGCAGACGCGGCCACGGCCTGGAGGACGTGGTCCGCTGGATGTCCTCCCGCACGGCGGGACTGGTCGGCCTGGGCGACCGCAAGGGCGCCATCGCGGCCGGCCACGACGCCGACTTCGCGGTGTTCGCCCCCGACCAGACCTTCACCGTCGACCCCGCCGCGCTCCAGCACCGCAACCGGGTGACCGCCTACGCGGGCAGGACCCTCAGCGGTGTCGTGAAGTCGACGTGGCTGCGCGGCGAACGCGTCGTCGCCGAGGGCAGGTTCACCGAGCCCGCCGGACAACTCCTCGTCCGCCACCCGTAATCGCAACGCCCGACCCCCGAAAGGCAGATCGATCATCGTGACGGCGCAGCGCCCGACCGTTCCGGCCACCTTCACCGGAGACGCGAACCCCTACCGAGGCGGCGACCCGTACGCGGACTACCGCACCGCCGACTTCCCCTTCACCCGGTACGCCGACCTGGCGGACCGGCGGCTCGGCGCGGGGGTCGTCGCCGCCAACGACGAGTTCTTCGCCGAGCGCGAGAACCTCCTCGTGGCCGGGGCCGCCGAGTTCGACCCCGAGCACTTCGGTCACAAGGGCAAGATCATGGACGGCTGGGAGACCCGGCGGCGCCGCGGTGCCTCGGCCGAGCACCCGTGGCCGACCGCCGAGGACCACGACTGGGCCCTGGTGCGCCTCGGTGCCCCCGGGGTGATCCGCGGGATCGTCGTCGACACGGCCCACTTCCGCGGCAACTATCCGCAGGCGGTGTCGGTCGAGGGCGCCTCGGTGCCCGGTTCACCCTCGCCCGGGGAACTTCTCGCGGACGAGGTGAAGTGGACGACCCTGGTACCGCGCACCGCGGTCGGCGGTCACGCGGCCAACGGGTTCGCCGTCTCCGTGGAGCAGCGCTTCACGCACCTGCGCGTCAACCAGCACCCCGACGGGGGCATCGCGCGACTGCGGGTGTACGGCGAGGTCGTGCCCGACCCGCGCTGGCTGTCCGTCCTCGGCACGTTCGACGTGGTCGCCCTGGAGAACGGCGGACAGGTCGAGGACGCATCCGACCTCTTCTACTCACCGGCCACCAACACCATCCAGCCCGGCCGCTCGCGCAAGATGGACGACGGCTGGGAGACCCGCCGGCGACGCGACGACGGCAACGACTGGATCCGCTACCGGCTCGTCGCCCGGTCCGAGATCCGCGCCGTCGAGATCGACACGGCGTACCTGAAGGGCAACAGCGCCGGATGGGCCTCGGTGTCGGTGCGGAACGGCGACGAGGGCGACGCGGGGGAGTGGACGGAGATCCTGCCCCGCACCCGCCTCCAGCCCGACACCAACCACCGCTTCACCCTCGCGGCACCCGCCGTCGGCACGCACGCGCGCGTGGACATCTTCCCGGACGGCGGCATCTCCCGGCTGCGCCTCTTCGGCTCTCTGACGGAGGACGGGGCGTCGGGGCTGACGGCACGGCACCAGGAACTGGGCGGCTGAGCTGAGTCTTCCGGGTCCCGTCGTCCGGAGCCGTGGCGCCCGTGTGCCGACGGTCCCGTGGGACGTGCCGATGCCGGTGCGTCCCACGGGCCGTGGCCGGCTTGCGCCGGGTACGACGTCTCTCCAGGCGATCCAGGTGATCCAGGCGATCGGGTGATCCGGATACCGGGGCCGGCCTGACGCGTTACGCCGCGTGGCCTCCGTCCACCGCGAACTCCGCCCCCGTCACGTACCCCGCCTCGCTTCCCGCCAGATACGCGACCATCGAGGCGACCTCATGGGCGGCGCCGAAGCGGCCGAGGGCGGTCATCGCGGTCTGGCCCGGTGCGTACGGGCCGTCCGCCGGGTTCATGTCCGTGTCGATGGGGCCGGGATGGACGATGTTGGCGGTGATCCCGCGGTCGCCCAGTTCCCGCGCCAGCGCCTTGGTGAGACCGATCAGCGCGGACTTGCCCGTGGCGTAGAGCGTCCCTCCGGGGCCGGGGACCCGCTGTGTCATGCAACTGCCGATCGTGATGATCCGCCCTCCGTCCCCGAGGTGCGACGCGGCCGACTGGGAGGCCAGAAAGACCCCCCGGACGTTGACGGCGAGCACCCGGTCGACCTCCGCCGGGGACAGGGACTCCAACGGTCCCAGGACGCCCACCCCCACGTTGTTGACGAGTACGTCGAGCCGTCCGAACTCCGCGACGACCCGGTCCACCACCCCGCCGGCCTCCGCCGCGTCCGAGGCGTCCGCGCACAGGGCGAGTCCCCTGCGTCCGAACCCCTCGACGCCCCGTACGACGCCCTCCGCGGCTTCCTTGCCCCGCACATAGGTGACGGCCACGTCCGCACCCTCCTGGGCCAGGCGCAGCGCCGTCGCGGCCCCGATGCCCCGGCTGCCACCGGTCACGAGTGCCACCTTGCCGTTCATGGTTCCTCGAGAAGTCATGCGTCCATCCCAGCGGTCGCACACGTCCGGCGCTGGCGGCGAACGGACACCGAATTCGCCGGTCGCGGGGTTCGGGACCAGCCCGACTCACCGTGGCCGTCGATGTCAGCGGAACGGCTTTGGCACCGGGCGGACCTGGGGCGGTTCGTCCGGCCAACCCCACCAGACATGCCGTCCGGCATGTTTCCCCGGTGACCGGCAGGTCCGGCGGCTTCGTCCTCCCGCTCGGAGAGGACGAAGCCGCCGGACGTCATGAACCGGCAATCCTTGCCCGCGGCGGCGTCAGTTCTTGCCGTTGTCCACGATCACCGGAGTGCCGTTCGAGTCCGTGCCACACGGCACCGCGTACACCGGGTTGGCCTTCGCGGCTTCCTTGTACGCCTCGATGCACTGGTTGTACAGCACCTTGTCGCTCAGCGACCGCTCGATGATCTTGTTGGCGTTGGCGATGCCCTCCGCCTCGATCCGCTTGCGCTCCGCCTCCGCTTTGGCCGTACGCGCCGCCTCGGTGGCCCGCTCGGTGGCCTGCTCCTGCTGGATCTTCTTGTCGATCTGGTCCTGCAGCTTCTCCGACGGCCTCACATTGCGCAGGTTGACGGAAGTGACGTCGATGCCGCGCGGTGCCAGTCGCTCGGCGATGAGGTCGGCGATCTCCGTGCTGATCTGCTCGCGGGCGGACGCGTAACCTTCCTCGCTGGTGTGCTTCGCGAAGACGTTGCGGATGATCTCGCGGCTGTCCGGCAGCACCAGCCGCTCCTCGACGGCTTCCTCGTTGCCCGCCAGCCGGTACAGCGCGACCGCCTTGGCCGGAACCACGGCCCACTTGATGGTGACGTCCGCGTAGAGCACGCCGCCCTGCGAGGAGCGGACCTCCACCACGTCCTTGTCCTTGAGGTCGAGGTCCACCGGGCGGGTCGAGAAGGACGTGACGTCGGTGAACGGTGACTTGAAGTGCATGCCCGAGGTCAGCGGTGTGCCGAGCTTGCCGAAGGTGACCGGCACGCCGACCTCGTAGGCACTCACGACATGGATGCAGGCGAAGGCGCCTGCCAGCACACCCGCAAGGGCGCTGAGCGCCGCCCCGAGCTTCCAGTGGCCCGCGGGAGTGCGGCCGCGGCCGACAAGAAGGAGCACTACTGCGGCTATGAGCAGCAGGATGGACAGCACGAACACAGGTATCCCCCTCCGGAAACGTGACCGCGCCTCCTGGGGCGCGGCACCGGCGCATCGTAGCGATCTCGGGTGTCGGGTACATGGCCCGAGCCAGGCAAGAACCGCCGGCTCCGGTGCCGGTCTCCCCTATGGAGTCAGAGGCAACGACAAGCGGTGGCGAGAACCGGAGCAACGAGAAATCAGGACCGGCCGAGGCGGGAGTGAGCGCACAAGCCGACACCTCACCCGGATGACCGGAACTCTTTGCTCCGCTTCCCGCGTTCTCACGGCGTGACTCTTCAGCAAGAAATCGTCGGCAACGCCATGCAGATGGCGGTCGTCAACCTGCGCCTCGGTCAGACCGTGTACTGCGAAGCGGGAAAGTTCCTGTTCAAGACCACCAACGTGACCATGGAGACGCGGCTCTCCGGACCGTCGGGCGGCGGCGGGCAGCAGGGTGGCGGAGGCGGCAGGGGCGGCATGCTGCGCCAGGCCGTGGGCACGGCCATGCAGGCAGGTCAGCGCGCCCTCGCGGGCGAGTCGCTGGCGTTCCAGTACTTCACGTCGACGGGCGGCGAGGGCACCGTCGGTTTCGCGGGCGTGCTGCCCGGCGAGATGCGCGCCCTGGAGCTCGACGGCACACGCGCGTGGTTCGCCGAGAAGGACGCCTTCGTGGCGGCGGAGTCGACCGTGCAGTTCGGCATCGCCTTCCAGGGAGGGAGGACCGGGCGCAGCGGCGGCGAGGGATTCGTCCTGGAGAAGTTCACCGGCCACGGCACGGTGATCATCGCGGGCGCGGGCAACTTCATCGACCTGAACCCGGCCGACTTCGGAGGCCGCGTCGAGGTCGACACGGGCTGCGTGGTCGCCTTCGAGGAGGGTATCCAGTACGGCGTCCAGCGGATCGGCGGGCTCAACCGGCAGGGTCTGATGAACGCGGTCTTCGGCGGCGAGGGCCTGTCGCTGGCCACACTGGAGGGCGACGGACGGGTGATCCTCCAGTCCCTCACCATCGAGAGCCTCGCCAACGCCCTGAGAAAGGCCCAGGGCGGCGACAAGCAGGGCCCGACGGGCGGACTGTTCTCGACCGGCGCGGGGTGAGTCCCGGCCCGCACGGGGCACGCCGTCGACCGGAACCGGGTGCGAGCCCCGTGCGGGGCGCGGGACCGGTGGAAGGACGCGGGGCGTTTTCGTCGCGGACCGATGAGTTGCGGGCGCCGGTGGGGTCTGTCCTGATGGCAGCAGACCCCACCGCAAGGAAGCAGGCACCGTCATGGGCAAGCTCACCCTCACCGCGTTCGTCAGTATCGACGGAGTCCACCAGGCGCCGGGCGGTCCCGGGGAGGACCCCAGCGGCGGCTTCGGCCAGGGAGGCTGGAGCGTTCCCTTCGGCGACGACGACTTCGGGAGCTTCGTCGTCGACAACTTCTCCCACGTCGACGCGTTCCTGCTGGGCAGGCGTACGTACGAGATCTTCGCGGGCTACTGGCCGAAGATGACCGACCCGGCCGACCCGATCGCCTCCAAGCTGAACGCGCTGCCCAAGTACGTCGTCTCCTCGACGATCACCGAGCCCGCCTGGGAGGGTACGACCGTGATCACCGGCGACCTCGGCAAAGAGGTCACCGCCCTCAAGGAGCGCACCGAGGGCGAGGTCCAGATCCACGGCAGCGCCGTCCTCGCCCAGTCCCTCCTCGCGCTCGGTCTGATCGACACCCTGCACCTGATGACCTTCCCCGTGCTGCTCGGCGAGGGCCGCCGCCTCTTCGCCGAGGGCGCCGCCCCCACCGCGTTCCGCCGCACCGGCGGGACGATCACCGGTTCCGGCGTCGCGATCAACACGTACGAGCGCGAAGGCCGGCCGACGTACGGCAGTTACTAGTGCCGCGACAGGCAACGTTTGCCCCGTCGCGACGCCCGGCACGCTCCCCCAAGCTCTCCGAGCAGGGGGCACCCCCACTCGCCGCACCGGCCGAAAGCCCAAGTACATCCAGTACGAGGACTTCCGGCCGGCACACCGAGAGCACGCTCCCCCAAGCGCTCGGCTTCGCTCGAGCAGGGGGGGACCCCCATGGCGCCGCTCCTTGAAGGGCAAACGTTGCCAGCCGCGGCACTAGGAGCGCGAGCGGCTCGCGGTCGGCCTTCGTCGGACGAGGGTCGACCGTCGGCCGCCGAGGGCCGACCGCTGTCCGCCGGAACGAACACCAAAGTTTCAGCCCGCTGTCAGTTGCCATGCCCGGGTGAAGCCGAGCCTTTGAGCGCACGGCACTTCCGGAGGGCGCAGTTTGCCCGACACGATCCACGGTGGCGTCCCCTCACCGGATCGAACGCTCGACCACTGCTCCGGACGCGGCGATCAGCGCAGGTCCGCCTCATGCTGGTGGCTGCTCATGGCCGCTGTTCAATGCGATCCTGCGGACAGCCGCACACGCCAAAGCGCCCCGACAACCCTGATTGCGGCTGACGACTCCGCTTTTCTGGAACGCTGCACTGCGAGTGAGTCAATATCTGTGCTCGCGAGGTGAGAGTTTGCCGGACCGCGTAGTGAGAGTTTTTGCCGCAATGAGCGGAGTGGAATTACTTAACCGACGCGGGCCGTTGCGGCGTGCTACTGTCCATCTCAGTTGCAGTTGTGGTTCCCGAACTTCAAGTGCTCCCACTCGGATTCTGTCGGGGAGAGCGCTTTTGTATTTCCGGTCATTTTCCGGCGGGGTGATCATCGCGGCGACACGGTGTTCGCACAGTGCGGACGCCGGTGTACTGCCCCAAAGGAGATATGACATGGCTGCTGGTACCGTGAAGTGGTTCAACGCGGACAAGGGTTTCGGCTTCATCGAGCAGGACGGTGGCGGCGCTGACGTGTTCGCCCACTTCTCGAACATTGCCGCCCAGGGCTTCCGTGAGCTGCTCGAAGGCCAGAAGGTGACCTTCGACATCGCGCAGGGCCAGAAGGGCCCGACGGCCGAGAACATCGTTCCGGCCTGACGCTGACGCGCACTGTGTAGCTGGGGCCCGCATCCCTCGGGGTGCGGGCCCCGGCTACACGCATTTTCCCGCAGTGGTTTCACCTGCGGGACGGCTCGGAGAAATCCGCAGTCTCACCACACGCGGCTACTCCTTCAGGATGCAGGCGCGTCCTGAAGAGCCACACCGCACCTCGGCGCCCGGGACTTTACGTCCTCGCTGCGTCACCTATTTCAGCATTTACGCCCGCCGCGGATTCCCGTCGGCCGGATTTGCTTTGACATCGGTCCATACTTGTAATTCCGTGCTGCTCACCGCTTGCGGGAATTCCTTGATATGTGCCGCATCGAGGAAGGTTCCGCATGAACCGCACACGTACGAACGACTATTCACCCCGCACCCGTAATGGCAGTGCCGACGCGGGAAGGAGCGTCAGCCGCTTCGGCTCGCCGGCACCGCGCCGTTCCGGCGGTCCTGCTCGTTCGGGCAGTTACGGCCGCCGGCCTGCCCCCGTGCAGGGTGAATTCGCGCTCCCCACGACGATCACCCCCGCGCTGCCTGCCGTGGAGAGCTTCGCCGATCTCTCCATGCCCGAGCAGCTGCTGGCCGAACTCGGCAGGCAGGGTGTGAGCGCGCCGTTCCCGATCCAGGGCGCGACGCTGCCGAATTCCCTGGCGGGCCGTGACGTCCTGGGCCGCGGGCGCACCGGCTCGGGCAAGACCCTCGCCTTCGGTCTCGCCCTGCTGGCCCGTACCGCCGGGCAGCGTGCTGAGCCCCGCCAGCCGCTGGGGCTGATCCTCGTACCGACGCGTGAGCTGGCGCAACAGGTGACCGACGCGCTCACGCCGTACGCCCGGTCCGTCAGGCTGCGGCTGGCCACGGTGGTGGGCGGGATGTCGATCGGCCGGCAGGCCGGCGCGCTGCGAGGCGGGGCCGAGGTCGTCGTCGCGACCCCGGGCCGGCTCAAGGACCTCATCGACCGGGGCGACTGCCGGCTGAACCAGGTGGGCATCACGGTGCTGGACGAGGCCGACCAGATGGCCGACATGGGTTTCATGCCGCAGGTCACCGCGCTGCTCGACCAGGTGCGTCCGCAGGGGCAGCGGATGCTGTTCTCCGCCACCCTGGACCGTAACGTCGACCTGCTGGTGCGCCGTTATCTGACGGACCCCGTCGTGCATTCGGTCGACCCGTCGGCCGGTGCGGTCACGACGATGGAGCACCACGTCCTGCACGTCCACGGCGCCGACAAGCACGCCGCCACGACGGAGATCGCCGCCCGCGACGGCCGCGTGATCATGTTCCTGGACACCAAGCACGCCGTCGACCGGCTGACCCAGGACCTGCTCAACAGCGGGGTTCGGGCCGCCGCGCTGCACGGCGGCAAGTCGCAGCCGCAGCGCACCCGCACGCTGGCGCAGTTCAAGACGGGGCACGTCAGCGTGCTGGTAGCGACCAACGTCGCGGCGCGCGGCATCCACGTCGACAACCTCGACCTCGTCGTGAACGTCGATCCGCCGACCGACCACAAGGACTACCTCCACCGCGGCGGCCGTACGGCCCGAGCCGGCGAGTCCGGCAGCGTCGTCACCCTCGTCACACCGAGCCAGCGCCGCGGCATGGTGCGCCTCATGGTGGACGCCGGGATCCGGCCGCAGACCACCCAGATCCGCTCGGGCGACGAGGCCCTGCACCGGATCACCGGCGCCCAGACCCCGTCCGGCATCCCGGTCGTCATCACCGCACCGGTGGCCGAACGCCCCAAGCGCAGCACCTCGCGGGGCCGGCGCCGCCCCTCTTCGACGACCCGGCGCGCGCCGGTACGCCAGACCGTCTTCGGCGCGGCGGCCTAGAACCTTCGTGATCAGGAAGCGGACCCATCTCTGCAGGAGGCACCTTGTGACGCTGGTTCAGATGCAGCCCCGCCCGGCGAGCGCCGACCCCGGGCACAAGACGGTGGCCGAGGTCATGGACGCGGCCGGACCGCAGGTCTGTGACGACATGAGTGTCGAGGTGGCGCTGTCGGTCATGGCCGCCGCACGCACGGGTCGGCTGGTCGTCTGTGACCAGGACGGCCAGTGCACCGGCCTGGTCACCCGGACCGAACTCACCGCCGTCCGCGACAGCTCCGCCTACACGGACCGCGTCCGCCTGCGCGAAATCCTCGACGACCACGGGTCGTTCACTACATCCGTGGCCACGACGGCCGAAGCCGAGCACGCGATGCGCTCCCGCCGGCTCGGTGCCCCGCAGGTGGTCGACGGGCAAGGCAGCGCTCTGGGCGTCCTCGCCCTCTCCCGCTGAACCGTCTCACCCCGGCCGGGCCGTTCTCCCTCTTCCTTCTCTCTGTGAGGTCACATGCGCTGTGTCATCGCCCGCTTCCCCTTCGAGCTCACCAAGAGCGGAGTGCTGGAATCGATGAAGGGCATCAAGCCCGAACCAGGTACCGGCGAATCTGTGATCATCGGCCGCCGCCACTACCCCGTCAAGCAGGTCGGCCAGGTCATCACCCGCCAGGACCGACGTGATTTCAGCGTCGGCGAAGTCCTCCGGGCCATGACGCAGCTCGGCTTCACCTGCCGTACCCTCCCCGAGGCCGCACCCGTACGCATCCTCAGCCCGCTCCAGCACGCTTCCGCGATGCTCGGCACTCCCGTGTCCGTCTGACCGAGGGAAACAGGCACGAAGCCGACACCTGAACAGCAGTGTGGGGGGGGGGGGGGGGGGGGGGGGGGGGGGCGCGCCGCCGCCCCCCCCCCCGCCCCCCACACCCCCCCCCCCGCGGACGAGTTCAGAGTGAT
>NZ_JBIAQM010000066.1:0-23960 GCF_042888945.1 Streptomyces sp. NPDC002698
CTGAGCCTCCGCTCCTATCAGCAGACGACGCTGCCGCTCGTCGAGGTGCGGCAGTATTGCCTCGAACTTGGCTGCCAGCACGGCCCGTTGCTCTTTCAACTCACTCATGCCGGACCAACGAACCACCGAACGAAAAGCCACGAGTTAAAGATCTGCACGCCCTTACAAGGCGGTGCTCACCGGGCCCCGGAGTTGGCGTGCCAAGTAGGGTCCGGGCGTGACTACTTCTCCTGAGCACGTCGACAGCAGAGAAGCCCTGGCAACCTTCGTCCGTTCCCTGCAGCGCAGCCACGCCGGGGATGGCAGCTCATGGGAGAACCCAGACCTCCCGAGCTTCCTGGAAGCCTTGGCGGCATGGATCGACGACGCGGACGGCTGGTACAGCAACACTGGCCGCGAGCTGCCCGATAGCGGTGACTGGAGGTTCTTCGCACGAGCTCTGCGTGCGGCGACCATCTACGAGTGATCCGGGCCGTGTCGAACGCCTGTCGAAGCCGAGTGGCAAGCGGTCGTCGGCGCGGGTGATTGCCCAGGCCGGGGCCCGATTGCAGGCGTACGGGCAAAGCACCTTCTAAACGCTCGGTCGTTCGGAACGTGCCACAGCCGTGCCACATCGCGCGGTCAACCACGGTCAACCACGGCCCACCGCAGTCGAGATGCGCCGTTCATTGGGGCTGCCACCACAGCCGTAGTGACCTTGGTAGACATGCCGACGACCACGTCCGCCCTTACAAAGCCGCGGTCGATGAGCCTCCCCTGCAGTCGCGCTCGGGGTGGTGGCTGTCGATGGGGTTGCGAGCCGCTTCAGGCGATTCGGGTGTTTTGGCCTCAAGGTCAGGGCGTTGTTTCTACGCTGAGTTCTTTCGTGTCCGGGCCGTCGTGCGGGCGCGCCTCCAACCGAGGAGCCCACACGGAGCGAACGGCTCATTTGATCTTGTGGCAAGATCGCAAGATGCTGCGACTAACCGACTTCATCATCGACTGCCCGGACACAATGAGTCTGGCGGCCTTCTACTCCGAGGTGATGGGGCTCCCGGTCAAGGAGGGCAGCAACGAGAACTGGGCCGGTATCCAGTTCGGCGCGGTCGAGCTGGCCTTCATCCAGGTCGATGACTACCGCGCCCCGCAGTGGCCCGACAGCGAGCACCCCAAGCAGTTCCACCTCGACTTCGAAGTCGACGACATCGAGGCCGAACAACGCCGCATCCTGGCCCTCGGCGCGACCCTGCAGCGGGACTGCACCGGCCCCGACGGCTACGGCTTCCGCGTCTACACCGACCCCATCGGCCACCCCTTCTGCCTCTGCCGCAACAAGGGTGTCATCTGGACCGATCAAGGCCCCATCTGGCCCGAGCGCGACTAGTCCAGCGGACCTACCTCGCCGACCGGGGAACGAAAAAGCGTGACAAGAGTGATCCATCCCTCTAACTGGGACCCGGGTGTCGAGGGGCTTCACCCACCATTGTGTTGAGCACCCGCCGGGCCGCCCTAGGGTGCTCAACGACGACCAACGCTGACAACCGTCAACGGATGTAGCCGGCACGTCGCCGACGGCCACCAGGGCACGGGCGGTGCCGGTCGCCGCGCGGGTCCGGCGCCCTGGTGCGGGCAGTACGGCCGGCACCAGGTCGGCGGCATACGCCAGGGCGCGGTCGACATCGCCGAGCTCCCGGTGGATCCCGACCCTCCGATGCCCGGAGTGCGTCTCTTTTCAGCCATTCCCCTATAACGCCCCTGTACGGAAAGGTACTTCCGTACAGGAGCACGCGCCTGACATCTTGCATCCACCACTCGTTTCGTACGGCCCCGCCGGTGCCCTCAGCACGGCCGGGCCGTCTCCGGAGGACGCATTGATACCCCACATATCCAGCTGGCCCAGACGCACGCTGGTCCTGGCGGCCACGCTCGGCGCCGCCCTCGCGTTCGGCGCCCCGGGCGCCCTCGCGGGCACGCTCCCCGTCGACCCCTCCACCGCGCCGACCGCCAAGGCCCACGCTCCGACTGCCGTGCTGGCTTCCCAGAGTGCGGCCTGGGTGGCCGGCACGCGTGCCTACCTCGTGATCACCGCCCCCGGTGACAGTTCGGCGGTCCGCTCCGCGATCGCGGCCAACGGCGGCACCGTCTTCTCGAACTTCGACGCCATCGGCGTGATCGTCGCCCACTCGGCGTCCAGCGGATTCGCCGCCACCATGCGCGGCGTCGCCGGCGTGCAGCAGGTCGGCGCCACGCGCACCTCGGACGTCCCGGCCGACGCCTACAACCCGGCGCTCCCGGCCAATCCGGCCCAGGCCTCGACCCCGGCCGGAGAACCGGTCCGGGCCGACATGAGCCAGATCAAGGCCGACCAGGCCTGGGCCGTGAACCCGGGCTCCGCCTCCGTCACGGTCGGCATCCTGGACACCGGTGTGGACGACCAGCACCAGGACCTGGCGCCCAACTTCAACGCGGCCGACTCGGTCTCCTGCGCCTACGGCAAGCCCGACACCCGTGTCGGCGCCTGGCGGGACGTCGACACGCACGGCACCCACGTAGCGGGCACCATCGCCGCGGCCAAGAACGGCAAGGGCGTCGTCGGCGTAGCCCCCGGGGTGAAGATCTCCGCGGTCCGGGTCGCTGAGCCGGGCAACTCCTTCTTCTTCGCCGAGAACACCATCTGCGGCTTCGTCTGGGCCGGTGACCACGGCTTCAAGGTCACCAACAACAGCTACTACACGGACCCGTGGCAGTTCAACTGCCCGGACAACATCGACCAGGCCGCCATCATCGAGGGCGTCAAGCGCGCCCAGGAGTACGCCGAGGGCAAGGGCTCCCTCCAGATCGCCGCCGCGGGCAACGAGAACTACGACCTCGCCCACAAGACGACCGACTCCGCGAGCCCGAACGACTCGACGCCGGTCACCCGCACGATCACCAACGCCTGCCTCGACATCCCGACCGAGCTGCCGGGCGTGGTCACGGTCGCGGCCAACGGCACGGGTGTCACCAAGGCCTCGTTCTCCAACTACGGGCAGGGCGTCATCGACGTCGCGGCGCCGGGCAGCAACGTGTACTCCACCGTCCCCGGCGGCGGCTACGGCAGCAAGAGCGGCACCTCGATGGCCACCCCGCACGTGGTCGGCGTGGCGGCACTCATCGCCAGCGCCAACCCGGGCATCACCCCGGCGCAGATCCGCGCCAAGCTGGCCGCCCAGGCCAACGACATCGCCTGCCCCTCGGACAGCCGCTGCACGGGCACGACGGCCAACAATGCGTTCTTCGGCGAAGGACAAGTCGACGCCCTCAAGGCCGTCGGGACCACTCCGCCGCCCGGTAAGTACTTCGAGAACCTCGCGGACTTCGCCATCAACGACAACGCGACCGTGGAGAGCCCGATCGCCATAACCGGCGTGACCGGCAACGCCCCGGCCACCCTCAAGGTGGGTGTGGACATCAAGCACACCTACATCGGTGACCTGAAGGTCGACCTGGTGGCGCCGGACGGCACCGTCTACACGCTGCACAACCACGCCGGCGGCAGCGCCGACAACATCGCCCAGACCTACACCGTGAACGCCTCCTCGGAGGTTGCGAACGGCACCTGGAAGCTGCGCGTCAACGACAACGCCGCCTCCGACACAGGCAAGATCGACGCCTGGAACCTGACCTTCTAGCGCAGGGCCCGGCAACGCCCGCGTACAACACGCACTGCGCCGGCGACAGCTCCTTGCCCGCGGCCACGAACAAGGCGGGCTGCGGTCTGTTCGGCCAGGGCTGCGAACTGCTGGGTGGCAGAGGGCATATGGGCCTCGGCAGCGGTGAACGCCGCGGCCGGGGCCCATATGCCGGAGACGTCCAGGAAGGCCGCGAACGGCCTGGGGCCGGCGTCCAGCTCACCGTGCGCCTCCCTGAGGAGCTGCAGGGCCGTGTCCGCGTGGGTGGAGGACTCGATGCCGCGTCAGGCCAGGCGATGGGTGATGCCCCGGCTGCGGAGCCATTGCCGCAGGTGGTGGTAGTCGTAGCCCTTGTCGCCGTGCAGCTTGCCCGGTTTGCGGCGGCCCGGACCGCGCCGTGAGCGGACCGACGGGATACCCCGCACGAGCGGCTCCAGGCCCTGACTGTCGTGCATGTTCGCACCCGAAATACCCACCGGCAGGGGCAGCCCGGTCCGCTCGGTGATCAAGTGGATCTTCGACCCGTACTTGCCCCGGTCCACCGGATTCGGACCTGTCAGATCCCCTTTTTCAGGGCTCGCATGTTCACCGAGTCGATCGCGCAGCGGGACCAGTCCAGCTCCCCGCGGGAACTGAGCTCCTCCAGGACCAGACGATGGAGCTTCGCCCACACCCGGGCCCTGGACCACTCCGTGAAACGCCGGTGAGCCGTGGCTCCCGAAGACCCGAACTAGGCGGACGGAAGCTGCTGCCACGTACAGTCCGACGTGGCCACGAACACGATCGCGGCCGGCACCTACCGGTCACCGTGCCGACGCCGGCCGCCACCCTGAGGCCGACTCGGCGCCTCCGGCACCACCCGCTGGAACAACTCCCACAACTCGTCCGGCACCAGCCGCTCAACGATCCCCGCGTCGGCAGGCTACCGACTTCAAGGAGAAACTCCGCAGTCAGCGGCCCATTCGGCGCTGCTCGTCGAACCGACGCAACACCCGTACCAGACGCCACATTCCGGCCGTCGCTCCGAGCAGTGCACCCCCCACCAACACGCCCTTCCTCACTGAACCAGAGAGGTCAAAGGCCAGTGCGAGAGTCAGAGGGACGGCGAAAACCGCCGCGGCCAACGCGACGGCAGTCACCAGGGCGAAAACGATCTCTACTGTCATTGCGTCCTTTTCCCACCGCGATTCACGGCCCATGTCCATGCTGCAAGTCTCACATCACGGTCAAGCCATGATGCTTGGGTCCGACAGCCTGACTCTCCCGCGCGAAGGCACACTTACCAATTGAGATGACCTCTGACGGATTCGTTGGGTGGCCCCGAACTTTTGCTTCTTCAGTGCCTCGGCGGCTCCGGATAACGCAGCCCGCTCCAGGTCTTCGCGGCCGCCTCTGCTGCGGTCGAGGGTCATCAGAGCATCCAGGCCCGAGCGGAGCCGGATGACGTCGGAGGTGCCGACCTGAGGCGGCGCACCGACGAACGGCGCCACGGCTGCGGCGGTTCCGGTGGTGGCGGTGAGGAAGTTCCTGCGGTTCACAGGGGACTCCGGTTCGGTGGCGGGACGGTTCCGGGCCGGAGGGCTGAAGCCCAGCTCCTCGGCCGTACATCCGAATACTGCTTCCAGTGCCTGGCGTTGACGGGGGTGGGGCCACCTGGTCCTTCTGGTCTGCCAGTTGCGGACGGTCCGGTCGCTGACCGTGCCCTCGTGCCCAGATGAGATCAGGCGGGCGTTGACCGCGTCCACTAACTCGACCTGAGTCACGCCGCGCTCGTCCATGGCGCTGATGAAGCGCTCGTTGCCGTCCACGTACCCACGGTAGGGAGTGCACCCCTGTCCGTGAGCAGGGACGGGGAGAAATTTCCGGTACTGCTCGATGCGTAGCGCACCGATTTTTCCTGCCGCTCGGCGGTCCGGACCCGTTCACTCAGGCATAGCCACATCACACCCGCACCCCCTGAGGTCCTGATGACTGTGACACCGCACCCAACCGGGCACCCCGGATACTCGCAGACGCTCGACCGCGTGCCGGAGAGTGCTGGCGTGGCGCGCAGCCTGGTCCGTACCGCTCTCGCGGCGTGGCAGCAGGAGGAGCTGGTCGAGGACGCGCTGAACGTCATCACCGAGCTGGTCTCCAACGCGGTCGACCACGCGCGCCTCCCCTCGATCCGCGTCATCGTCGCCCGGCCCACCGAGAACGGGGTCCGTCTTGGGGTCGTCGACCGTTCCCGGACCGTCCCCACGCTGCGGACCGACTCGAACGGCGACCAGATCCGCGGGCGTGGCCTTGTCCTGGTGGATGTCCTCTCGGACCGCTGGGGCACCGATCTCCACCCGTGGGGCAAGACCGTCTGGGCCGAGATGAAGGTCGAGCCGGCCCAGTGAGCGACGAGCAGCGGACGGCGTGGGTGGGCGACCAGGTATGGGACGAGGACGCCGACAAGGAAGGCATCGTCACCGATGTGAAGGGCGGGACGTTCGTCCTTCGCGAGGTGTATGCGCAGGCTCTCACGTGGACGGCCCCAAGCCCTGAGCGGCTGAAGATCACGATCACGCGCGAGGAGCGGCTCAGGCAGCGTAAGGAGCTGGGCTGGTGACTTCCTCACCCGAACCCTCCCCCACGGATCGTCTGGGTGTCCTGATCGCGGCGTACGAGTACGAGATGGGCTCCTGCTTCCGCTGCCCCCACACACAGGCCCTGCCTCCTGTCACGGTGACACGGCGGCTCACGGATCTTGACCCTCGTACAAAGAGCCACGCAAGTAGGGCCGCCGTCGAAACCCGTTCATCGGCCAGCTTCGGGCGGGCACGGCGCCGTGCAGCCTCCACGATGCGGAGGCGGACCGCCTGGGAAATGCTTACCGAGGGATGTCCCGCTTCTCCTGTGCGGCCATCCCTGAGGAGCACCGTCGCCTGGGACCGCATCCGGGGCCGCGCTGGACTCCAGGAGTCCGTCGGCGATTAGTTCTGCCGTGACTTCCAGTCTCTATCAACACACCCGGACAAACGAACTCGAGGATCACGTCATGACCACGACCTACACCTTCGACGTCTTTTCCAGCCTCGACGGCTTCGGCGCCGCCGGCGGCAACTGGACCGGCTACTGGGGCAAGCAGGGCCCCGAGCTCCTCGACCGCCGCCTCGCCGTGTACGACGAGGAGCAGCGGATGGTCTTCGGAGCCAACACGTACAGGGCGTTCGCGCAGATGATCGCGGCGAGCACCGACGAGTCCGAAGTGCGCGACCCGTGGGTCACGCGGATGAGGAGCCTGCCGGCCACTGTGGTGTCGTCGACCCTGGAAGGACCTCTCGACTGGCCGGATGCGAACGTCGTGAGCGGCGACGCCGTCGACGTCGTCGCCCGTCTCAAGAAGGACTCCGACGTTCCCCTGCGCTCGCACGGCAGCCTGTCGATGAACAGGGCGCTGATGGCCGCCGGTCTGGTGGACCGCGTCCAGGTGACGCTCTTCCCGGTGATCACCGGTCAGACAGGGCTGGACCCCATCTTCCAGGGTGCGGCCGACTTCGACCTCGAGCTGATCGAGCACCGGACGCTCGACGGCCACATCCAAGAGCTCATCTATCGACCCGTCCTGCATGCCTGAGAAGGGCGTCGAGCACCCGGATGGCTTCGATCACTTCTTGCGACAGCGTTTGTTAACGAGTATCGACGTCAGCGTCCGGTCGACGGTTTCGCGGATCGTCACGAGTTTTGAAGGCACCTGCTGATTGAGGCGAGTCGAGTCGGCGGGTTGCGACAGGGCTGTCACAAGCTTCGGAGATCGCTTGACCTTGCCCCAGGGGGAGAGGCGACGGTGTCTCTGTCGACCACATGAGCGGGCGGTCTGTGCTCGCTGGTCAGGCCAGAACGAAGAGGGGGAGCTTGCGTGACCGCGACCTGCGTCATTCTCGACATCGGCGGCGTGCTGGAGATCACGCCGGAAACCGGATGGGTGCAACGGTGGGAAGAGCGGCTGGACCTGCCACTGGGCACTGTCCATGAGCGGATGCGTGACGTGTGGCGGGCTGGGAGCGTCGGGAGTATCAGCGAGCGAGAGGTGCACGAGCAGGTGGCGGCCCGTTTGGGTCTCGACGCCCCCAAGGTCGAAGCCTTCATGGCTGATCTCTGGGCGGAGTATCTGGGGACGCCAAACGAGGAGTTCATCGACTATGTGCGAGGGCTGCGCGGAACCTGCAGGCTGGGCATCCTGAGCAACAGCTTCGTTGGCGCCCGGGACCGGGAGACGACGCTGTATCACTTCGACGAACTGGTGGAGCAAATCGTCTACTCGCACGAGATCGGCATCGAGAAGCCTGACCTGCGTGCGTTCGAGGCCACATGCGCCAGCTTGAACGTGCAGCCGGAGAATTGCCTGTTCATCGACGATGTCGCAGTCAACGTTGAGGCCGCCCAGGCCGCGGGCATGCAGACGCATCTGTTCGAGGACAACGCCCGGACCATCACACGCATCGCAGCTCATCTGGACGCCAGTCCCTGGGCCCCAGGACGTGTCCCGCTCGGATGACGTCGGCCTGGCCGGTCTTCAGCGGTTACCGGCCAAGCGTTGAAGCAGTTGATCAGCCCGCTTCTGCGTGTTCGGCTCGGGTGCTGGCGAGGCGGTAGGAGTCGGTGCCAGTCTCGATGATGGTGCCGTTAAAGGTGAGGCGGTCGACGATGGCCGCGAGAGACGGGGATCGGTGAAGGTCTTCGTCTACTGACCTTTTCGGATTGGCTTCGGGTGGTCTGGGGTGAGGGTCAGTCCGGTTTCGGTGAGGCAGCCGTCGATGAGTTCGGGATGGCGCTGGACGTGGGCGAGTCCTCGGCGGAGGGTGTAGGTGAGGTGGTCGGGGTCGGTGAATGCGGTGTTGGCCATCCACCCGCGCCGCAGTAGAGACCAGATGCCTTCCACGGGATTCAGGTCCGGGCTGTAGGAGGGCAGTTGGATGATGGTGAGCCATTCGTGGTCGGCTGCGTACTTTTTCATCCCGGCGACACGATGGGTGTTCAAGATGCCCCTAGTACTCCAGCAGCGTTTCGCTATCTGGCCTGGTCAGAGGTGTCGTCGGGAGTGTAGTTGGCTGATGGAATGTCAGGGGAGGTCTTGCCGGACCGCCCCTCCAACGAGTGGCATTGAGAATTGTCTGAGCGGTGATGAGGGCAGCCTCCCTACGTGATCGACGACCTTGCCGACACGACCTGGGACCGTGAACTCGACGACCTCTTCCTGCGCATCGGCCACCGTTTCGGCCGTGCCGACCTGCGACGCCGGATGCGTGACTATGTCCGCGCCCTACTCGGCTCGGTCGGCCGCAAAAACGGCTGGCAACTGGCCGAACACGCCGGTCACCGCACCCCAGACGGCCTGCAGCGGCTGCTGAACGGAGCCACCTGGGATGCCGACCGGATGCTGGAAGAAGCCGCAGTCAGCTACGTGCTCGCCGTCCCGAAGTCCCAGCCGGTGCCGCGCTTCGGCCGGATCGACCACCTCTTCAGCCAGGCGCCGGATGAGGCATGGGAGCAACGTTCGTGCGGCGACGGCGCCAAGGGCCCGCGTGTCTATGACTGGGCGGCCGTCCAGCTCCCGGTGATCGAGGACTTCGACGGTGAGCGGCCCACCCATCACCGCTGGGCGCTGGCCCGACGCAGTATCAGCAGACCCGATCAGATCGCCTACTACCTCGCATACTCGCCGGTGGGCACCGGCGTCGACCGGCTCGTGCGCGTTGCCGGGCGCCGGTGGGCGATCGAGGAATGCTTCCAGGCCGCGAAGAACGAGTGCGGCCTGGACCAGTACGAAGTCCGCCGCTACGTCGGCTGGATGAGACATATCACCCTGGCCATGCTCGCGCATGCCTTTCTCGCGGCCACGGCGGCACAGGCGGCGGCAAAGGGGGACGCAGAAACGGTTCCACCATGGTCCCGCTCACCGTGGCAGAAGTCCGCCGGCTCCTGGCAACTGGCCCCGCACACCGGCCCTGCCCGCCACTTCGCATCCATGCGCTGAGATGGTCGCGATGGCGGCGCAGACGTCAGGCCGTCGCCAGGCACTGTCACTACCAGCGCCGATGCCACTCGTTGGAGGGGCGGTCCGGCAAGACCTCCCCTGACATTCCATCAGCCAACTACACTCCCGACGACACCTCTGACCAGGCCAGATAGCGAAACGCTGCTGGAGTACTAGACCAGCCACCCGGCGCCAAGGAACCGATACCGCTTTCTGAGGATCGGTCGACGATCACCGAAAAGGATTCCGGAGCCTTGAACGACTCCCTCCAAGCCCCTGACCCCTCAAGAACTGGCCGACACCCTTTGACGAGGGAATGCCGGGTGCCGCGACCCCGTACGGAAGGAGGCCGGCATGACGAATCGATACGGCGAGCCGATACGAACCGCGCGAGCCAGAGCGCCCGAAGTGCGGCCGGACAGAAGAGATGATCCACCTGCGCTTCGCCGGTGAAGCCGACGTACGGCGGTGCGGCGGTGCGGCGGGTGCGAGACGGGGACGGCACGACGCGGCCGACGTCCTGTCCGCCGGCCGCGGTCTTCGGCACTACGGTCTGCGCTTGGGGGTCGCAGGCTTTTCGGTCCCATGCGATCCAGGCAGACTCGCTGCACCTCGGTGCGGGGGCAGGTTGCGGTGGCCACGGCCCCCTCCAGCCGCGCCGACGCGCGACACGGCCGGATGTATGTGCTCAGAGGGCAGCGGGGTGTGGTGCGGATTGCTTCTGGTCGTGCTCGAGCTCTGCGCGTTCCTGGGCGATTTCCCGGGTGAGGAAGAAGTTGAGGAGGGTCCGGATGGCAGCGATGGCTGCCAGCTGGCCGATTTCGGTGAAGCTGGGCGCGACCGCTGTGCGCAGGACGTCTCCGGCGAGCTGGAATTCCAGGCCGAGTACCAGGAAGCGTCCGAGGTTGAGACGGATCTTGTTGAACTCGGTGATGAGGGAGCGTCCGCGAAGTCCGGTGGCGGCGAACCGGATGAAGGCCCAGATGGCTCCGGTGAAGATGATGAGTGCTCCGGCGGCTTCGATCGCGTGGACGAGCCATCCGATCGCGTCCCGCACCGTGGACTCGGACAACAGTTCCCCTGGCAGTGGCATGTGGCCCGTCTACCCGCCCGGCGGCTGACATACCTGCGCGCCACGTGGTTGCGCAGGTGGGAGCAGCAGGCGAAGCCAGTGGGGCGAAAGTGCTGGGAGGCCGATGGTGCATGAAATCGGCGTGGCGAAGCATGCGGGTGGGATGGAATGTGTAATGTACGACGAACGCTCCGGCCGGTCGGAGACCGTGGAGTGCGGCCTGGAAGACGAAGCCTGCCAGCTCATGCTGAAGCGGCTGCGCGGCCTGGATGACGACAAGTTCGCCTGGGTACGCCTGGTGGACCCGGCCGAAGCCGAGCTGATCCAGCTGGCCGAGGAACTGGACCTGCACCCCCTGGCGGTCGAAGACGCGGTCCAGGCACGGCAGCGCCCCAAGCGTGAACGTTTCGGCGACGTGCTGGCCGTCGCGCTCAAGACGCTCTGGTACGTCGATGCGGATGCGGCGGTGGAGACCGGGGAGCTGATGGTCTTCGTCGGCCCTCGGTGCGTGCTCACCGTCCGGCACGGTGCGGTCGACCCCGCCGCTGAAGCCGCCCGCCGGCTGGAAGCCGACCCCGGCATGCTGCGCTTCGGCCCGCTGTCCGTCTTGCACGCCGTCCTCGACGTGGTCGTGGACGCCTACAGCGACGCCGCGGACAAGGTGCGGGCCGCGCTCACCAAGCTGGAGGACTGCGTCTTCTCCGTCTCCCGCGTCGACCACACCGAGCAGATCTACTCCCTCAAGCGGGAGGTGCGGGAGTTCCGTGACGCGGTACAGCCCCTCGTCCCTGTTCTGGAGGAGCTCCTGAGCGGGCCGGGCCAGGAGGGGCAGGACTTTCCGCCGAAGGTACTGCCCTACTTCCGCGACGTGGCGGACCACCTCAATCGCACCGACACCGAGGTCCGGTCCCTGGACGAGCTGCTGAATTCGGTCCTGGACGCGCAGCAGGCCCGGGTGGGTATCTGGCAGAACGACGACATGCGCCGCATCTCGGCCTGGGCGGCGATCTTCGCGATCCCGACCATGGTCGCCGGCGTCTACGGGATGAACTTCGAGCACATGCCCGAGCTCCGCTGGAGTTACGGCTATCCACTCGCCATCACTCTCATGGCGCTGGCCTCCGGGCTCCTCTATCGCGCCTTCCGTCGCAGCGGCTGGCTCTAGCCAAGCGGTTCCCAGGGGCGGCACCGTGTCGCAGGCGCCTGAACTGCCTCTGCGCGGCCCCCAGGCCGCTGCGAGGTCGCCCTTCTGCTGCGCGTCGCTGTAATTTCACGCGCATTAGGGGGCCCTCGGCTACGGCACGGCATGAGGGCCCCAGACCGGGGCATGAGCAGGAAATGGCCGACCTGCCGCACGTCCTCGAAGCAGCCATGCGCCGCCGGCACCTCAGTGCGCAGGCGCTCGCGGACCGCACCGGTATCCGCACCCCACGCATCAGAGCCTTCATCCAGGACGGCACCGCAGGCCCCATCCACCCCACCGAGCAAGAGCTTCGCGAACTCGCCCACGCTCTCGACCTCCCCGTGAGCGAGGTCCTTCCCGGCGCCGCCCTCGCCGGCGTACCCGGCACGTAATGCCAGACCCGGCGGCACCGACCACCGCCCTCCCCGCGCTCTCCCTGCCCGGGGCATTACTCGCCGCTGTGCTCGCCATGGGCCGGTACGAGGAACTCCTCCTCACCACGCGGACCGCTCCGCTGCACCGGCGCCCCCGCGGCCGCCACGCCCGCCGGTAAAACCGCATCGACGACCGGAAGCGGGGCATCCGGGAGGGAACAGAACAGCCACCGGGGCCACCCCACGCCCACGCCCTCCAGGGGCATGCAGAGGAGAGACACCAGGTGAAGGGCTTTCGTAACTTCATCCTTCGCGGCAACGTCGTCGACCTCGCCGTCGGTATCGTCATCGGCGCCGCATTCACCGCCGTGGTCAACGGCTTCGTCGGTGCGTTCCTGACTCCGCTGGTCGGGCTCGCCACGGGAGCAGCCGGGGACATGAGCCACAAGTCGTTCACGGTCGGCGCCGCCCGGTTCCCGTACGGATCCTTCATCAACCCAGCGATCAGCTTCCTACTCCTGGCGACCGCCTTGTACTTCCTGGTGGTCCTGCCCATCAACAAGCTCCACGATCGCCTCGCCCCCCACCAGGACGTCCAGGCACCCAAGCGCGACTGCCCCGAATGCCTCAGTCCCGTCCCCGCCGAGGCCCGACGCTGCGCCTCCTGCACCGTCCCGCTGCCCGACGTGCCCGCCCAGGCGGCAGTCGAGACACAGCGTGTCGGCTGACACGGAGCAGACGCTGGGCGCGATGCCAAACCCGATGCCGGGCGGGGATGGGGAAGACCGTGGCCGACAGGCACAGATCCCGCTTCTGGCTGCGCCTCAGCCGCAGCGCTGAGCCCGCCCTGGGCGGACAGTGTCACCAAAGAGCGTTTTGTCCCAGCGAGGTTGTCTGGTTCGAGGTTCAGGTGTCGCGCCAGTTGGGGGTGGACTCGCGAGTGAGTCTGCGGCTTATGAGGTCGATCATCGCGATGTGGATTATGGCTTCGGAGCGGTGGGGGTGGGTTTCGTAGTCGCGGGCCAGGCGGCGGTGATGCATGAGCCAGCCGAAGGTGCGCTCGACGATCCAGCGCCGCGGGATCACCTTGAAGCCTTTGATTCCCGGCTCGCGTTGGACGACTTCGACGTCGATGCCGAGGCGGGCGCCGTGGTCGATGGCTTTGGTGCGGTAGCCGGTGTCGGCCCATGCTTTGGTCACGCGAGGGTGAGTGGTGGCGATGTGGGACATCAGGTGCATGCCGCCGACGTTGTCGGAGACACTCGCCGCGGTGACCCAGACGGCGAGGAGCAGGCCGAGGGTGTCGACCCCGATGTGGCGCTTGCGGCCTGCGATTTTCTTGCCGACATCGATGCCCTGGCCGGCCGCGGGCACGTTCGCGGAGGTCTTCACACTCTGCGCGTCCAACACGCAGGCGGTCGGCTCGCCATCGCGGCCTTCGGCCTCCCGCATCAGATGGCGGAGGAGGCCGTTGAGGTGGTCGAAGACGCCTTCCTTCTGCCAGGCGGCGAAGTAGCCGTAGACCGTCTCCCACGGCGGGAAGTCGTGCGGCAGGTAACGCCAGGCAATGCCGGTGCGGTCGACGTAGAGGATGGCGTCCATGATGCGGCACAGGTCATGCTCGGCGGGCGACCGATGTCGAGACCCTTGCCTCTGCGCTCGGCCCGCCAAGCGGTGAGCGCAGGACCGATCAGTTCCCAGCGCGCATCGGAGAGGTCGCTGGGATACGGGCGTTGTCGCGTCATGTTTCGGTAGTACCGGCGGCCGACCCGTCCCTGCAGGGCGCAAACGGAGCCAAGCGGGGGTGCCCTGGGATCAAACAGGAGCGAACCAACGGAAACGGGCGACCGAAAAGCGGCATCTACCCCATCCATCACATGGAACACCTTCGCCCCAGCAGCCTTCTCAACTCATCCTAGTGAAGCGCCACCAAACAACCTTGCTGGGACAAAACGCTCTTTCAGAGGGTGTTTGGCCCGCTTTTGCTGCTATTTCTCTTGCTTTCCCCTCGCGAGAAGTGGGGGCTCTTGGGGGTGGTGAGGCGAGCGGTGTGGGCGGGGTGATGTCGGGGGTGTAGTCGACCGCGGCCCCCGAGTCTCAGGGAGGGCGCGAATTGCCGGGGGTGGGACCATGCCGCCCACCCCCGGCGGATCAGTGCTCTCGGGTACGGAAGCGGAGCGCGGCTCCGGTGTCCGTGGTGTCTTCAGCCGTAGTTGATCCAGGCCCGGGTGGCGCCGTTCTGAGGGTCGACATCGAGGTAGTCGGCCCGGCCGTCGTTGTTGAGGTCGGCGAACTGGATGTGTGCTCCGTCGACGCCGACTCCGCTGGCGACCGTCCCGCCCGGGTACCACAGCCAGTCGCTGCCGGCAGGTTCCTTGGGGTTGAGACCGCCGTTCTGCCAAACCTGAGCGGAGCTGTCGTAGTTCACGCCATCGCCGCTGCCCAGGAGGACGTAGTCGGCGGAGTGTGTCCCGTAGAGCGGCGCGAAGCGAACCCGAGTACCTGTCGCGCCGACGCCACCGGCGATGGTCCCCTGCGGGAACCACAGCCAGTCGCTGCCAGCAGGTTCCTTGGGGTTGGGCCCGCCGTTGAGCCACGCCTGGACCGAACTGTCGTCGTTGACCTTCAGGTAGTCGGCCCGGCCGTCGCCGTTGATGTCCGCGAACCGGATATGACTGCCTGTCGCGCCGACGCCACCGGCGATGGTCCCTTGCGGGAACCACCCCTTGACAGGCCCCCCGACCGGTCCATCGCCCCCGCCAGGTCCCGCCAGCCAGCCGTCCTCGGCCGCACTTAGGAGTCCGTCGTAGAACGCCGCCGCCATCTTCTGGTAGCCGAGGTTGTCAGGGTGCAGGCCGTCGGCCAGATTGGCGGTGGTGACCGCGTTCATCCGGACCAGCCGGACGTGCTTGCCCGCCGCCCGCCGGGCCTCCACGACACCGGGGATCGCCGCGTTGTACCTGGCGATCCGAGCGTTGGTCCCCGGGAACGCGGACGGCACAATGGTCGAGACGAGCAGCGTCACTTTGGGGTCGTTCCGCAGGATCTGATCGATCAGGCTGCCGAGCCGGGCCGGCGCGCCGTCGGGGTCGACGTTGTTGCTCATGTCGTTGGTGCCGATGTGCAGCAGCACCACGTTGGGCCGGTACGTCGTCAGAACGGAGTCCGCGATGCCGGCGATGTCCCCGATCAGCCAGCCAGGATGCCCCTCGTGGGAGTTGGGCGAAATCGCCGGCCCGGACCACTGCGAGCCGACGTACTCCACCTCGCCCTGCTCGTTGAGCTTGCTGTACAACGTCGACCGGTACCCGGCTCCGCTGGTGCTGCCCGTGCCGTAGGTGATGGAGTCGCCCAGCGGCATGACCCGCAGGGCTACGTCCCTGGTGCCGAACCCTCCAACGCCCCGCCGGACGGCTTCGATCACCCGTTCGGCCACGTTGCCGTCGCGCAGTATGTTCGCAACGGCTCCGAGCGGGTTCCCCCAAGCCCCGAGCTTCGACGCCCATTCGCGCAGCGAATTCTGGATATTGAGGACCAAGGAGGTGGATCCGGCCGTCACGAACTTCAGGAGCCAACCGCCGGCTCCGCCGGCGACTGCACCTGCCATCGCGCTGCCCAGCACGGAACCCCACACCTCCGCGTCGATCGGCTTTTCCTCCAGGACGGCATTCAGCAGCTCACCGACACCCCCCGCCACGCCTCCCCCCACGGCGCCGCAGACCGCTCCAAGGATGGCCGCGCTCGCGTTCAGGATGATCATGCACAGTGCGCTGGCCGCGATCCCGGCGGCACCAGCAGCCAGGCCCGCGACAAACTTCTTCCAGAAACCGTCCGCAAAGCCCGCAGCGGCGATGTCGCCGGCCGGCACGACGAACACCAGGCTGTCACCGACGATCTGCACGCTGCCGTCATAGTCGATGCTGTCGCCCGGCTGCTGGTAGTAGCCGATGCTGTTCCGTTCGGTCTGCAGCGTGAGGGAATCGCCGAGGGAGAGCCCGTTGGCCTGGTCCTTCTTGGTGGTGTCGACCAGTTGTTGCATCAGCTCGTGCAGCTGCTCCGACCGGTCCCCGGGATTGAAGTCAACAGCCGCCACCAGGTCGTCGTCACCACGCGCCAGCCCGCGAAGGCCTCCTGCGTCGCGGGCGCAACCGATGCGCAGGCCGGTAGTGCCCTCCTCCACCGGCGCGGTGGCGAAGGACGTGGCGTGCGCCGAGCACCCTGGGGCATCCGCCGCAACGGCTTCCTGCGCGACACCGGGCAGCGCGGCTGCAGCGATCATCACCGCCACCGAGAGGAACAGAGTAAAGAGGCCATATCCCCCCGAGGACTTCCGTCTTGCCGAAAATAATGCACATGCGTTGCTTCGCATGACTGCTCCTTCTGTTCGCTGGGCGGCAGGCCGCCGAGCAGATCGACACGGGCAGGGCCAGGGCCCCGGAACAGCGGGGGCTTGCCCGGGCCCCACGGCAGGAAGATGGGGCGCTCGCCGGTCTGGTTGCCTTTCCATCTGCGTAATCCGGGCCGGCCTGGTCGCGGCGGTGCGTGCGGGGCAGCGCCCGGTACCGCCGCCTTCCGCCTTCGATCTGCTGCTCCTGACGGGCGCGACCCATCAGGTCACCCGGCTGCTCGCCAAGGACCCGGTGACCAACCCGCTGAGGGCACCGTTCGCGCGGTACCGGGGCACGTCGGGCCCGGCGAGCTCCAGGAGGACGTCCGCGGCAGCGGCCTGCAGCACGCCGTCGGAGAACTGGTCACCTGCCCGTTCTGCCTCGGCGTGTGGGGGCCACCGCGCTGGCAGTCGGCCTCCTGATGGCTCTTCGTGCCACCCGCCTGGCGGCGGCGCCCCTCACGACACTGGCCAGCGCCGACTTCCTCCACCTGGTGCGCGATCGGCTGCAGCAGTAAGCCTGCTCCGTGTCGACGGCCCCGTGGGGGCGGGGGTCCGACCGCGAGGACGTGCTCATCGCCGACGGGAGCGCTACCGGGTTCGCCACCCGGTCGCTCCGGGTGGGGTCGATCGTCGATGGACCCGACCCAAAGCCTGACACCTCGCGCCGACTGATCCACGGTAGTGGGCGGCACTGACAGCCAGGGCACTACAACGCAACGAGGGTGGCGATCGGTGACTGGTCCCGATACCTGTCACCGGCGCCAGTACGGCGAGATGCCATCATGCCGGGATGGCCCACGACATAGTGTTCTTCCTCGCCCCCGACGACGAGACTGCCGCCGCAACGTACCTGGGGGGACCCGGCCGGGCCTTTGAGCCTGTGCCCTGTCATTTCATCGAGACAGACACTGCCATCGCCGAGTGGGACATGTACTTCGAGGAGCCCTCGGCCGAGGTCCCGCCGCTTGAGCAACTCCATGGGTGGCCGTTGCCGGACTGGGTCACCGCACCCTTGAACGATGGCGTTGAGGTGTTCGCCCTGCCTCGGCGATTGCCCCGGGCATTGGCCAGCGCCAGCTCCGCCGAACTGGAGGAGCTGGCAGATCGCTGGACCACGAGGCTCAAATCCGCCGACGGGACGACATGACCGACGATGATCTACTGGCGGTCCTGCAGGGAGTTGCCCGGCTCGCGGCGTCGGCGGTGAGCACGGGTGGGGGCGTCTACAGCTGGAGCTTCTGACAGCGCTACGGCGCGGGCGTCTATGCGTCGGGCTCCTGGCGCAGACCGGCGAAAAGGCGCAAGCGGACGCCGGGCTCGCCCGGATCTCGAGTCGTTCAATCTGCGCATGCGACAGCGCAGCGCTCAGCGAGCAGTTGCTGGATAGCGAAAGCGGTCGCGTCGTCGGCAGCCGCGATCTCTACTACCGCAAGGCCCGGCTCCGCCACGTGCCCATCGAGGATTGATCTCATGCCCGGCACGACGCGCCGCCGTGGCCAGCAGTTCTCGGAACGGGGCAGCGTCACCCGACCGGGTACGTCCTCGCAGTGGCTGATGTCGCCGCCGTGATCGGGAGGCCTGTTCTGCGTCCTAGGATGCGCGGAAGCTGGGGCCCGGCCGTTGGTCCTCAACTGCAGCCCGGTCCTGTAATGCTCTGGCGGGACCGGGCTGCCCACACCACGGCGATCCCCTCAGCACCGGACGCGAGAACGGCGGAGGGGCCCGACCATGCCGGGCCCCTCTTCAACTCCGTGGCTCTCGAAGGCCTCGGGCGTCGACGGACTGCTTGTGTCAGCCGCGGACGATGTTCTCGGCCTGGGGGCCCTTTTGGCCCTGGGTGACGTCGAACGTGACGTGCTCGCCCTCGGCCAGCTCCCGGTAGCCGTTGCCGGAGATGTTGGAGTAGTGGGCGAAGACGTCCGGTCCGCCGCCCTCCTGCTCGATGAAGCCGAAGCCCTTTTCGGAGTTGAACCACTTAACGGTGCCGCTGGCCATACTGCTGTCCTTCGAAATAGCGCCGGGGCTTTCCCCGGCTGAACTGTGGTGGGTGCCCGTCCGTCACCGGAGTGCACCCGGCTCCTGTTCTACCCCACCCGTCGCCCGGATCAACCAGCGGTGGTCTCTACGTCCTTGGGGCCGGCGCGGTGCCGATGGCGATGCGGGCCAAGCCGACCAGTTGTCCGGCTTGGCCCGCGACGCGCAGTGCCTTGGCCGCCGCCTTGTCGTCGTGGCGCCGCCCGGCAGGTCGACCGTCCCGGCGAAGAACCTCTCGCCGTCGGGGTCGAGGATCATCAGCCCGTCCTCACTGGCCGGGCCCTGGCCGAGCAGGAGCACGCCGACACCCACTCGGGAAGCTGCGGCGGCGCCTGGCGCAGCCGGGAGACCAGAGTGAAGCCCCGTCCGAGGAGGTGGCTGGTCACGATGTCGGTCAGCTCGCCCGGCCCGTCATTGACGACGTACGCCTTGCTGACGGTCTCGGCGACCAGGACCGGCAGGGCGGCGCCGCCGTGGTCGAGGACGGCTGCGGTCATCGTCATGTTCCCGGCCGGGTCACGGACAGGTGGGCAATGCGGCCGTGGGGAATGCGGTGTGCGAGCCGGTCAGACAGCGGGCCGCCGAGCAGGATGAGCCGGCCCGCGCGATGACGCTGTCTGGGGTAGTCACGATGGCCCCGACTCCGGTGACGATCAGTCGATGGCCGCGGCGGCGGCTCGGTACGCGGCCATCGTGCGCACCGTGGCGCAAGCGACCCACAGGACCCCCCACACGTGGTCGACCATCAGCGGGGTCACCTTCCGGGCGTCGTCGATGAACGCGTCGAGCTCCTCGGGGCGCAGGTGCCGGTACCGGAGGTACAGCGCCGCGAGATCGGTGGCGCTGGAGTGCTTGGCGATGCGCGCCTTGGCGTCCGCGAGGCTGATCTCCTCCCCGTCGTCCGCCTTCATTGCCACATAGCGTTGCGCTTCGCCCGGCTCGTGGGCAATCTCCTCCAGCGCCTGCACGTCCGGCACGCCCTCCGGGGTGCGCCAGATGGCCACGCACTCGGCGTCGAGGATGCCGGCGAACGCCTCGGTGAGCAGCAGGTTCACATGGGCCTGGCCCTCGCGGGTGCCGCCCCCAGTCGCACCAGGACCTCGGCCATCTCCTCGCCCGTCGCGTCCCGCGCGGCCATGACGAGCATCTCCCGCGCGGCGGGCAACACGTCATCCAGGGTGGGGCGTTCCATGGGGCTTCTCGGGTGTGGGCGGGCCACGTCACGGTAGCGCTGTAGCGGTCGGCTGCGGGCCCGCATGCCGGCGTCGCGGCGCCGGGACGTGACAGGGCCCAACTGGATGACTGCCGGCCCGGTGGGGCCCGGCGTGCACCTGAACGGCACCCCGGCGTGACCGGTGCCCGGGTCAAGGTGTTGGGGGTGACGACACGTGCCCCGGCCCCCACCACCTCACCAGCTGCGGCGAGGTCGGCCGCTGCGCCTCGGGACGGGCGCTGGTACGAAAGCGCGGCGTGCGGGATCAGGCCCTCGAGACGAGCCGGCCTCACGACCGTCCAGGACGCGACAGGCCGCTCCCGGGCGATGACTCAGGACGGCGCAATGACGCATTAATGCCCAAAATCGCACACTGCGCATGACGCGGGTGCCGGGGGTACTCGTCATCTCGATCAACATCACTATCCGAACAGGCTCAGCCCTCTGGCCGCCCCTGCAGACGACAATGTGTCGCCGTCTGCGGCCAAGAGGTGGCCGACTTCGCAGCCCAAACACCTCCGGAGGCGATCCATGCCCGACAACCCCGTAGAGAAGCATCCCCGCCCCGACCTTCCGCAACAGGACCAGGAACATCCTGGATGGACAGGGCCCATGGACCCACCGCCCGACCACGGTGAAGACTCCTACGAGGGCAGCGGACTGCTCACGGACCGAAAGGCCTTGGTGACGGGTGGCGATTCTGGCATCGGCCGTGCCGTAGCCCTCGCCTATGCGCGCGAGGGCGCAGACGTCTTGTTCACCCACCTTTCCCAGGAGACGGAAGACGCAGCCGAAACCAGCAAGCTCGTCGAAGGGGCAGGACGCAGGGCGGTCGCCGTCGAGTGCGACATACGCGATGAGGATCAGTGCCGCCGCCTGGTGGAACGAACGGTCGAAGAGTTCGGGCGCATCGATATTCTCGTCAATAACGCCGCATACCAGATGTCTCAGCCGGACGGCATCGCCGCGATCTCGACCGAGCAGTTTGACCGGGTTGTGCGCACGAACCTGTACGGCATGTTCTGGCTCTGCAAAATGGCTCTGCCCCACATACCGGCAGGCGGCTCGATCATCAACACCACATCGGTACAGGCCTACAAGCCGAGCCCGCACCTGCTGGACTACGCCACCACCAAGGGCGCCATCGTGACCTTCACACAGGGCCTGGCGCAGATGGTGGCGGGCGACGGCATCCGCGTCAACGCTGTGGCACCCGGCCCGGTGTGGACGCCGCTGATCCCCGCCACGATGCCGGACACCACCGAGTTCGGCAAACAGGCTCCCCTCGGCCGGCCTGCTCAGCCCGCAGAGATGGCACCCGCCTACGTCTTCCTCGCCTCCCCACGAGCCAGCTTCATCACTGCGGAAATCGTCAATGCCACCGGGGGTACACCTCTGCCGTAATCAAGGAGAGCACCATGAGTAGAGACATAGCCGTGGACGACAGCTGCACCAGCGCATTTTGGGAGCTGAAATCGAAGCGGGATATCAACACCGTGATCTACCGGCTCAACGATCTCCTGAACAGCTGTGTCGTCGAACACGAAGGAAATCTGACACACGACGAACTCCTGCTCGCCCTGCCCGCGAACGAACCGCGACTCGTCATCTACGACCTGCCCTTCGCGACCGGGGACGGCACGCGCCAGAACAAGATCCTTCTGATTTCCTGGCTGCCCCCAGCAGCAACTCCCCAGTACAAGGTCGCTTACGGCTGCGCTCACGCCGCCCTGCGGGACACACTCGACGGCAGCCAGCTGCTGCCCGTGCGATCCACCGAGGCAGCAGACCTGGCCTACCACCGCCTCGCCTCTCACGCCCGGACCACAGAACAGCCCCGGGACACCTCAGAACACAGCGGATCCACCACATCCGCGGGACAAGCCGGAACGTCGGCCGAAGGCCCAAGCCCGCGCCATCAAGGCAATCCGCATGAGACACCACCGATGGGACAGATTACCGCCCACCGCAAGGCGGCTTCCGCCGATGCCTGAGGGGGCGAAGGGCGGCTGGTTCACCGACATTGCCCTGGGCTGGCTTAACCACCAGATCGAGCATCACCTGTTTCCCAGCATGCCCAGCCCCAACCTGCGCAAGGCTAGGACCATCGTCCGACGCTATTGCGAGGACCTGGGCGTGGACTACCTGGAGACCGGGCTGATCGCCTCCTACTGGCAGGCGCTCACCAGCCTCCACCAGGCCGGGGCGCCTCTGCGGCGCGCCCGCGTCCACGCCCAGGGGCTGCGGGGTGACAAGGCCGACGTGGCGTAGTCGCTACCGCCTCCGCCGGCCACCCGGGGTTCCAGTCCTCGTCCACCGCCTTCAACTCCTCGCCACCGCCTTCAACACGGCCTTTTTCCCACGTTGGAGATAGCCGGGGGCTCGATTCCGAGTTGATCGGCGCTCCGCACCCGGAGCGAGCAGATCCCTCAAGAGTGCTGCGGGACGAAGGGGGTGGCGGCGGAGCGGGCTCGTTCCCACATACCGGGCAGTTGCTCCTCGGGACGCTGCTGCTCACCGTGCAGGGCGTTGAGCACCACCAGGCATCCGGTCAGGGCCGGCACCGCCCACTGCGCGACAGCCAGCTGCCGCTGGGCGGTGTCGAGGTCGATGGGGTGCTGGGCAGCCTTTTCGGCGTCGTGCGGGTCGGAGGAGGAGGCCAGCTCGACTTTCTTGCCCAGGACACGGGCATAGGCAGTGGCGGCCAGGGCCGCAACGGTGACGAGGGTCTTGGCCGTGGTGGAGGCCCCTACGCCCGGCTGGGCGGCGACCCGGTGAGCGTTCACCGCAAGCAGTCCGCCGCCGCCGAACAGGTGCGCGCCGATGGCCGCGGCGTTGACCGGCGTCCATTTCGCCCACCCCGCTGAAGCGATCCGCGCCCGGGTCTGGGCCGTCTCGCTTTGATCCTTTGCTGCCCCGTTGAGACCGACCGCGCCCATGAGGGAGCCGCCGAACCAGGCTGCCAGACCCACATCGTGCAGGCTGCGGATGAGGGTATTGCGATCGGACATGACAGTGCTCCTTGGGACAGGGGACACGTGCTCGACGGGAGCGTCGAGCACCACCCCCACCCTCACTGAGCCTGGTCCCGCCGCCATCACGACTGACCCGGACGGATGCAAGTCCCCGTAGGGAGACGCCAGGGCAGTCCGGTTGCGAAACGGCGGCGACCGAGACCGGGACAGCGCTGCCCTCCAGGCTCATGTCACTCCCCCGGATAATGACGGGCGCCGTCTAGACGGCTGGTTCCGGCCCCAGGACGTGCTTCTTGGCCCCTTCCAGGACGGCACGTTCGCTCGTGGCCCGACGGCGGCTTTCGCCTCGGGCAGCTCCCATGCCCAGCAACCGTTGGTTGTTCGGAACACCCGCCCAGAATCATCACCCGGGAGTGGTGCGTGCCGTCCTGGACGGTTGGGAGGCGTCCGTGAGGTCGGCGCCGGTGGCGGCGTCCCGCTGGGAGTGGTTGGTGCCGTGCCAGTCCAGGCACATGACGGTCGCGTCGTCCTGCAGGTGGCCATCGTTGGCGCCCCCTGGACCGGACCCGACCGTCGCCAGACATGACGCGCGGCCGCCGCAGCGGACACACCTTGACCGGTGCTGACCAGCCGTGGTCGGGGATGGGTGCGGCCCGGCCAGACCCGTGGTCGGGCACATGGTCGGGCATTCCGGCGCGACATGTCGTGGATGGCGGTGCTGATCTCGGTGATCGCGGCGGCCGTCCTCGAGTCCCTGTGGAGGTGCATCGACCGCCGCGTTCCCGCATGAGCGCCGCTACGGGCCGTGCGGGTTACTTCACGTCGACGTAGTCACCTGCGGCCGGGGTGGTCGAGGTGCCCACGAGCGGATGAGAGGTGGGGGTTTTGGGTGGTGGGCCGGTGGCGGTGGTCGAGGTAGGCGGCAAGGCGCTCCAGGACGGGGTCGGCCAGGGACACGAGGCGGCCCTATCGATGGGGGTGCCCGTGCTCAGGGTCCTCCTCGGGAGTGCTCCAGCCTTCTCCACGGCGCGGAGGGTCTTCGAGCACCTGGCGCGCCTGCTTCTC
>NZ_JBIAQM010000067.1:0-23330 GCF_042888945.1 Streptomyces sp. NPDC002698
CTGAGCCTCCGCTCCTATCAGCAGACGACGCTGCCGCTCGTCGAGGTGCGGCAGTATTGCCTCGAACTTGGCTGCCAGCACGGCCCGTTGCTCTTCCAACTCACTCATGCCGGACCAACGAACCACCGAACGAAAAGCCACGAGTTAAAGATCTGCACGCCCTAAGGCTTGGGCACAGCGACATTCTTCCCACCCGCCCCACAGGGCAAGCCGGTTCAAGATGTCACCCGATCGTGCGGCAGACCCAGGTCCATCACGACTCCAGTACGGCGATGGAGGAGCAGGGCAGGCCGGACGTGAACTGCTACGACCACCGTCAGCGCCGACCATGGGTGTGACGGAATGAACGGTCTGAAGCTGGGCAGCTTCGCACATTCGCTGACCGACGGTAAGAGATGCGTGCCGCCTGTCCGCGGTGTCTCATGAAGAGAGGTGGCATCCCTCACCGGCCGGCCGGGGGCCGCTGACGGTCTCGCAGAGGGATCGGCCCACGAGACAGGGGCGGCACCGAAGCTTCCTCCGCTTATGCCATGACATGGATCACCGGTCGAGGCCTGCGGCGGCGAAGTTCTCCAGTGGAAGGTGGAACACCGTCAGCCCCTCCTCGCTCTCCGGAACGAAGTCGAAACGGCCGGCGACCACGCCAGGATCGGGCACATCGGAGACAAGCAGACCATGCCTCAGGAAAACACCCAGGGGTTCACGGCGATATCGCTGGAATGGGAGCCATGGCGGATCGCTTTCGGCCCGGATGGACGCAGAGCCTACGTGGCGACGTCAAACACCGGAAGTGAAGGAGGCGGCGAAGGCCGGGTGTCGGTGATCGATCCGGCGGCCGGAACAGTCGTCGTCGACATCGACCTCGATACCCTTTTCCTCGGAATTCTCGGCGGCGACCTGGCCGTGACCCCGGACGGTCGCCATCTCTACGTGACCGGTGCGCGTGAGGTGACGGTACTGGACCTCGCCACGAACCAGGTGGCAACAAGAATTCCGCTCCCCGAACGCCTGACGCTCGCGACGGGAGTGGCCATCGCCCTCGACGGGAGCCGAGCCTTCGTGCTGGCGCAGGGAGGTGGCGACGCGGGTGAAATGTGCGTGATCGACACGGCGTCCCAGTCGATCATCCACCGGATCGGGCTGTCGTTCGAACCTTTCGGGGTGGAACTCGGCCCCGACGGGAAGCGGGCCTACGTGAGCCATTCCGGCGATTCCGGGAGTCTGATCGACCTCGCCACCCAGGACGCCGAGATTCTCCCGTTTCCCTTTGAAGGCGGATTCCGGATGGCGATCACCCCAGACGGCATGCGCGCTTACGTCGGCAGGGATCACAACGACGATCTGTGGGTGACAGAGCTGGCGACCCACAGCGTGACGGCCGTTGTCCCTACGATGCGCAACATCGGCGACGTGACCATCACGCCGGACGGGGGTCTGGTCTACGTGTCACAAGGCGGGGGCCACGGGGACGAGCCGAACGTGATGGTGGTCGATACCGCCACGGACGAGCTCACATGTTGCCCTGTCTCGTGGTTCAACGCCCAGCCTCGGGGGATGGCGATCGCCCCGGACGGAAAACGCGCCTGCGTCACCGACTCTCGCCACCGCAAGGTTTTCGTCGTCCCGGTCCCCGAAGCCCCGCCGGTGCAGGGTTGACATCTCTCCGTCCGACGGCGAATGCCCGTGGACCCGAATCGCCCAGCCCGACTCCCATGGTCACCCACTGTTCCCCCATGGTCACCCACTATGACGAACCGAAGTCGCATATGACATCGAAATAATCCAGGATGGGCATCAGGTCCTGAGGCACGCTCATCGGCCTTCTCTCCGCCTTCCGGCCGGCCATCACGCCAAAGCGCGCCGCCGACGGCACCAGGACCATCATCCGACGCCTCCGGCACCATTCGGCCCACGGGCCAGGCTGGAGAGGCACCGGGTTCCGGACTTCACGAAAGGCGCCAGAATGCCCGTCGATCTCGACAATCCCGAACCGCTGTCGTGGAAGAACGCCACCGGCGACGCCGACACCATGTTGCAGAACCTCCAGGCGAACATCCTGAAGGGTCACATCCGTGACCATCTGCACATCCTGCTGCTCCAGTTCGGCGATGGCCCGGAGGTCCCCGCGGAGGCCCGGGGGTTCCTGGCCCGACTGGCACAGCTGGTGAAGTCGGCCAAGACGCAGCTCGAGGAGCTGGAAGAGCACAGACGCAGCCGCACCCAGGGCACGCCGTACGTCGGCGTGGGGCTGACCAAGGCCGGCTACGACCGGTTGGGCCTGTCGGACCGGGCCCCTTCCAACGAGGCCTTCCAACGGGGGATGCGCGCCGAGAGCACCCGGGACAAGCTGGGAGACCCGGAGATCGCACAGTGGGAGACCTGGTACCAGGACGAAATCCACGCTGTCGTCCTGGTCGGCGACGAAGGGCCCGTCCCCGCCGACACCAGGCTTCAGGAGATCGAGGCCCTGCTGTCCGGCTCCATCCGGGTGGTCGGCAGGGAGCGGGGTCGCGCACTGCATGACGCGGACGGCCGCGGCATCGAGCATTTCGGCTACGTCGACGGCCGTAGCCAGCCGGTGTTCCTCTCCGAGGAACTGGACCAGGAACGGCGCCTGACGGACGGCGTCTCGGTATGGGATCCGACCCAGCCGCTGGGACGCGTCCTGGTCGCCGACCCGGCCGCACTCAACTCCACGACGGACTTCGGCAGCTACTTCGTGCTGCGCAAACTGGAGCAGAACGTGCGGGCGTTCAGGGAGGCAGAGGAGGAACTCGCCAACGCCCTGAAACTCGTCAACAGCGACCGCGAGCGGGCCGGCGCGATGCTCGTCGGCCGCTTCAAGGACGGCACCCCGCTCGCTCTGCAAGGCGGGGCCGGAGCGCACAGCCCGGTGATGAACGACTTCACCTACGCGAGCGATGGCGTCGCCGACAAGTGTCCGTTCCAGGCACACATCCGCAAGACCAACCCGCGTGGGTCCGGGCATTTCGAATCGCCGGAGGGCGAGCGACGCCACCTGATGGCCCGGCGCGGGCAGACATACGGGGAACGGGTGAACGGTGATCTGCCCGAGGGTGGTGTCGGCCTGCTGTTCATGGCGTTCAACTCCGATCTGAACGACCAGTTCGAGTTCACGCAGGCCAACTGGGCGAACAACGACGGTTTCCCTGATCACGGCGATGAGCCCGCGCCCGGCCTCGACCAGGTCATCGGGCAGGGCGAGCGGCCGCCGGCCGCCTGGCCGCGGGTCTGGGGCGAGCCGGAAGGCCAAGAGGCCCCCGCCGCGCGGCAGGCGGTGACCATGAAGGGCGGCGAGTACTTCTTCATGCCGTCGCTCCCCTTCCTGCGCGGGCTGTGAGCGGCGCCCGCCGATCTGCAGCGAGACGGCGGACGCGATCCCGGCCGGATCCTCCCGGAACGTCCGGCCGTCCGTGAGACCGAGAAGGCTTACGGAAGGAGGTGCGAAAGCGGTGTGCCGGAGCACGCGACCAGGCGATCCCGGGCACACCCACGGCAGTTGAGCGCATTCGGGTCGACACTGTGCACAATAATTCCGCTTGTGCCCTGTGTCTCCTGCGGGTCCCGCGTCCCGCCGGGAGGTGCCGACATGTCCTCGTCGTTCTCCGCCCCCGGATTCGCCGACGAGGTGACTCCCGGTGTCCTCGAGCACTGGAACCATGTGGTCGAGGATGAGCTCAAACGCCTCGAACCCCTCCACTGAAGCCCGTACTCCACGCTCGAACCCGGTGATCCGGACGCCCGGCGGGTGGCCGTCACCTGGTTCGGGAACCCGGCGGAGCCGGAGTTCTGCTTCGACTCAACGGCAGAAGAGACAGCCGCACCCTGACGGCGCCGCTGGAGACCGCAGGCATCCGTACCGGTTCCAGCGCGACGACCAGCGCAGCTGGATCGGCTTCACGACGGCGTGTCCAACCTGGAGAGCAGCGACCGGGAAGGGGCATCTCCATCAGCGCCGGTGAGTCCGGCCCAGACACCTGGACCGTGGGCGGTCACCTGCCGGTGCGGGACACCGCTTCCTGTCCGGGAGCCGAGGTCTTCGGGTGAACACACCCTCTCTCCCCGATGGAAACGGAGACGCACGGTGATCGAAAAGTTGTGGCTCTACCCGCCGCTGGCCTTCGCCCGGCTGGGCCCGTCCCCCACCCCGTGTGAGAACTACCGCTACGGGCCCAACGACCTGACCCCCCGGGGCACCGGCAAGACCGTGGCCCTGCCCGCGCCCTCGCTCGTCGTCGCCGCTGACGGCACCCTGACGGAACGCTCACCCCAGGGCAACCGGGTCCAATTCAAGGACGAGCACGGATGGCGGCCCATCTGCCCGTTCTTCGAAGTGCACGGCTCGTGGGTCATCGACGGGGTGCGCGGCGAAGGCCCGGTCACCACCGAGGTGCTGGACGCCTTCGGCCTCACCCCCGCCGACGTGCGGTGGAAGGTGGACGTCGCCAATCTCAAGGCGCACCAGTGCACCCGGGCGGACGACGACCGCATCGACGCCACCGTGGAGGCCGCCGGGAACGAGCACCGCAAGAGGCCCCTCGAAGGACGCTCCCCCCAGGCTGCGGCCCGGCCCCTGGTGCCCCCAGGACGACACATCCCGCTCGGCTCGGTCCAGATCCCGCGGCCGAACGCCGCCTTCCCCGAACTGCGGCTGCGCTTCACCCCCGCCGCCGGGCTGGTCTACGGCCCCACGAGCCTGCTCCAGATCACCGGCCGGTATCCGCTCCCCGCCGAGCAGTTGTTCCTCTCCCCGAACTCCCACTGGCGCGAGTTCAACGCTGCCGCCGGCTCCGACCGGAGAACCGCGCCGTCCGGCCTCTACGCCGGGGCGGCCGAGCCGAACGGCACCACCACCAGCCTCGGGCTCGTGGACGACGTGTGCGACGGCCTGGTCACCGTCACCGTCGGCGAGCTGACCGCCCGGGCCCGCGTCGTCGTCACCCCGCCCGACTTCGCCCCCGACCGCAGGCCCTTCACCTCCCTGGCCGACGGCCTGGCCGACCGGGTCAAGCGCGCCGAGGTCCGCGACCCCGCCTACATCTCCGAGAACCCTCAGCTCACCGCGCTGGAGGTACGCGACCTGTTCGAACGGGCCCTGGAAGCCATGGACGCCGTCAACGTGGACGCCCAGAACCAGCGCGCCACCGGCGAGAACATCGACACCGCCCAGAGCGAGGGAAGTTCGATCGCCGAAGCGCGTGCCCGTACCTTCCCCCCGCCGGTGCCCCTGACCGGGATCGTCCTCGCGCTCGCCGAACACGGCCGGCGCAAGCACCGCCGTTTCCCGGCCCTGGAGGTCCTGGAGGACCTCATCCGCGAACAGCCCGACTTCATCCAGCGGTTCGTGAGACCGCCTGCCACCGAGGACCCCTGGTACGACCGCCGCATGCCCGTGGCCGTCCGCGGATCCGACGCCTTCCCCATGCACATCACGCGTCGCCAGTACGACCTGCTCGTGGCCTGGGCCCGTTCCGTGCGTGCCAACGTGAAGGAGGGGTCGTGAGCGTCCTCCTGCAGATCGGCCGCCGCCCCCCGGAGCCGGAGCCGGAGCGGGGGCCGGGCCCGGACAACACCCGCCCCGGACTCCCGGCCGAGACCAGGGTCTTCCGCAGCGCCCACGGGGCCCACCTTTTCGTGGCCGACGGAAGCCGCATCTATGACCTGCCCGAGGCCACCGCCGTCCGGCTGGAGGCCTGGACGGCGGCCGCGGGCGCGGCGGCCCACGATCCGGTCACGGAGTCCGCCCTCGCCGCCGAACTGGGACTGCCCCTGTGGGGCGCGGCGGGAGCTCCCACCCGCCGCATCGACGGCACCCCCGCCGCGGTGCCCCCGCTCGCTTCCCTCTCGCTCAACGTGATGCAGGCCTGCAACCTCAGCTGTGGGCACTGTTACGCGGACGAGGGCCGGTTCGGCGGCAACGCCCGCGCCATGCCCCGCGAGACCGCCTTCGCCGCCGTGGACCGGCTCCTCGCCGACGCCGCACCCGGGGCCGCGGTCGTCGTCGGCTTCATGGGAGGCGAACCGCTCCTCGCCCGCGAACTGGTCCACGACGTGGTCGGCTACGCGACCCGGGCCGGGGCCGACACCGGGCACGCGGTCCGCTTCGCCCTCACCACCAACCTCACCACCGTCCGACCCGAGGACGCCGAGCTGTTCGCCGCGCACCCCTTCACCGTGGCCGTCAGCCTCGACGGCGACCGCGCCGGACACGACGCACTGCGTAAGGCACCCGGCGGAGCCAGCGCCTACGACCGGCTGCGTGCCGGGCTGGACGTGCTGAACCGGCACGGGCGGCCCCGCCACCTGTCGGCACGGGTCAGCGTCACCCCGTACACCGGGCGGCTGAAGGACGTCCTGGAACACGGGATCGGCCTCGGCTTCGACGAGGTCGGCTTCGCCGCCGTGGTCAGTGCCCCCGATCCGGCCTACGAGATCGGCGCGGGCGCTTTCACCGGGTTCCTGGAGCAGATGACCGAATGCGGCGAGGCCGCACTGGCCGCGCTCGCCACGGGCAGGCCGTACCCCTTCGGCAACTTCCAGACCGCGATGTACGAGCTCCACACCGGCGGTCACCGCCCCTACCCCTGCGGGGCCGGCGCGGGCTACCTCAGTGCCTCCGCCGAGGGCGGCCTCTACGCCTGCCACCGGCTCGTGGACGACCCGGCGTTCCGGATGGGTTCGGTCGAGGAGGGACCCGACCGGGCCGCGCGGGCCGAGCATCTCGCGGCCCGCCACGTGGACCGGGCGCAGCCCTGCCGGTCCTGCTGGGCCCGTTACCTGTGCGGCGGAGGCTGCTACCACGAGGTCGCCCGGCGAGGCCGCCCCGGCTGCGACTACATCCGCGGCTGGCTGTCCTTCTGCCTGCGCGCGTACGTCGAACTCGCCGAGAGCGCACCGGAGTTCTTCCGACGGACGACTGCGTCCGACCTGCCCGGCGATCCTGCCGGGCTGGCCCGCTGACCGTGCCTGTGACCACACCCGGACGAAGGAGCCGACCGTGAACAACCCGATCCCCGGCAGCGTGGACCTCCCCGTACCCGAGGGGAAGGTCTTCCCCCGCAACCTCACCGCGCGGGCCGACTACGCGGTCCCGGGAAACCCTTCCGGCTCCCGCCCGGAAAGCGGTGTGGACAACTGCTTCCCCGGTCTGGAATTCGACCAGCGCAACCTGGAGAAGGCGTTCTTCCCCGGCCTGCTGTTCGACTTCCACCACGGCGCCGGCTCGCGGCTGATCGGCGTCACCGAGGGCGCCCCGGCCGTACTGGACCTCACCACCGCCGACCTGGGCACGGGCGTCGCGGGGGACCCGTGGCGGCTCCACCTGTGGGGGGTGTGCGGGCGGACCACCGTGGACCAGCCGGAGTCGGAGGCCCCGGTGTTCCACGCCACCTCACGCAGCGGTCTCGCCCTGTGGCGTCACGTCCACGACCTGCTGCCGGGCCGGATCGCCATCCTGCTCGGACCCACGCCTGGATTCCAGTCCCCGGGCGCGAACATCGTGCCCGACGGCCTCAACGCCTGGCGCATGCGCAACGACACCACGGTGCAGCGCGACGACGGGAGGGTCGCGGCAGCCGTACTGATCGCCGACCGGGCCGACTACCTCGACCCCGACGGAGTCATCGACCCCGACGTTTACCTGCCCGGAGACCTCACCCGCAGCCTGTGCGCCCCATGGCAGTACGACTTCCGAGAGTGCGGGTGCTACTACTGGGCCGCTTCCAAGCCCGACATCTCCGCCAGCCCCGACGGCCGGTTCCACCCCCTCAACTTCCAGCGCTCGGACCGGACCCTGCCCCCGCCCAAGCTGGACACCCCGAACATCGGCGAACGGGAGGGCGACGAACTCGACCACCCCGCGCTGATCACCAACTGGAACGTGCTGCCCGTCGTTCTCAACGGCCGCGAGGACGACAGCCTGGGCCCGGGCGCACCGTTCGAACTCGCCGAGATGACCCACGGGAAGGTGATCGAGGAACTGGAGCGGCTCGCCGGCGTCGAGCACGCCCTGTGTCTGGAGTACCTGTACGCGCACTACTCGATCAACGCTCCGACCACGCTCGCCCCCGGTACGAACCCCGAGTCGTCCATCGCCCGGTTCCACGCGGCCGCGGCCGAGGTGTTCTCGGTCGCGGTGGACGAGATGCGCCACCTGAGATGGGTCAACGAGGTCCTGGGCGTGCTCGGCAGGCCGCCCAGGCTCGACCCGCCGCCGCTGGGCACGGTCATCCAGCTCCAGACAGGTCAGGTCTTCGAGCTGAAACCGCTCACGGCCGCCCAGCTGGACTGGTTCATCCGGGTGGAGAGCACCAGCGCCGACCTCGATCCGAACGGCATCGACGGCATGTACGTCCGACTCCACCACACCATCGTCCAACGCCCCGACCTGTTCCCGCAGTCCGACCGGCTCTCGCACCTGATCAAACTCATCATCGACGAGGGTGTGAACCACTTCGAACGGTTCACGGCGGTCAAGGGACATCTCTCGGAGTTCGCCGAGGAGGAGTACCTGCGCAGGCTCGACAGGACCCCCGGCCCGCTGGACCTGCAGCTCCTGCAGCTCGCGGACCTCAACTACGCCGTTCTGCTCGGCACGATGAAGGAGACCCTGGCACTGGGCGACAGTGCCGGAGGCGTACTGATCGAACACGCCCGGCGGGCCATGACCAGCCTCCACGAGGTCAACCACCTCCTCGCCTCCCGCGATGTCGCCCCTCGCTTCCGGCCCCCGCAGCCCGACGTCGTCCCGGCACTCCCCGACGGTCAGGCCACCCTCGCCGCCGCCCGCGCCGCCCGGCAACTGCAGGAGACCATCAGCTCGCTCGACGGCGCCGATCTGCGCGGCATGATGGATCGTCACCGGGCCACCACCGACGCCCTGATCGCCGACCTCATCCTGTGAGGATCCCGTGAGGCCGACCACCGTCGCGATCGCCGGATCCGGACTCGCCGAACTGACCTGCGCCTGGCTGCTCGCGGCGCGTGGTCACCGAGTCCGGCTCCGGCCCCGCCCGACCTGCGGTCCCCGCCCCCTGCTGCTGGGCGACGGCACCCTCGCACTGCTCCACGCCCTGTGGGGCACCGAGGCGGAGGACGGGCCGGCCACCGACAGCCACCGCCTCACCCACCGGCACGCCCGCTGGGCCCCCGACCACGACGCCGACCCGCCCCTGCCGCAGCCGGCGGCGGTCGTGGACGGCGCGCGGCTCGCCCTGCGGCTGCTGGCCCGCCTCGCGGACCGGTACCCGGACGTCGTGTCGGAGGAAGCGGACCCGGAGGGACCGCCCGACCGGCCGGCACGGCCCGACGCGCGGGTCCCGCACGACCCGCAATCCTCGCCGGTACTGCCCAGCACCCCTGGACGACCGGTAGTGCACGACGCGCCCGTACCGCCCGTTCCGCCTGACGCGACCGTCCCGCAGTGGACCGTCACCGCCACCCCGTCCGACCGGATCGGTGCGTACCGGACCGCCGGGCGACGGCATCTACTGGCCGGGGAGGCGCCCTGCGCGGCCGGTGCGGCCGGGCAGGACGACACCACCGCCCGCCTGGAGTGCACCGACGACGCCTGGCTCCACCTCACCCCGCTCGGCGATGGAAAGGCGCTGCTCCAGGCGATGGTCCCCGGCCCGGTCGAGCACCCGGCGCGACACCTCGGCCGCCTCCTCGCGCGCAGCCCCCTGGCAGCGAGACTCGCACAGCCGCCCGCCACCGCCGTCGCCCTGCCCGCCGCGCCCCGCCTCCATCGCGCCCCGGCGACCGCGCCGGCCGGCCGGACCCCCGGCCGGCTCCTCGTCGGCGCGGGCGCCATCCGCTACGACCCCCTCAGCGGCACCGGTACCGCACAGGCCCTGCGTACGGCCGTCCTGGCCGCCGCCGTGATCGACTCCGCCGCCGTCGGCACCCCGGCGGACCGGCTGTGCGCCCACTACGCGGCCCGCCTGCACACCGCGTTCCGCGACCATCTCGCCACCTGCGCCCGGCTCTACCCCCAGGCATTCCCCACCCGCGCCTGGCAGCACGAACTTGACGCCTGCCGGTCGGGGTGACGGCCGGGCGTCCGTCCCCTCGAACTGTGGAGATCATTCAAGGTGCCGGTCCCAGAGGGGAGTTGACACTGCCGCGAACCGTCTTCGGACAGTCCGACACGACAGCTGTCCAGGCTCAGATGTGGCACGTCCTGGACGCCCTGGAAGCCAAGTTCCCCGAGGCCGCTGGCCACTTGGACGCCGCTCAGCATGAACTGCTGGCGTTCACCGCGTTCCCGTGCGAGATCTGGCGGCAGATCTGGTCGAACAACCCGCAGGAGAGGCTGAACAATGAGATCTGTCGCCGCACCGACGTGGTCGGCGCCGTGCTGGTCGAGCAGAACGACGAATGGACCGAAGCTCGCCGCTACATGGGACCCGACCCGCTGGCCAAGGTCCGCCTCCACCCGATCGAGTCAGAAACCGACGAGACCACCCTGCCCACCGAACTCACCGCATAGCCTCAAAACGAGATCACCGAGTGGCCGTCGATACACCGCTCCCGCAGACGTGACCGGCACTGCTCGTGCGACGGTCAGGGCGCGGCGAGTCCTTCACGACTCCGAGCCGTGTGAGAGGCGCCGCCTGATCACGGCGCACAGTAACTGGCTCACCGGTCCACGCACCCGACGCAGGGGCACCATCTCCTCACAGCAGTTCTCCCTCAATACGGCCATCGGGCCGAACGCCGCCGGCCCCGAGCCCGGCGTGCGCAAGTAAGCGGCTCTGTACCGGGAACGAAATCGGTGCGAGCGCGATGCCGATGGCACATCCCCGAGGGCGGGCGGAGCGCGGCCTGCGCGGTCACCCCGAGTCCGTTCGCCTCGATTCGACTTCTCCGGAGCTGAAGCCCGCTCGGGAGAAGTCGCAGCGGGCAGGATCGATGCGGCGGGCCCGGAGCCGCGCCTCGCCGGTGGTGGCGCGTCCGTTCACAAGGAGGTCGCCACCCAGTCCCAGGGCTTGTCGGAGATCTGCTGGAGCAGGCTTTCGAAGGCGGCGCCGTTGAGGAGCAGGCTGTTGTACTCCATGGGGATCCGCTTGTCGTTGATCACGGCGGTGGGTGTCCCGGGGCCCTCGGGTTCCTTCGCTCCGCCGGCCTTCTCGTAGGCCTTCTCGGAGGCGGTGACGAAAGAGCGGTACTTCATGCTCTTCACGGCCGCGCTGAACTCCGGTCCGCCCAGACCCTCCACCTGGCCGGCCAGTTCCAGCAGATACGCGTCGGTGTAGCCGTCGACGCTCTCCTCGGGCTGGTTGGCGAAGAGCACCTCGTGGTACTCGACGAACCTGCCCTCCTCCAGTGCGGCACGCAGGGCGTTGACCGCCCTCTTCGACCCGCCGCCACCCAGGCGGTCGTCCAAGAAGGAGGCCAGTGTGTACTCGGCCTTGGCCCGGTGGTCGAGCATCATCTCCCGAAGCTTCGGGGAACCGCCGGTCGTCTCGAACTCCTCGCAGTACGGACAGCGCGGATCCTCGTACAGGTGCACGGTCATCCTCGCGTCCGGATCGCCCACGAGAATGGTGGTGCCGTCCTTCGCGAGCTTCTCGGGCAGCTTCTCCGCACTCTCGAACACAGGCTTGGCCTGCGCCGCCTGCTGCCCGCACCCGGCCAGCATCAGCACCGCGGCCGCGCACAGCACAGCGACCCGTCTCCCACGCACCATGCGTCTTCCCTCCACGATGAACAGCGTGACCATAGATCACCAGTGCGAAGAAAGCACGTGCCGTTACGCCCGCGAGACAGGAGGCGCATGCGGCACCATGACGCCCCGCGGCGAAAGGTCGCTTCCGGCCACGATCGCCCCGGCGCGACCGCCTCTCGACGTCCTCAAGACCGGCCGCCTGCTGTTCACCAACCCCATCGCCCAGATCCCCACCGGCACCGCCGTCTCCCCGATCCCGCTGCCCCTCCACCACATCCGCCAGGCCCTCACCGCACCCGACGAAGCCCAGGCCGTCGTCCTCGCCTACGAGACAGGACTCGTCTCACCGGGCGAGTCCGCTGACACCACCAACCCCTGCCGATAGCCGGCAATTCTCGAGCCAGGCATGTCCGACGCCGGCCCTCCCGTACCAGACGTGAAAAACCAGTTCAGCTTGGCGCTGATCACCTTGGTGTGACCTGAGGCTTCTGGTGAGGGACTAGGTGAGGGACTACGGGAAGGCCGAGGGAGACCGGGCCGCTTCGCGCGATACGGCGGGCCTGCTCGCGCTTGCCCCGTGGGAAGGTGAGCGTGAGGTCGAGCCCTTCGGTCTCGCCTCGCCAGTCCTCCTGGACAGCCCGTTGGCGGCGTGCGATCAGGTCTTCCTCCAGTTCGTCGAGGCGGGGGACCGTCTTCGGGTTGATGCTCGGCATGGGGCAGCGGACGCCTGCATCAGATGCCCCGCCCTGCGACCAGATCCCGAGCAGATGCCCCGCTTGGAGGAGATCCACGCGAACCTGCTCCACCGACTCCAGGAAGCCGAGGAACAAGGCTGGCTCGGCGAGGTCGCCGCGATCGAGGCCAGTCTTGCCGCCGCCGAGCAGAAGCTCGCCGCGATGCGCGACGTCGCGGCCCGGCACACCACCGTCCACCTCGGCATGTCCGACTTCCGCTCCAGTGCCGGCCGACTCCCCCCGAGTTCTGGCAGCGATTGACGCCCATCGGTCTTCGGCCGCTTCGGACCTGGCCGCCCATGAGGTGGGTTCAGGTGCGAGGAGGCAGGACCTCGGTGACCGTGGCCGTGCCGGCGACAGGTCTGCCCTCGTGCATGGTGATCACGTCGCCGACCTTCAGATGCCGCCATTGGCCGGGGCTCAGAGGAGCCAGCCGAACGTCGGCGGTCTCCCCGGGACCGAGCTCTTCCGCGAACTCCACCCACAACGTCGCGATGTTCAGATCTCGCTCTCCGTCGGCAGTGCGGTTACCGGTATCCCACAGTGGTCTGAGCCGACCGTCCGCGGAAAAGGCACTCTGGCGTCCGCCCTCTTCTGCTCCCACCAAGCTCAGCGTCGCCCGGACAGTGCCGTGCTTGACTTCCCAGCCCCGCCACTCGCACCAGCGGCGGCTGCGGTCGAGCATCATCTGCCGAGCGGCCTCGGCGAGAAGCTCCCAGAAATCCACGGACACGGGCTGCACATCCGCGATCTCGATGAGAAGATCGAGCACCATCTCCCATTCCTGGTGCTCGATGTCCTCGCGCACATCCCCGACCGTCACGCCGTTCTCTGCCACGGCGTCCTCAGGCAGCAGTTCGACGGCCTGCCGAAGGAGTGTGAACGCGTCATCCATGTGGTGGATTGTCTCCTGACCACGGACGCCTTGTCACAGGCGGCCAGGCAGGCCCCACGGCGCGACACGACCGAACGCGCTTGGGCAGCAGAGTTTCTGACCGCTGCTTTCAGCAACATCACTGCAACCGGCCTCGTCGGGGGATCGGCTGGGCTGGTTCGGACAAGACCAGCTCGGCGCCCTCGGACCGGCCCTCAACTCCGCAGTCCTGTTCGACAGCCTCTACATCGGCGCCGCCGTCAAACAGCCGGACGCCGACGGCTTCCCCGTCACCGGCGAGCTGCTCGCCCGGCTCTCCCCACTCCAGTACGACCACATCGACTTCCTGGGCCGCTACGCCTTCACCCGGCCGGCCGCGCCGGGCCTGCGGCAGCTGCGTTTGCGTAGGTCAGGACCCCCACTCGGCCTGTGGTGCGCCTCAGGAGAACTCGTATCCGGCGAAGTCGGCGACGTGAACGTACCCGATGCGCTGGTAGAGGGCATTACTGGTGGAGTTGTCCGGGTCCGTGAACAGGACGACGTCCGTCGCGCCCGCGGCCAGCGCCGCCCGGCTCACCTCGACCGTCACGGCGCCCGCGTAACCGCGGCCTCGGAGGTGGGCCGGGGTGTAGACGGGGTCGATTCGGACCATGCCGCCGACGACCGAGGTCGCGGCCGCCATCGAGACGGGCGTGCCGTCCGGGGTCTCCCAGAACGTGAAGTGCCTGTCGCCGAAACGCGAGTCGTCCCAGGAGCCGGCGTCGATCAGGTCGATGGAGCGCTGTTCCCCGACGTCGACACAGAACTCACGGCACCAGCGCACAACGTGCTCACGGTCCTGCCCGCCCGTGCTGCGACCCCGGCCCTCCGGGCACGGCTGCGGTGGGGTGAGGGTACCGAGACGGTAGAGATGCGTCCGCCAGAAAGGTACCGGGGCTGCGCCCGTGTGCCGCTGCCACGACTCGGCGAAAGCGCCGGCGGTGTCGTGGTCCGCGATGACGTTGGCGGGCGAGTGGCCGAGGACGGCCAGATGGGCGGCGAGGACGTCGGTCTGCTCGACGGAGAGGGGGGTGAGGCCCAGGCGGCCGCGCGAAGTGAGATAGAAGATCGCCTGGACCTCGCCTCCGGACTCCAGTCGGCCGAAGACGGCGGTGACGGGGCCGTGTGCGTCCGGCCTGCGTATCCGCAGCTTCTCGATGTCCGTCAGCGGCGTGTTGTGCAGGGCGGGGCGCGAGCGCAGGAAGTTCCCGGCTCGGGCGAGGAAGTCATCGACGTCTTGGGTGAGGTGCCAGTCATCCGGGAGCATGCTTCATGATCCCGGATCTCCTCGACTCGGGAAGTAATTGCTCAATGCCTTTCAGCCACGTGACGTAAATGTCCCCAACCGCCCGCACCCCGCGTGGTGACGAGATGGATCCTCAGCCGACCCGAGACGCTGACCGAGATCGAACAACTCCGGCTCAAGGCCGTCCTTGCCGACTGCCCTGAACTCGAAGCCCTGACCGGTCACGTCCGGCCCTTCGCTCACATGCTCACCGAGCGGCAGGGGGAACGACTCCCGCAGTGGTTCGACGCCGTCCGCCGGTACGACCTTCCCAGCCTCGACACTCTCGCGGCCGGCATCGACCGAGACCGTGACGCCGTCATCGCCGGCCTGACCCTGCCCTGGGACTCCGGCGTCGTCGAAGGACACGTCAACAGGATCAAGATGCTCAAGCGCCAGATGTTTGGTCGCGTCGGCTTCACACTGCTCCGCAAGCGGGTCCTGTTCGCCCCGTGACCGATGTCAGCGGCTCCTGGAACCATGCCCTCGTCCGAGACAGCCGTATCAGGAGCCATAGATGGGAACGTGGGGAACCGGCCCGTTCGACAGCGACCTCGCCGCAGACTTCGTCGATGAACTTGAGGGACTCACCCACCAGCAGGTCATCGACGTGCTGGGGCGGGCATTCCAGCGAGTCACCGATTCGGGAGAACGCGTCGGTAGCGGAGACGAGGCCGAAGCGGTTGCCGCCGGCGCCCTCGTCGCCAGCACCCTCCCGGACAGCCCCATCGTGATTGACCCCGATGACGGCCCCAGGGAACCGCTGCCTAATCTGCCGGCCTCCCTTCGCGTGTCGGCGAGACTCGCACTGGACCGGGTTCTCCAGGACGGATCAGAAATGGCAACCGGCTGGGTGGACAGCGCCGACGCCGACCAGTGGCGCCAGGAAGTGCGACAGATCCTCCAAGCACTCGAAACACCTACTGATCACTAATCGTGACCGCTTCACGGAAGTCGTGCCAGAACCCTCGTAAGGGCAGCGTTTGTCCGTCGGTTCGGACAGCAGTTGCAGATCTTGAGGGTCGTGAATGTTCATGAGAATTAGCGGCGCGTGCGACGCGCGCTGTCTCGCTCGTCCTGACCGTGGGGGTCACTGCCGAGACATGACTGGGTGAGTCCGGCTCCGATCTTGGTCAGCATCTGGCCGAGGAGGTGTAGGGCTCGTGGCCGTGTTGGCGCTCCGCGGGATGTTCCCGTCCAGTAGGCGTCAGTGAGCTTCTCTGTCACCGTGAGGATCTGGTCGTCGTTCTGGGTGGCCAGGACGAGGACGAACCGCACGTAATCGCCGATGTCGGTGCCCTGGGTGTACTGGTGCGTGAAGGTTTGCAGGCGCGGCGTCAACGCGGGCAGGGTGCGGTCCGTCGGGAAGAGCACGGCGAGTCCGGCGAGGGCGAGGCGAACCGCTGGGCATTCGGCCGACCAGCGTCCCAGTAGATCTGGAACGTGAGCCTGGACCGCGTTGCGGGCCCGGGCCTCGCTGTCGGGATCGGCGTGCTGAGGGGTGGCCGGCCAGCTTTCGGCGAGGTGGCGTTCGGCGACAGTGGCAGCCCTGACCAGCAGTTCGACGGCTTGGAACCGGTGTCGGGCGGGAACGCGGTCGTCGACTGCGAGGGCTGTGACCAGGGCGAGGCCGTCAGCGGTGGCGGGCTGGCAGGTGTCCTGGTGGAGGATCTCGTTGTAGAAGTCGCCGAGGAAGCTCCAGTCGTCCCAGTAGGCGTCGATCTCGGCGTCGAACAGCATCGTGGCCTGGGGCGGCCTGGGGCCCGGCAGACGGTCGGCGATGACGTCCCGGAACAGCTGCCGGATCGGCGGACCAGCAGCGTTCGTGTTATGCCGGGTCTGCTCGGGTTCGGTGTGCGTGTCCATGACCACCGCAGCCTATTGGAGCATCTCGGGCCGATGGCCCGTCGCCTGTGTGGGAGCGGGTTGTCGGCCCTGAGCCTGTCGCGGTCAGCTGGCCTTGGCCGACTCCTCAGCTCGGGCTCGGGTGGAGGCGAGGTGGTAGGAGTCGGTGCCGGTTTCGATGATGGTGCCGTTGAAGGTGAGGCGGTCGACGACGGCCGCGCAGAGGCGGGGGTCGGTGAACGTCTTCGTCCAGCCGCCGAACGACTCGCTCGAGGCGATGCCCGCCGCCACGAACGCAAAGCCGAGCGCTTCCTCGCGTTCGTTGCCGTCGCCTCGGCTCTCATCGGGTATCGCCGTCCCAGTAGATGAGCCGACCTGACGGCGAGCAGATGCCGATCATCCCTGCGGTGTCAGTGGCAGCCCATAAGGTGCGTCCAACATCTCGAAGGAGAAGCTTCCGTGGGATTTTCGGGTCACCTGGTCTTTGCTCGCAGCAACCGCCCTCTGCTGGAAGCTCCCGTGTTCGACAGCTTCGACGAAGAGCTCAAGGCCACCGTGCGCACATGGGAGTCCCGGCCGGGCGGCTGGCAGACGCTCCGGTTCGATCACGGGGTAGGGAACGACGCGGACCTGCCCGCCTTGGTTGAGTGGAGCAGGGCACCGGCCTGCGTCGCCGACGTCTCCGATAGTTCCCTCGCTCTCGTGACCGGGCTGGACACCACCGGACAGCGTTGGCAGGCATGGCTGAACCTGGACATCGCCGCCAGGCTCCTGGTCAAGGAGCCTGAGGACCTCGATGATCAGCTCTTGTGGCTGGACACGCCGGAGTTCCACGACGCCGTCAGACATAAGCGTGCGGAGCTTGATGCGGAGATTCCCACCGACGCCGAGGGCGCCGTTGCCTCGGCCTGAACCACGGCCGGTTCGACGTCGGCCGACTGCGGACGGTGCTGACCGGCCTGTCGTCGCCGCGTTTCGACGGTGGGCGCCTGGTCCTGGCGGTCGATGTGTCGCCGTGGCTTCGTTCGGCCGCACCATGTTCGGCGGAGAGGCTGTTCTGCCATGTCTACGGCCGGGCGACGACTGCGTCGCAGTTCATTCCGGGCTGGCCCTACTCCTTCGTCGCCGCGCTGGAGCCAGGCGCCACGTCCTGGACCGCGATCCTGGACGCGGTCCGGCTCGGCCCGGCGGACGACGTGACCGCGGTCACCGTCGCTCAGCTCCGAGGAGTCGTTGAACGGCTCATCACCGTCGGCCAGTGGCAGGCCGGGGACCCGGACATCGTGGTCGTCAGCGATGCAGGTTACGACGTCACCCGCCTGGCCTGTGCCCTCCGTGACCTGCCGGTCGAGCTGGTCGGCCGGGTCCGTTCCGACCGTGTCATGCGTTTGCCGAAGTCACCGCGGATGCACGGCGTCAACGGCCGACCGGCTCATCCCGGCCTGGGTCCGCCGGGGTTCAGGAACATTCGCGCTCACCTCGCCTGTCCGACCCGTGTTCCCAAACCCCGAGGCGTCAGCCCCGGACAGCCACCCGGAGCCAAGAACGAACTCCGGGCACCCCGCTACGACGTCGGCAAAACCGTCAAACGACCCGAGACCCTCAAGGCCATCGGCAAGCCCGGAATATCTTGGTAGATGAAAAAACAAGCTAAGCGGGCGACGAGGAGCAAGATGATCGGCCCAGGGCGTGAAGATCGCAACGTGATGCGATGCCTGTGGCGGTGTGCTGACATGCGACATCGGCCAGTTCATCGACCGCGGGCGCCTGTGGTGGGGAACGGAAAGCGCCTGCCGGTCATGCACCGTCGCGTGGGCGCGGTCCACGGCATCAGGGCAGCCCGCTCCCGCGGCCTGCTCGACGCCCTCAACACCGGCGGCCTCCGGTGCTTGGGCCGACGAGGCGTAACCAGGGCTCCGGCCCCGCCGTCCGCGTCCCGTTCCGCGGCCGCTGGAACGAGCTCTCCGCCGGGAAGAAGGCCGTCAACCGCGCCCACGCGAAGATCCGCGCAATCGGCGAACAGGCCATGGCCACCCTCAAGTCCTGGCGCCTGCCGCGGAAACTCCGCTGCAGCACAACCCGCATCACCGACCTCGTCGAGGCCGTCCTCACCCTGGAGCTGACCACCTCAACCTGAGGAGGAAGCCTCACTGCCTCCTATACTCCTGGCGTGTTTGATACATCGAACCTCTTCCACGTTTCGTCCGTGCTCAATCGGCGGTCGATCGCACAGCATGGCCTGGATTGGACCCGGATGGGCGCCGCACCGGGGATCGCCGGCAGCCGCCGCCCTGAGGTGGAGGGGATCTTCGTCTGTCGGGGCGAGGAGACAGCGGAGTTCTTCCTTCAGATCAACAACACCGGTGGGCCGGTTGATCTCTGGTGCGTGGACGGCATCGATGAGGGATTGCTCCTCGACAACGGCAACGGATTCTTCTACCTGCCCGGCCGCATACCAGCCGCGCGAGTCCGCCTCGTGCGATCAGATGTTCCTCCGCAGCTTGGTTTTTGACTTCGCGCGGCGGTAAGGCTGGGGGCGGGCCCACGCGGAATCTGGCTGCGAACTCGGCGAAGGTATGGCTGCAGCGCAGGTGGACAGGGACGTCAGCGCCGGGCGGCTGCAGGTCAGCCGCCGCCGACTGCCGATCTTTCGTCGCCGAGTGGCCAACCCCGCAGCGCGGAAGCGGCAGTTGCAGCCCGGATGGGTGGGCAATGACTCGGGGCTCTAGGACGTGTTGTGAAAGTGGATCAAGGTCCTGAGTAATCGCGTGCTGTGGAGTTGGACGGACTGACATACTCCGCGACGTGACGACTGACCACGGCTCCGGCCCGACTCTGACCGTCGGCGAGCGCGACACCGACCTCAACGTCCGGCTGAGCGAGGAATTGGTCGCCTTCAACACGGCCGCCACAGGTGTGACTGACCGCGGAACGTTCTCGATCAAGGTCACCGATGAAGCAGGTGAACTGGTCGGCGGGCTGGCCGCATGGACTTGGGGCTGCCTCTGTCGCCGCATAGAGTGCTGTCGCGAGGGTGGCCACGTCGTTCGTCACAGAACGACCTTGGACACCCTCGTTCTCGTCTCCGCAGGCACCCCTTGGACCACACCACCAGGAGCAACCGGTGTCATACCCGCAACTGCCCACCCCCGAGGCGAAGCTCGCCGACGCGAAGGAGCTGTTGAGCCTCCCGCCTATCGTCGTGATCTGCGGATCCACCCGCTTCATGACCGAGATGAACGAGGCCGATCTGCGGGAGACCAAAGCCGGAAAGATTGTCGTCAAACCGGGCTGTGACATGAAGTCGCCGCACGAACTTTGGTCCGATCCTGTCGAGGCCGAGGCGCTGAAGGTCCGACTCGACGATCTGCACCGGGCGAAGATCCGGCTCGCTGATGAGGTGCTCGTAGTCGGCGACTACATCGGAGACAGCACCCGAGCCGAAATCGCCTACGCCCGGTCGCTGGGCAGGCCCGTGCGGTTCACGCACCCCGAAGTCGACCTTGACGCCTGACCGCCCGCTGCCACCTCGACAACCAGGGCCGGCAGCCCGCCGCCTGACCGTCTCGCGGTGGCTTCGGCCGCCGCCCACCCCACACCCTCCGCAGGCATCCCTTGGAACTGATCATCTAGTGCCGCATCAGGTTCGCCGGGTTGCCGGTGGGGACGGTTGGTTCGGTGCGTTCTCGCCGCGGTACGGGCACGGTCATCGGACTGACCTAGGCTCAAGTCGATCCGCGCCTATGATCGCAGCGTGCTGTCCCAGTGCCATGTGGTGAGACGAGGGTGCCCGGGCAGTTCGGTGCGCCCGGTGGCCCACAACAGGGTGAGCCAGGGATCCGCGCCGGCCGGGGCTTCTGGGAACAGACGGGCGAGCACTCGCGAGCAGAGAGCGGACGGCGGGGTCCAGGCAAGCCCGAAGCCTTCCGCCAGATCGTGCGTGTGCACCAGCGTCTCCACCACCCCCATTGCCGCGAAGCCCTCGGGGTCTGACACCCCGCTGGCATGGTGGGCGCGGACCCGGGGCGGCGTCGTACGCACCATGGCGACCAGCAGCGCGCCAGTCGCCTCCAGCACCTGAAGCAGGCCGGCCGGACCCGCGTCACGGTCCGCGAAGAGGAAGTTCCAAGGTCCGCCCGGCCTCTTCTGGTTCAACGCGATGGGCACATGGGTGTCCAGCGGCGGGCTCTGCGGTCCCAACTGGACGGCGTAGTAGAACAGGTCGTCGGCGAGGTGCTCGAGGGTCTCCCAGCAGTCCCACTCCAGCGAACCGGCCTTGCCGTCCCACTCCGTCGCGGGTGCCTCACGAAGGACGCCCACGGCGAGCCGCACAGCAAGGTCGACATCGTCCGCGGTGACGGGAGACAACGCTGATCCCGTTTCGACTGATCGTGACATGGCAGCACCGTATCGCGATGGGAGCGGGCAGCCCCTTCCAGCTTGTGCGTTGTCCGTGTTGGGGCGCCAGTTCGGTTGTTCATGCGGCTTTCGGACGGGGGCGGCCCCAGCGGGTGCCCTTCTCGCTGCAGATGCGGATGCGGGCACGTTCGCGGCGCCGGGCTTGCAGGACGGTCGGGGTGGCGGCGGTGGTCGTTGCGTCGGCGTAGGCAGTCCTGCATCTGCCGGGTGAGTGCTGGGTGGTTGGGCGGGTCGTTGTTGTCGATCACGAGGCTGCGCAGTGGTCCGAAGTGCGGCTCGATGAGGTTGGCCCAGGAGGCGTCGGTCGGGGTGAAGCACAGGTGCACCTTGTGGGCTGTGGCTCAGGCCCGGACTTGACGCGGTCCCGGCTTCCGGTCTGGCGTGGCCCCAGCCGACGATGGGTCGGCGATCTCCTTCACCCCTCGCCACGAGTCACACCACGTCAGGTCGTTGACTGACCGTGGCGACACTCCTCGGAAGGCATCGAATTCCATTCGGTATTCGCGCCGTCGCGCGTCACCATGAGCAACGGACGCGATCGCAGGACCTGCCCGACGAGTTGCCCGCGCATGACCACCCCGGGATCATCCGATCCTGCGTAGCCCTCGGGCGAGACCGGAGCCTTGAGATCAGTACGGCCGCGGGATCTCGTGGGCATCCAGCGCGGCGGTGTACCGCGCCAGCAACTCATCCAGGTCAGCAAGCAGAAGGCCCGCGGTTTCCCGTGCCCCGGCGAGGTCGCCCTGCTCGCAGGCTTCAAGGACTTCGGCAACTTCGCTGCGGATGACGGAGAGAGAGTCACCCTGGATCAAGACGCCGGGGAACCGGCGCGGTGGCAGGCGCACCACAGCGTTGTTCCCACCGTCCGTGAACAGCTCTGCCTCAACGTGCTCCATCGCACCATCCAACCTGACATCACCAGTTGACATCAACTACGGCGTACACAGGCAGCCGTGAGCAATCGAAGGCGCCCGGCGCGCGAGGGCCTCAAAGCTCCATGGCGGCTGATGGGCCGAACTTGCAACGCAGTGGTCGCGGGCTTCTGGGCAGGCCATGATCTGCCCATGGACGAGTACACCTGGCCAACGCGCCGCCCCAACGTGCCGGGGCAGTCGCCGGAGGAAGTCTGGACGGCGACCCTTGCGGCCCTCCCCCTGGGAGCCTCCGTCGCAGGAGAGGTAATCGGACGCCAGCCCTTCGGCGTCTTCATCCGGGTCGACGGGATTCCGGGCGCCGTCGCACTGGCCGAAATCATTGCCATGCCCGAGGGCATGGGACTGCCCGTTCTCGGGGCCCGCATCCGCGGTGAGGTCATCGGGCACGCTGAGCACAACCACCAGGTGAGAGTTCGGCTGCACGAGTCGGGGACATCGCTCGGGTGATCACGCCTGAGCCGTCCCTGGGCCGTGCGAGGGCGCTCAACGACGACCAACGCTGACAACCACCGACAGCCAAGTCGCAGGTCGCAGCGTTGATCGATTGCATGGGCGCAGGCCAGAGGCCCGGCCCTTCACTTCTCCGGCTTCAGACATCACCCGATACGTACTCAGCCACGAACCCAGAGCTCACCTCGGCGCTGTAGAGGGTGAGCGCTCGCTGAAGCATCTCCGCGCCGCGTGGCACACGCTCCGCCAGCGCGTCCCAACCGATGAAGCGCAGGCGGTCGGGAATCGTCACGAGGCCCGTGATGGCATCCCAGAAGGCGTCCCAGTTAGCCCCGTAGAAGTCCGGGAAGCCCAACTCCTCCTTCAACAGGCTGTGGAGACTGCGTTCGTCGGTCGCCTCACCGACATTGATTGTGATCATCGGGACATGCTTCCACTTCCAGCAGGCCGGCTGGGTTCCGTACAGCAGTGAAGTACAGCAACCGCACCAACCGGCCCTGTCCAGCGGCGACCTCGTAAGGCCGTAGTGCGAATGGTTTGACCCTCACCGACCGATCCGCATAGAGCTACGGATCAGAAGACGTAACCTGGTTGGCGGTGAGGTCGTCCGCACGGTAAAGGCCGCGACCCGGGGTGCGACAAGGGTCGGCTGCCTCACCACCACCTCAAGCCCGTGCCACTCTCGTGCCGGAACGGGCGGGGACTCACAGGGACTCGGCGACAACAACGGAGCACAAGGGTGCACTTGCCCCAGTGCACGTCTGCGCAGTTCATCCCAGCAGCCGCCCAACCTCGCTCCTAAAGTGGTGGTCGGCCAGCAGGGCAGGTGGCTGTCCGGCATCGAAGTACAGCAACCGTCGCGACCAGCCCCGTCTGCCACCGGCCCTGGGCAACCGTCTGGCATGCCCGGCAGACCTCGGCGATCACCGTGCCCATGGTTCGCATCGTGATGGTCGACGAAGCATGTCAGCGCAGCGCGTTGATCGCGTAGAGGGTGCCGAGTCCGGCGGCCAGTGTGCCCAGGAGCAGGCGGAGGAAGGTCTCGGGCATCCGCGGCTGG
>NZ_JBIAQM010000068.1:0-19832 GCF_042888945.1 Streptomyces sp. NPDC002698
TTTTTTATAAAAAAAAAAACGAGTATGTCCCCCCCCCCAAAAAAAACCCCCCCCCCCCCCCCCGGGCCGGGCCCCCCCCCCCCCCCCCCCCCCCCCCCCCCCCCCCCCCGGGCGGCCCCCCCCCCCCCCCCCCCCCCCCCCCCCCCCCCACACTGCTTGCAACGGGTTCCCGTCGCAGTGGGTGCTCAGTGGTCGGAATAGCTGAAGTCGCCCACGGTCCAGGCGCCGACGTCGGCGATCGCCACGCGGTACATCCCGCCCGTCTCCGGGATCCCCACCGTGCCCTGCAGGATCCGGGCGACATGGAAGTGCAGATGCGTGGGCGGCCCGTTCTTCGCGGGGGTGTCGAAGACGGCTGAGAATTCTCCCAGGCGGGCGGAATCCGTCAGCACGTCCGACACCCTCTGCCGCCACACTGCTTCGGGAGCAAGCCGGCCGGTGATGACAGCACCACCGGTGACCACGGTCAGGGACATCTGGTTGCTCTGCCCGGACTCCACCAGGGTGGCGACGTCAACGAGCAGCTCGTCAGGCTTCGACATGGGCCGATTATATTTACTGGCCACCCTGAGGTTCCCCCTGGTGTGCGGGAGGTGCTGACCGGACGGATCCGCCGCCGGATGGGCAAAGGAGCCAGGGCGGTGGCCACGGTCAGCGCCTCGCAGGCAGGCCAAGCGGCTTCGACCGTGGGAAGACTCTCACGGCTCCGACCCTGGCAAAAAGGGATCAACGGCCGCCACCGCGGTCGAGTGGTCGACACTCACGGCCTGCCACTGATGGTGATGAAACCGAATTCCCTGCGGTCTTCACGGCTGGGCAACATCGAAGAACGGAGCAGATGGTGAACGAACAGACCGGGAAGTGGAGCTTCCTCACCCACCACAACCGTGTGCTGATCGTCATGGCCCGCGCCCCTGCCGCCCGCCTTCGCTGCATCGCCGCGGCTTGCCACGTCACCGGGCGGACCGCCCGGAACATCGTCACGATCTTGAACAGGCCGGCTACCTGCGCCGGGAGCGCGCCGGACGGCGCACGCGCTACATCCTCTGCCTGGACGGCACCGTCCGCCATCCTGCAGACGCACACGTGCCCGTCCGGGCACTGCTGGAACTGTTCACCCATCACGACAAGCAAGCGCTGAAGCTCAGACCCTGCTCCAGGCATCGAGGAATGCTTTGCGTCCTGTCGGATCGTCGGACCTGCGGTCCGCGTGCAGGACGCGCCAAGCGGTGAGTTCGAGGTCACGGAGCCATAGTTCTCCGATGACCTGTGTCTTGAGGTCGGGAAAATGGTCGGACTCGGCGAGGGCCTGACCGATCACCTCCCCGGCTGCGACGCGCTGGGGCGGGGTCATCTCATCGACAGCCGACAGGATCTGTCGGGCCAGCACGATTCCTTCTCCCGCCAGGGAACGCAGCACCGCAGCCTTGATGTTGGCAGGCAGCAGGTACGCGGTGCCCGAAGACCTCCACAGCTCCGACCAGAAGCGTTCTCCCGCCTTGGTGGGGGCAGGCAGCGCGGCCAGCAGCCCCAGGAGGTGACCGGTGGCCGCATACCCATCGGAGTGGGCGGCTGCGATGACGGCGATGCCGGCGACGCGCTGCACATCGAGATCGCCGGCTTCCCGTTGCGGAGCCAGACCCAGTTGGTGTTCCAACTGGTCGGCGAGGGGGCCGGACAGGTGGGGGCGGACCTCAGGAAGCATCGGCGATCCTTGCGCGCAGGGAGCGGAGATACCCGCTCGGGAGCTCTGATCGTTCCCATGAGCAGCTGATCTATTCCGCTTCGAGCCCAATGGGCGGCAGCAGCAACGGGCCGGAGTTCACACGGCGGCGAAGTGGCCCATTTCCGGCGACGCGGCCTGGCTGTTTCGAGACCGGCCTTGCAGAAAACTGTCTGGGCGAGGTCTTTTAGCATGGCTGCATGATCACCGGTGATGCCCAGGAGTCCGAGGGAGGACGAGGAGCCGTGTCGCACGAAGCCGCTGAAGCCGAATACATGTACGCCGCTGCAGCGCGTGGAGAACACCATGAAGACGGGCTGCCCTGCGGATCACAAGGTGGGGAGAGCGGGCACTCGGTTGCCGCTCTGGTGGAGCGGGCGGCGGATCTGGCCGAACCGATCAAGCCGAGGCTGCGGGGCTGGCTGCATGCTGGTATGGTCCCCGCCGCACTGATCGCGGGCATCGTGCTCATCTGTCTGGCCCGCACCCCGCAGGCAGCCGTGGCCTGCGCCGTGTACTCGGTCACCGCCTGGCTGCTGTTCGCAACGAGCGCCGTCTACCACCGTGGCACCTGGGGGCCGCGCGGCGAGGCGGTCCTGCGGCGTCTCGACCACGCCAACATCTTCCTGATCATCGCCGGCACCTGCACGCCCCTTGCGGTGGTCCTTCTCCCGCCGGGCCAGCGGTCCGTGCTGCTATGGATCGTGTGGGCGGGCGCACTGGTCGGCATCGCCTTCCGGGTCTTGTGGGTGGGAGCTCCGCGCTGGCTGTACACCCCGTGCTACCTGGCGCTGGGGTGGGCACCGGTGCGCTACCTGCCCGACTTCCTGCACACCGGCGGAGCGGCCGTACTCACCCTGGTCGTGGCCGGCGGTCTCCTCTACAGCGCGGGCGCGGTCGTCTACGCCCTCCAGCGCCCCGATCCCTCACCGCGCTGGTTCGGCTTCCACGAGGTGTTCCACGCCCTGACCGTGGCGGCCTTCACGGCGCACTACATCACCATTTCCCTGGCCGTCTACTGACCGCGACAACGTTTTGGCCAGGGCCGCTGGTCACGCACGTTGCCGCGTGCCGGGCCGCGACGGGTCGGCCGAAGCGGGGGGTGGAGCGGTCTCAGGGTCATTGTCCGCAGGTGGTCTGCTCCGGAGGTGACGGGGCGGAGGCGTCGGCGAGGTCGGCGCCGGTGTCGGCGTCCCGATGGGAGTGGCCGATGCCGTGCCAGTCCAGGCACATGACGGTCGCGTCGTCCTGCAGGTGACCGTGGTTGGCGTCGACGACCGCGGCGATGAGGGTGCGGGCGGCCTCGCGGGGATGCAGTGCGCGGGTGCGGACGATCAGGTCCGGCAGATCGAGGCTGTTGGCGTTGCGCTCCAGCATGCCGTCGGTCAGCATCACCAGCCGGTCGCCCGGCCGCAGGTCCAACGACTGCACCCGGTAGGCGTGCGGGGCGTGGAAGCCGAACGGCCTGTCGACCTTCGGAACGATCTCCCGTACCTGGCCGTCCCGCATCCGCAGCGGCCAGGGGTGCCCGGCGTTGACGAACTCGGTACCGCCGTCGAGCAGACCGATCCGCAGCAGCTGACCGGTGACATAACCCTCGCGGCCGTGTTCCCGCACGGCGCGGTCTGCTTCGTGGGCCTGCTCCCCAAGGCTCGCACCGGCCCGCCGCGCCCGGCGCAGGGCCCCGACCACGAGGGTGGCCAGGAGTGCGGCGTCGACGTCGTGGCCCATGGCGTCGGTGACGGAGAGCTGGACCGTGTCCCGGTCGATCACGTAGTCGAAGGTGTCGCCCCCGACGTGGTCGGCCGGCTCCAGCGCCCCGGCGACCGCGAACTGCGCCGCCTCGCACGCCAGCGACGCCGGGAGCAGCCGGTGCTGGATCTCGGCGGCCAGGCTCAGCGGGGTGGTGCGGCGGCCCCACTGGTAGACGTCGGTGAAGGACCGGTTCGCGATGACGATGTACGCCAGCGCGTGCGCGGTCTCGCCGATCTCCCGCATCACCTCCGCGTCCGGCGCCGCGGGCAGGAACAGTTCGAGGAGCCCGATGGCGTCCCCGCGGTTGGTCACCGGGGCCACGATCCGCACCAGTGCGCCCTCACCCCTGTCCTCCACGCTCGGCCGCTGGGTGCGGATCACGTCGTCGTACAGGGTGCCCCGCAGCGTGATGCGCCGGGCGGGTTCATCGGTGTCGACGCTGCCCGCCGCCCCCAGCCGTACGACGGAGCTGCCGGTGAAGTCGGTGATGAGGAACGACACCGCCGCGGCCCCGAGGTGCTCCTTGAGCATGCGCGCGACCACGTCGAGCGACTCCACGGGCGCCGCGGCCTCCGCCGCCTCCAACGTCCCCGCCAAGGTCATCGCCCCGCCCCGGCCGCCGCCGCTGTCAGGAAGACGAGTGGTCGGCCTGCCTTCTTCGCCAGGCCCGCATACGGTCACGGTGACTCCTCGCTCTTTACTGCCCGCCAGCGCAGTACCCCCTGCCGAGTGGGCCGAGGGGGCGGCGTCAGGGCCCGGTGCCGGGCAGTGTCATCGCACCACAGAGCCCCTGAACGGACGCCAACGTCCGGCCCCGGACTCGGCGGCCGTACGCCTTGTCCGTGCGACACACCAGCCCGCATACCGAGGTCCTCGCCGGCCAGCGGGTGAGCGGGCGGTTGTGGCGTTGACGTTCTTCGTTGGGGTCCCAGAGCTTTTGGATCGCGCGACGACACTCTTCTGCCCGCTGCACATGCCCCGGACCTTTCGCCTTCTCGCCCTGGCAGTGACGGGTGCCAGCCTCCGCCACCGTCGAGGTCGCTTACCTCCCCGCCGAACGCACAAAAATCTATGCTGGCTGAAGTAGACATTGGGAGATCGTCTGGCTATGGTTTCTCTCGTAGCCGAGATCAGCAAGGCCCGGCAGACACGAACTGCCAGGCAGTAGTACCGGTAGTTGCAGTTGGCAGGACGGTGCGGTGGTGGAGTTCCGAAGCCAGGGTTGTCGCAGGTCGGCGACGGGGCTGACGACCGGACCGGGTGGCCCGCAGTGATCAGGGGCCGCCGTGAGCAGGACCGCAGTTGATGTAGTGGCAGTACCTGTAGGTGCAGTTAGCGGTACTCAGCAGTGGAGTCAGTAAGTGGTTCCTCGGTGAAGGCGTCGGCTGCGGGCGCGCGCACCAGGAGGTTCGGCAGTGGGGTTCTGAGCCAGAGCAGTAGTCGCAGGACGGGCGACGGGGCTGGCTGCCGAAGAGTGACGCTGTCACAGGTCACCGAGCAGGTCGCATCACCAGCAGTACGCGGTAGAGCAGTACCGGCAGTTAGTAGATCCCAGAGGGAAAGAACGGAGGGGCCGAGCGCCATCAGGATCGCCCGGGCGGAATGGCTGAGCCCGGGTACCGCAGGACATCGATAGTGAGGTGGTCTCCGGTCGAGCAACCGCGATCCTCGCGCCCCCGGCAGCATTTCGGTCGGGTCCGCGGAAACAGAAGGCCGGCGCAGTACCAGGGCCGGCAGATGGTGTAGCAGTTCCTTCGGGGCCCTGGCGCCAATGGCGCCAGGGCCCCTCCACGCGTTCCACGAGAGAGGTGCGATGACAGCAGACGACTCGTTCGGCCGGCTCGACGACGACGACTACCCCGCCTACACCATGGGCCGGGCCGCAGCGTTGCTCGGCACCACCCAGGGCTTCCTCCGCGCCCTCGGCGAAGCCCGCCTCATCACCCCGCTCCGCTCCGCGGGCGGCCATCGACGCTACTCCCGCTACCAACTGCGCATCGCCGCCCGGGCCCGCGAACTCGTCGACAACGGCACCCCCATCGAGGCCGCCTGCCGCATCATCATCCTTGAAGACCAACTCGAAGAAGCACAGCGCATCAACGCCGAACACCGCCGGACGGCCGGACCGTCCGGTCCGCCCGTGTCCTGAGACGGTGCGTCCGGGTTCCGGCGAATCCCGCACACACATGTCGGGGTGTGACGCGCGGGTCGTTCTGTCCGGCGGCAGGGCGTTCGGACGGGCGGCGTCCGCGTCAGCCCTGGCTATTCACCGGAATTGACGGGCTGACGCCCCGACAGTAGAAAGGTGCCGTTGACCTGCAAGGATGCGTTTGTTGAGGACGTATCGGGCAGAAGATCAAGGCATTTTTCTGGTGACCGAGCGTACAGGTGGGACCGGCGGCTGGCCGTGCGGGCCGACGGCAAGGGGCTGGTCGGACACGCCGGGGAGGCACCGCTGCGGCGGTGTGCGGACCGGGTCGGGCCGGCCGAGGCGTTGGCGAGGGTGTTGCCGGTGGGCGGGCCTGGCCAGCGGAACCGGCCCGCGCTGCTGGTGCAGCTCGCGGTGTCCGCCGGGGCGACGAACCTGCTGGAGGCCGAGTGGCTCCAGCTCCGTCACCGGCCGTTGTTCGGTCCGCCCGCCTCGGACTCCACCGCCCGTCGGATCCTGGCCGCACTCGACGAGACGACGCTGGGGCAGGTGGCGAAGGCCCGCCGTCGGGTGCGCCGGCATGTGTGGTCCCGGCTGCACCTGCGGCCCGGGGACTTTCCCTGGCTGACGGTTGCCGGGCCGGCGTCTGACGGGCTGGATCGTCATCGACCTCGACGCCACGATCATCACCGCAGCCTCGAAGAAGGAGCTCGCGGCGGGCACGTTCAAGAAGACCTTCGGGTTCCATCCGCTGGTGGCCTGGTGCGCGAACACCGGAGAGTCCCTGGCCATGGAGCTGCGGCCGGGCAATGCCGGCGCGAACACGGTCGCCGATCACGTCCGGGTCCTGGCGTCCGCGCTGGAACAGACACCTGACTTCTCCCACGCCGAAATCCTCGTCCGGGTTGATGGCGCGGGCGCCACCCACGGCCTGCTGAAGCACCTCGAAGCCCTCAACACCGCACGTCGGAAGGTGCGTTACACGGTGGGCTGGAAGATGGCCGATGCCGACGAGGCAGCAATCGCCAGGCTCCCGGAGCGAGCATGGGAGACCTCGCTGAAGCAGAACGGTGAGACGCGGGAGGGCTACTTCGTCGCGGAGCTGACCGGCCTGAACATCCACGAGGGATGGCCGCTGGGGATGCGGCTGATCGTCCGCCGGGTGCAGCCCTCAAGGCGGCAGTTCACGAAGCTGACCGCCTCCTCGCCCTCCACGACGTCGATCACCTCGCCGCCGCCGAGCCGGACACCATGCGCTTCCGGCTTTACCACCTGCCCGCCCGCCTGACGAAACACGCCTGCGGCCGATGGCTGCGGATCGAGTCCACCTGGCCCTGGGCCGCCGCGTTCACCACCGCCTGGACCCGCCTCTCCGATCTCCCGGCTGCCACCTGGCGGCGCCAAAATACCGCCCCGACGAAGACCAGGAAGGAGGACGACCAGCAGCGCCCCGCGCCCGTGGAACCCGGCGCACCCGCAGCGTCACACGAAGGACCGCCCTCGAAGGACAGAGATCATTACGGGCGCACCGTCGATCGGGCCGAGTTCACGCCACTCGGGAAGAATCGAGGTCAGCTGTGGATTAATAGCTACGACCGCGAGGTGAGGGTTTAACGCCCCGTGCCGAGAGTGTTTTTACCGCAGCGAGCAGAATGGAATTTTGTCACGCACGCCGGCCGATATGGCATGCTACTGTCGATCTCAGTTGCAGTCTTGGTTCCCAAACTTCAAGCGCCTCCAACGGTACTTTCAGCCGGTGGAAGCGTTTTTATATTTCCGGTCATTCCGGGAGGGTGTCATCGCGGCGACCCGGTATCCGCGCATTGCGGGTCCCGGTGTACTGCCCCAAAGGAGATATGGCATGGCATCTGGCACCGTGAAGTGGTTCAACGCGGCGAAGGGTTTCGGATTCATCGAGCAGGACGGCGGAGGTGCCGACGTGTTCGCCCACTTCTCGAACATCGCCTCTCAGGGCTTCCGTGAATTGCTCGAAGGCCAGAAGGTTACCTTCGACATCGTGCCGAGCCAGAAGGGCCCGACGGCGGAGAACATCGTTCCCGTCTGACGCCGACGCGCACTCTGCAGCGGGGGCACGCACCTCTCGGGGTGCGCGCACCCCGCTGCGGGCATTTACCGCAGTGCCCGCGTCCTTGGATAATGCCTGCGGGCGATGGGTCTCCGAAGCTGCACCCATCTGAAGCCCTGGATTTCACGTCCGCATGACGCCACTTTTTTCATCGCCTGCATACGTACCAGATTCACTGCAGGCCAGATTTTCTTTTGCATTCCATTCGGCTCGTTCTTGTGTTTCCCGCACTGCTCTTGCGCGGCGGGAATTCCTTGATACGTGTCTATCAAGGAAGGTTCGGAATGAACCCTGCACCTACGGACGACCACTCCTCCCGCAGCCGGACCGGCGCCCCCGCTTTTGGCTTCGGCGCCGGTTCGGGCCGAGGCAGTCGCTTCGGCTCGCTCGCCCCGAGTAATGGGAAACCGGTGGGCATGGATATTCGTCTCAGGAACAACGTCACCGTCACCGGCCGTGCGGACGGGCCGGTGCTCCTGCTGGCGCACGGGTTCGGCTGTGACCAGAACATGTGGCGCCTGGTGGTCCCCATGCTGGCCGTGGACTTTCGGGTGGTGCTGTTCGACTACGTGGGCTCCGGCCGCTCGGACCCTTCGGCCTGGAGCGAGCAGCACTACAGCTCGCTGGAGGGCTATGCCCTTGATGTGCTGGAGGTCTGCGAGGAGCTGGACCTGCGGGATGTGATCTTCGTGGGGCATTCGGTCAGTGCCATGGTCGGGGTGCTCGCGGCGGCGAAGGCGCCCCAGAGGTTCTCCCATCTGGTGATGGTGGCTCCCTCGCCCCGCTACATCGACGACGACGGGTATCGGGGCGGTTTCAGCGCGGACGACATCGACGAGCTGCTGGATTCGCTGGAGTCGAACTATCTGGGCTGGTCCGCCGCGATGGCCCCGGTGATCATGGGTAACGCGGACCGGCCGGAGCTCGGCCAGGAGCTGACCACGTCGTTCTGCGCGACCGACCCGGACATGGCCCGGGTCTTCGCCCGAACGACGTTCCTGTCCGACAGTCGCGCCGATCTCAAGACGGTCGCGGTGCCGACGCTGGTGCTGGAGTGCAGGCAGGACGTGATCGCCCCCCGCGAGGTCGGTGCCTTCGTCAACGACGCGATCCCGGGCAGCCGTCTGGTCACGCTGGAGGCGACGGGGCACTGCCCGCAGCTGAGCGCACCGCAGGCCACCGCTCAAGCGATCACCGACTTCATCGGTGCTGCCGGATGATGTGCCGCACCGGCCATGACCCGGGCGAGGAGCCGGACGTGGGTGCCACGGACGCGGTGTTCATCTCGCTGCTGGAGGACAGTGCCGAGGAGCTGTACGAGCAGGCACCGTGCGGCTACCTGTCGACACTGATGGACGGCACCATCGCGAAGATCAACACCACGTTGCTGGACTGGCTTGGCCTGTCCCGGGCTCAGGTGGTGGGCCGGATGAGGTTCGCCGATCTGCTCACGGTGGGCGGGAAGCTCTACCACGAGACGCACTTCGCCCCGTTGTTGCAGATGAAGGGCGAGGTCAGCGGCATCGCCCTGGACATCAAAGCCGCCGGAAAACAGCGGATGCCGGTGCTGGTCACATCGAAGGTGAAGACCAGCGACGACGGCGAGCCGCTGCTGATCCGCACTACCGTCTTCGACGCCCGCGACCGCCGCGCCTACGAGACCGAGCTGCTGCGCGGCCGCCAGGCGGCGGAGGAAGCACGTCGGCAGGCGGAGGCCGACCGCGAACGGCTCCAGGAAGCCCTCGCCGTCCTCCAGCAGAACCTGCTGCCCGCCGAGCTGCCCAAGGTCCCGGGCCTGGAAGCCGCCTCCTACTACCACACCGCCTCCCCGGACCTGCTCGGCGGAGACTTCTACGACCTGTTCCCCCTCGACGCAGACCGATGGGCATTCTTCCTTGGCGACGTCTGCGGCAAAGGCCCCCAGGCCGCCGCGGTCACCTCACTGACCCGCTACACGCTGCGGGCCGCCGCCCTGCACGACCCTGACCCCGTCACCGTGCTGAGCACCCTGAATACCGTGCTGCACGAGCGGTACACCAGCGGCGACACCCGCTACTGCACCGCCATATTCGGCGTCCTCAACCCCGCCGACGACCACGTCAGCGTGCACTTGGCCTCCGGCGGCCACCCCTCCGCACTGATCCAGCACGCGGAGGGCACCGCGGACTATCTGCCAACCCCCGGCGGCATGCTCGTCGGCGTCCTGCCCGGCGCACAGTTCGAAACCGCGCGCACCCAGCTCTTTCCCGGCGACACCCTGCTGCTCTACACCGACGGCCTGACCGAGGCCCGCACCGGGCCCGATCGCGAGCTGTACGGCGAGGACGCCCTGCGCGCCTTCACCGCCGCCCAGCCCGCCGCGGGACCGCAGGTCCTGATCACCGCCCTGACGGGGCTCCTCACCGGGTTCGGTGACGGCCTCGACGACGATACGGCGCTGCTTGCCCTCGGCGTGCCCGCCCCGCTGCCCATCCCCGCGAGTGAAGACCTGAGATGAGCCCGCTGACGATCACCGCCCGAGACGCCGCCACCGGTCCTGTACTGGAGATCACCGGTGACCTCGACTACGAGAGCGCCCCAGATCTCCGTAAGTCCCTCGACAGTCTCACCCTGACCGGCGGGCAACTGCTGGTCCTGGATCTGACCGGCCTGCAATTCTGTGACTCCAGCGGAATCACCGCTCTGCTGGCCGCCCGTAACCTGGCCACCGAACTAGGCGGCGGCGTGGCCCTGGCCGCGGTCCCCGCCAACACCGCCCGCATCCTGTCCATCATCGGTCTGGACCGGGTCTTCACCATCCACCCAGACGTCTCAACGGCCACCATCCCCCGCTCTGCGGGAGGCTGATCCGGCCCCGGGGCCCTGCGTATGGGCCGGATGCAGAGGCATTCACGAAGGCCGGTTCCCTCGATGGTGAGCGGGTCTTCTGGCCCGCCGGATACCGACGGGCTTGGGCCGTATCGTGCGGGACGAGTGGGGCTGAGCCGGAGGCTGCGGTGTGCCCGCCTCCTGAACGCCGAGGTTCGAGAACCCGGTCCGGCTAGGTCGTGGCCGGGCTGAGGGCGATGCCGGCGGTGATGCGTTTACCGACGGCTGTCTTTTCAACGGTGATGGTCTGGGCGAGGGCTGTGACGATCTCCAGGCCGTGCTGGCCGATGCGTTCCGGATCCGGATCCTTGGCGGTCGGCAGGGCAGGGTTGCTGTCCCAGAGTTCGACCCGCAGGACGGGGCCGGTGATCCGCAGGTGCAGAAGGGCCTGTCCGGGGGCGTACGTGCGAGCGTTGGTGACCAGTTCGCTGACGATCAGCTGGACGATCTCCACCGTGGCAGCCACGATGGGGACGCCGTAGCCGTCTCTCAGCTTTGTCAGAAAGGCCGTCGCGAGATGGCGGGCCTGGGCGATGCGGGAGCCGTCGCCGTCCAGTGCGAGCGAGGTCTCGAACGGCGAGGCCGCGTCGGGCTCTCCACCTCCGTGAATTTCTGATGTTTTGCCCATTTCCACCCCTTCCGTCTTTCGGCCTGGTACCCCTCCGCGTACCCCGCACACCCGCGGTGGAGCTGACCTCTTCGAGACATGCGAGCCCGCTTCGCCTTCCTGGTGAGCCCGGCTCGGGACTCGCACGCCGAGGGCCGGGGAGTGGAGGAGAACTGACCGACCGCCCGTCTTCGTGAACCTTTTCATCCTCTCCTCAGAGTCTTCACCCGCCCTGTCAGGGCCCCGGGCGGGGACGCGCCGCTCTGGCGCATCGGAAGCCTCGCGGGGCTCTGACCTGCGTCTTTTGTCAGGTGAGGCGGTTGTCTCTGCCGGGGGTGAGAACGTCACCGCCGCAGGCGCCGGAGCTGCAGGCGAGTGGAGTGCCTGTTCGGAGGCGGTTCGAAACGAGGGTGGGTTGCCAGTGACGGTCCTGGTGGAGGATGGTTGCCGTAGGGCAACTTTCTTCGACCGGATGAGGTGAGGGGTTCGCGTAGCGGGCCTTCGTATTTGTGACTTCCACCCAGCAGGAACAAGCCGTGAGCACCGATGCTCCGGCTTATGTGCCATGGACGTCCGTGCCCTACCCAGTCCTTATCGCGGATCCCGCCGGTGCGGTACTCCATGTCAACGCCCAGGCCGGCGGACTCTTCCCCGGGATCCGCTCCGGTGCCGCCCTGGCCGGGAGCGTGCCGACCTGGCTCGCGGACGCACACGCACGCCAGGTGGCAGACGGCCCGAGCGGCAACGTTCTGGTGTCGGGTCCGGTAGGGGAGAGGACCTTTGAGGCTCATCCCACCGTGCAGGACGACGGGGACGTCATGTGGTGGTTCGTGGACGACACCGATCACCGGCTGGCCCGTGAAGCGCTGCGGATGGAGCGCGAGCGGACCGCTTTCCTCGCCGAAGCCTCCAACACCTTGCTCTCGTCACTGAATCTGGAGCGGTGCATGGACGTGACCGCCCAACTGGCCGCCGAGCATCTCGCGGACGCCGCGCTGGTCATCGCGCCCCGCAGCGCCCACCGGCTGCCGGTCGTGGTCTGCCTGCGCGGCGGCGCGCCGCAGCGCTTCCAGTGGGACGTCGACCCCGAGGAAGTCCCTGGTCTGGGGGAGGCTCTCCAGGGCTTCCCACCGGTGCCGTCGCGATGGATCGACCCGGCCTCGGCCCCGGCCTGGCTCGTCCCCGACGGATTCGGCACAGTCGGTTCGATAGTCGTCACGCCGCTGCCAGGGCACGGCGTGCCCGCCGGAGCCCTGATCCTGCTGCGACGCAGCGGGGAGACCGCGTTCAGTGAGGCGGAGGAGGTCTTCGCCCGTCTGTTCGCCGCCCGCGCCGGCGCCGCGATGTCCGCGGCACGCCTCTACGCCGAGCAATCCTCTCTCTCCCGGACCCTGATGCAGGACCTGCTCCCGCCGGTCCTGAGCCAGATCTCGGGAGTGGACTTCGCGGGCGGCTACCGGCCGTCGAAGGACCACGAGCGCATCGGTGGCGACTTCTACGACGTCCACCCCGCCGCCACCCACGGCGAGGCGTCCTTCGCGGTCCTGGGCGATGTCTGCGGCAAAGGCCTCGAAGCCGCCGTCCTGACCGGAAAGATCCGCAACACGCTTCAGGCTCTGCTGCCCATGGCCGATGACCACCAGCGCGTGATCGACCTGCTCAACGGCGCGCTCATCAACTCCCACCACACCCGATTCGCCACCCTCGTCATGGCCTCCGCTGTGCGCAAGGCCGGTTCCGTGCGCCTTCAGGTGACCAGCGCCGGACATCCGCCGGCCCTGATCGTGCGAAGTGACGGCACCGTGGAGGAAGGCAGCTCCCGCGGCACCCTCGTCGGGGTCTTCCCCACGGCCCGCGCGACGACCGCTCAGGAGACGCTGGCTCCTGGTGAGTTCTGTGTGCTGTTCACCGACGGCATCACCGAAGCCAAGGGCGGTCCGCTCGGCGACGAGATGTTCGGCGAGGACCGGCTGAAGGACGCGCTGGCCCAGTGCGCGGGGATGCCGGCGGAGGCGATCGTGGAACACGTGCAGATGCTCGCCTCCCAGTGGGTGGGATCCGCGACGCACGATGACATGGCCGTCATGGTCATCGCCGCTCCCCGTTCCCGCCACCTCAGCGCGGTGGACGGCCGTACTCGGGGCAGGTTCACTGCATGAGCCCTACCACCACCGTCTCCCTGGAGCACCGGATCGACCAGCTGTGGGAGGCGGTCTCCCTCGGCGACGAGCAGGCCGCCACCCGTACGGTCTTCGGCGCGCTGGAGGACGGCACGCCGGCGGAAAGCGTGCTCCAGGACGTGATCGCGCCCGTCCAGCGCAAGGTCGGCGAGGAGTGGGCCGCCAACCGCCTCACCGTCGCACAGGAACACGCTGCCACCGCGATCAACGACCGGGCCGTCGCCGCACTCTCCTGTCACTACGCCGCCCACCCCGCAGTCGGCCGGGGCAGGGTGATCGTGGCCTGTGTGGACGGGGAATGGCACGGCCTGCCCGCCCGCCTCCTGGCCGAAGTCCTCAAACTGCGCGGCTGGACGGTCGACTACCTCGGTGCTCAGGTCCCCACCAGCCACCTGATCACGCACATCCACCAGACCGGTCCCGAAATGGTGGCTCTCTCCGGCTCGATCGCCACCCGCCTGCCGACCGCACACGCCACGATCACCGCGGTCCAGGCCACCGGCACCCCCGTCCTGGTCGGCGGGGCCGCCTTCGGTCCGCGCGGCCAGTACGCCCGCCTGCTCGGCGCCGACGCCTGGGCCCCGGACGCGAGGACCGCTGCGGACCGGCTCGACCAGGGACCGCTGCCCCGCCCCGCACCGGCGCACCAGCCCATCGACGACCTGCCGCACCTGGCCGACCAGGAATACACCATGGTCGCCCGCACCCACACCCGCCTGGTGCGCGCGGTCATGGGCGCACTGGAAGAACGCTTCCCCGCCATGCGCGACTACACCGCCCGACAACGCCAGCACACGGCCGAGGACATCGCGCACATCGTGGACTTCCTGGCCGCCGCGCTCTACACCGGCGACCCGGAACTCTTCACCGACTTCCTCACCTGGACAGCCGGAATCCTCAACGCCCGCAGCGTCCCCGCCCGTTCCCTCACTCCGGCCCTGGACATCCTGAGCGAGCAGCTCAAGGACTTCCCCCGGGCCACTCTCATGCTCAACCAGGCCACCGACTGCCTCACCGGGACAAGGTCCGTGATCGCCTCCGACTCCAGGAACACCGCATGACGCCTCCCTTTGGATTCGAACCCACCCATTTCCGCCTGACCACCGCACCCAGCCCGGACGAGGGCGTCCTGATCCTGGAGGTGCACGGGTTCCTCGACTACGGCTGCGACGAGGGCTTCCTGGCTGCCGCAACCGAGCACCTCGAAGGCGCGCCCGGCCTGCGCGCCCTGCACCTGGACTGCAGCGACCTGGACGGCCTCGACTCCATGGGCCTGGCCATGCTGCTGATGCTCCACCGCCGCACCGCCGCCGCGCACGTCACCCTCTACCTGGACGCCCGGCCCCCGGCTCTCGACCGGATGCTGGACATCACCGGCACCCTGGACCACCTCGTCCCCCACCACGTTGCCACGACGAGCGGTCACGCCGAGCCCCACCGTATGGCATATCGTCATACGTCAGAGGACGGCATACCCCTCGACCGCGCCGGCCAGGGGCACCGGCCCTCCGGATCGGACTCCAGCGGCTGACGTCCCAACCCTGCGTGTGTCACCGGCATCAGGGACCAGGCCCCTCGGATGGGAACCCGCATGACCGAGCGCACCCGCCCCACCCTCGATCCCATTCGCGCCGCGGCCCGCCAGGCCGGCAGCATCGCCGAACTCCTCGACGTCATGTGGGAACAGGACCGCGGCGCCCCACCCCCCTACATCCCCGTCTCCCAGCTCCGCGTGATGTACATCGTCGACCGCGAGAACGGGATACGCATGCGAGCCCTCAACCGGCTCTTGGGCGCTGCGCCGTCCTCGGTCTGCCGCCTGGTCGACCGCCTCCAGGCCCTCGGCTTCGTCGAACGCCGGCCCTGCCCGGGCAGCCGCCGCGAAGTCACGCTCTCCCTGACCGGGGTAGGCCGCAAGCACCTGGCCCGAATCCGTGAACGGCGCGACCAACTCCTCGTCCAGGCTCTCGACAGCATGCCGAGCCGGCAGCGCACCGCACTGACCGAAGCCCTCGCCGGATTGCAGCAGGCCCTGGTCGACCAGCCCATGCTCCGCCTTGCTCCAGAGGACGTCCCACCCGTCTCCCTACCGCGAAACGCAGCCCGATCCGCCTGACATTCGTACACGCCATCACAGCGGACCAGTTGTGGCCAAAGGCCCCCACCAGCGGTCGAAGCACGCCCACGCACCGACACCCGCTGATGAATGACCAGCGGCGCCGCCCACCCCGCAAAGCGGGCAGCGTCGTCGGCAAGTTGCGAACGAGCGAGGTCAGTTGGTGGCGAGCATGCCTTCGCGCAGCTTGGCCAAGGTGCGGTTGAGCAGACGGGAGACGTGCATCTGGGAGACGCCGAGGTGCTCGCCGATCTGGGCCTGGGTGAGTTCCTCGACGAACCGCATGTGGATGATGCGCCGTTCACGGTCGTCGAGTCCGGCGATCATGGGGGCCAGAGCGTTGAAGTCCTCGACGAGTTCGAGGGCGTTGTCGTCGGCGCCGATGAAGTCGGCCAGCGCGGCCTCGCCGTCGTCGCTGGAGCTGATGGCGGCGTCCAGAGAGGACGAGTTGTAGCCGTTGGAAGCCAGACGCGCTTCGTTGACCTCCTCCTCGCTGAGGCACATCAGCGCGGAGAGCTCCTTGACCGTGGGCGTGCGCCCGAGCCGGCTGCGGAGCTCCTCGGTGGCCTTCGCCAGCTGAACGCGGGCTTCCTGCAGGCGCCGGGGGACGTGGACGGCCCAGCTCGTGTCGCGGAAGAAGCGCTTGATCTCACCGACGATGTAAGGGACGGCGAAGGAGGTGAACTCGACTTCGCGGGTGAGCTCGAAGCGGTCGATGGCCTTGATGAGGCCGATGGTGCCGACCTGGACGATGTCCTCCATCTCGTCCTGGCTGCGGCTGCGGAAACGCGCGGCAGCGAAGCGGACGAGGGTGATGTTCATTTCGATGAGGGTGTTGCGCGCGTACTGGTACTCGGGCGTGCCCTCTTCCAGAACGGTGAGCTGGTCGAAGAACAGCCTGGACAACTGCCGGGCGTCCTTGGGGGCGACCTGCGACGGGTCCGCGATCTCCGGCAGCGCCACGGTCCGCGCCTCTGCCGTTTTCGTCACTGTCATGGCCGGCCCCTCCTGCGTGATCCAGCCTTCAGCCACCGGCCCCTTGCACGCTGGCAACAGACGGCGTACCCAGGTTCGAAAAATGCATGCCAGGCGATTTTGGAGCGGACCCAGCGCATCCGAACCTTCGCCCGGTGGGCCGCACTTCTGGGACCGCGCTGCGGTCAGAAACCTCAGTGGGTCTGGTAGTAGCCGCCGACCTGCTCGTGGTGGCCGGCGTCGCCGACGTGCTTGTCCTTGTCGAACTCGGGGGAGTCCTTGATCTGCTTCTTGGTGAGGCCGACGTGGATCTTGCGCTCGGCCTGGTCGACCGTCTTCACGGTTCCGGCCGACAGCAGGACGTGCTCGCCGAAGATCCACACGTCGGTGTCGACGATGAGGTAGGCGGAGTTGACGTCGTCCGAGTGCTTGTCGACCTTCCCGATGCCACCGTCGGTGGCCTCGACGGTCCGTCCGGTCAAGTCGGTGCCCGCGGTGTGGCCGGTGGTCGGCTGGTAGCCCCAGATGTTGTCACTCATAAAGAACAGCTTCCTCACCGAGATCCATTGTCACTCCCGCAGCCGAAGCGCGGAGTCGTGCAAGTGGCATCAAATTCGGTGACGCATCCTCAGAAAGCCGTATTCCTGGACTCCTTGAACTCACGCATGCGTGCTTACGAGAGCGGATGGCCGGAGGCGCCGTGCTGGAGGCCATGGTTCCTGGCGTCGCGGCCACCTCCGGCCACGGCCTCCAGGTACCCCTAATCGGCGGAATCACCACTTTCATCCCTGCGGTAACAGGAAGACAGGAAACGGGTGGGGCCCGACGCCACGGCGTCGGGCCCCACCCGTGTTGGTGCGCTGTTCAGGCCTGCTTACCAGCGGTACCAGCGGCCGCGCTTGCCGCCGCTTGCCGCGGGCCGGATCACGAAGCCGAGGACCCATACGATCAGCACGATGACGGCGATCCACCACAGGGCCTTCAGTGCGAAACCGGCACCGAAGAGGATCAGGGCGAGCAGGAGAACGAGAAGAATAGGAACCATGGTTATCAACCTCCGAGCCCTCGTGTGCCCTGCGGATCGATCTCCACTCCTACGGATTTTATTTAGCTTTTAGACCGCCTCACCACGTAGGACACGGTCTAAAACCACGGGTGGCATCTGGGACCGACCTCCGATCGGTGCCAGTGAAGCCTTCAGGATGTGCCGTCCTTGAGGCATTCGTACGCCTGGCCCCACTGTGGAGTCAGGCGTCCCCATCGCAACCCGACCAAGGCAGGAGCAGAGAGCCGTCGAGGTCGCCGCTCCTGATCGATCTCCGTCAACTCGGGCCACCCGGAGGCGAGTTGCAGAGGGATCGCCTCTGACTGCCTCTGAGTGACCCGGGTCGAACCGGGGTCGAATCAGAGCGTTTTCCTCCGACTGCCTCCGATCGCCTCTGTGACCGTCCTGGCAGGTCGCAGCCGTTTCGGCCTCCGTAAGTCCAGGTCAGAGGGGTGCGGCAGATTTGCCACGAGTACACGGTCAAGACGCCCGGCTCCTCGACGCGGGGCGCCCGTCGCATCGTGACCGGCAAGAAGACCCTGGAGGACTACTGCACCGCGGACCACTGCGTCACGTTCAAGCTGATCAACTTCGGTTGCTGATCCAGGCTGCCCGACGCCTGATCGCTGTTCACCCGGGCTCGGGTCCCGACCCGTGCGGTCGGCCGGTGACCTCCTGGACCGGACCGAGGACGCCCTGAACGAGGGCGACGAGGCCGCATCTCCGGCACCTGTTTCATGGGACGACCCTCGCCCCGCGGACCCCCCATGCGCATCGGCCGCGGGGCGAGGCATGTCCGGCCGAAGCCGCAGGGCGCCGTTCCCCCGTCGGACGAAGGTCTGAAGCGTGCCGATTCCGGTCGCCGGAGAGGCTCGCGGAGAGGTGGCCACGGGTTCGGCTGCGTAGATTTGTCGACCGTGAGTGGTGACAATCCGACACCCGAGCCGCGTGACGTTCCAGCGCCGGTCCTGGCCGCCCGCCGCTGGCTGCTGCCGTCGGCCGTGGCCGCGGACCTCGACCCCGACGCCCGGCACGCCGGACCCTCCGGACGGCCCCGGCGCACCGTGCGCGACTGGGTCGTCGACTTCGGCTGCTTCCTGCTGGCCGTCACCATCGGCCTCGCGGCCGCGAACACCCTCACCGACGACCCGAACGTCCCGCACGCGCTCGCCGTCGCCGACCAGCTCATCGGCGCGCTCGCCTGTGCGGCGGTCTGGCTGCGCCGGCGCTGGCCGCTGGGCCTGGCCGTCGCCATGATCCCCGTCGGCCTGGTCTCGAACACGGCGGGCGGCGCGGGACTCGTGGCCCTCTTCACCCTCGCCGTGCACCGGCCCTTCCGGTACGTGGCCTGGGTCGCGGGCGTCCAGCTCGTGCTGCTCCCGGCGTTCTTCTGGCTGCGGCCCGACCCCGAGCTGCCGTACCTCGCCGCCCTCGCCGTCACCGCGCTGCTCACCTCCGCGGTGGTCGGCTGGGGCATGGTCGTACGGTCCAAGCGTCAGCTCATGCTGAGTCTGCGGGACCGCGCGCGGCGGGCCGAGACCGAGGCGGCGCTGCGGGCCGAGCAGGCGCAGCAGCTCGCGCGCGAGGCGATCGCGCGCGAGATGCACGACGTGCTCGCGCACCGGCTCACGCTGCTGAGCGTGCACGCGGGAGCACTGGAATTCCGGCCCGACGCGCCGCGGGAGGAGGTCGCCCGGGCCGCGGGGGTGATCCGGGAGAGCGCGCACGAGGCCCTTCAGGATCTGCGCGAGATCATCGGGGTGCTGCGGGCCGGGGACTCCGACGAGGCGGGGCGGCCGCAGCCGACGCTGGCGGCGCTCGACGCGCTGGTCGCCGAGTCGCGCTCCGCCGGCGCGAAGATCGTCCTCGACAACCGGGTCGTCGACCCCGCCGCCGTGCCCGCGTCCGTGGGCCGCACCGCGTACCGCATCGCCCAGGAAGGACTGACGAACGCGCGCAAGCACGCGCCGGGTGCGGAGGTCACGGTGACGGTACGGGGGTCCGCCGGCGCCGGGCTGACCGTGACCGTCGCCAACCCCGCGCCGCCGGGTCCGGTACCGAAGGTCCCGGGGTCCGGGCAGGGGCTGATCGGGCTGACGGAGCGGGCGACGCTGGCGGGAGGGCGGCTTGAGCACGGGGTGCCGGGGGGTGGGGGGTTCCGGGTTCGGGCGTGGTTGCCGTGGGGGGCGTAGGTGGCTTGGGCCGGCGGTATCGGTGCGGGTCCGGGTTCCGGTCGGTGGGTGGGTCGGGGCCGTGCCGGTGCATCAGCCCGTCGCCGTCGGGTGAGGGGTGGGCGTCGGTGGCGACGGGCATCGATGTACCGGCACG
>NZ_JBIAQM010000069.1:0-19520 GCF_042888945.1 Streptomyces sp. NPDC002698
CAGGCGTCCAAGAAACTCGCGGAAGCCGCCGGCGTGATGTCGGAACAGCCGGCCGCGCTCCAACTACGGCTGCTCCAGACGGTCGTGGCCGTCGCCGCCGAGAAGAACTCCACCCTCGTCCTGCCCTTCCCGGTCGAACTGCTGCGCTTCCTGGAACGGGCCCAGTCGGGACAACCGCCGACGGTGGCTCAGCCGCAGCCGCAGCCGCAGCCGCAGCCGGGCTCGGGCTCGGGCTCGGAGTTGGAGCCGGAGCCGGAGCGGACGCCGGGCGCGCCGCCCGCGGTGGAGCGGCAGCCCCGGACCGAGCCCGAGTAGTCCGCCGGGTGGCGGAGCAACCGGTGCGGAAGCAACCGCCTGGCAGGAGAGCCTTCTTGGATCCGCCCCACGCGGGGGTGATATCAAGACAGGGCCGGATCTCGTGAGCCGCCGCGGTGTGACGCGTGTTTCCGTGTTTGCTGTGCGAATCCACGGGGCGTGACCACGCACAGTCAGGACGTAGAAGGGGTACGGCTGTTGTCGTACAGGCGTCCTGAAGTCGACCTTGTGTGTTCCCTGTGCGTCTCGGAATAGTGGTCGAGGAACAACTGGCATGGACGCGACGGTACGGACTTTTCGTCGTGCCCGGCGCCCATGTCCGTACGCCTTCCGGTCCCGGAGGTCCCCACAACCTCCCGGACCGACCCCCCACAGGAGGACGTGAGTTGAAGCACCGACGTATGTCCAAGAGGCCTGCCCTCATGACGGGCGCGGGTATCGCCGCACTCGTCGCCGCCGGAGTCACCTTCCAGACTGCGAACGCGAGCGAGGCCCCGAAGAGCTCCGAGCCGCACGCCCTCTCCGTCGCGGCGGCCGGAAAGCTCGCCTCGGCCCTCGGCGAGGACCTGGGCGCCGATGCCGCGGGAACGTACTACGACGCGAAGTCCCGGCACCTCGTCGTCAACGTGCTCGACGAGGCCGCGGCCAAGGCCGTCACGGCGGCCGGAGCCAGGGCCAGGATCGTCGAGAACTCCCTCGCCGAGCTGTCCGGCGCCCGCACCACGCTCAAGAAGGACGCGAGCATCCCCGGTACGTCCTGGGCCACCGACCCGGAGACCAACCAGGTCGTCGTCACCGCCGACCGCACGGTCTCCGACGCCGAGTGGGCCAGACTCGCCAAGGTCGTCGACGGTCTCGGCGCCAAGGCCGAACTCAAGCGTACGAAGGGGGAGTTCAAGCCCTTCATCGCCGGTGGTGACGCCATCAGCGGTTCCGGCGGGCGCTGTTCGCTCGGCTTCAACGTGGTCAAGGGCGGGCAGCCGTACTTCATCACCGCCGGGCACTGCACCGCGGGGATCTCCACCTGGTCGGACTCCGACGGCAAGGAGATCGGCACCAACGAGCAGTCCAGCTTCCCCGACAACGACTTCGGCCTGGTCAAGTACACGGCGACCACGGAGCACCCGAGCGAGGTCGACCTCTACAACGGCTCCGCGCAGCCCATCACCAAGGCGGGCGACGCCACCGTCGGCATGAAGGTGACCCGCAGCGGCTCCACGACCCAGGTGCACGACGGCACGGTCAAGGGCCTGGACGCCACCGTGAACTACGGCAACGGCGATGTCGTCAACGGTCTCATCCAGACCGACGTCTGCGCCGAGCCCGGCGACAGCGGCGGCTCGCTCTTCTCCGGTGACACCGCGATAGGCCTCACCTCCGGCGGCAGCGGTGACTGCACCGCGGGCGGCGAGACCTTCTTCCAGCCGGTGACCGAGGCGCTCTCGGCCTTCGGCGCCCAGATCGGCTGACCGGCTGACGGCTTTCCCGGTCAGGCCTCCCCGGGAGGGCGGAGCCCCGCTCCCGCGCACGTCGCGGGGGCGGGGCTCCCGGCTTCTCCCGGCCGGGGAACCCCGAGCGGGAGGAACGCCGGCGTTCCTCCCGCATGCCCCGCGGCCCGATCCGTCCGGTGCCGTCCGGTGCCGTCCGGTGCCGCCCGGGTTCCGGAAGGGGTTCGGGCTCGGGTTCCGGTTCGGGTACCGGAAGGGGCTCGGGCGCCGCCGGTCGCCGGGGTGTCCGGTGCCGGCGTTTTGGGGCGCCTAGTTCGCCCAGGGCGGTGTGAGGGTCGAGCCGTCGGCCAGTTCCGCCTGGAGGCCGATGGACGTGGTGACCCAGGAGAGCGCGGCCTCCTGGGTCGGGTTCTCGATGCCGAGGGTCGCGCCCGGGGTGATGATCACGGTGTCGCCCGCGGTGATCCGCTCGGAGCGGCCGTCGAGCGTGACCAGCAGTTCGCCGGAGAGGAGAAGGAGGATCTCCTCGCGGTTGACGGTGTGCACGGGGGCCTGATGCCCCGCGGGAATCTCCGCGCGCCAGGCGCACAGTTCCTTGCTGCCGCTGCGAGGAGCGGCGTACGAGACGAAACGGGCGCCGTGGACCTCGTGGGCGACGGCTTCGGACGAACGGACGACGGGCACGGGTGCCTCCAGGATCGGTGAGTCGGCGGGGCCGCCGACTGCCGGAATATGGTCAAGTAGCTTGACCATCTGTCTCGCGATTATGGTCAAGCAGCTTGACCGAATAGTCAAGGGTGTTTCAATGCGTGCGTGCAGAACTCCGAGGCCATGGCCCTGTCCGCAGCCCTGCTCGCCGCCGCCGGCGAGCTGACGCAACGTATCCACGAAGGCGTGGTCGCCCGGGGGTTCGAGGGGGTGCGGCCCGCGCACGGCTTCGCCTTCGCGCGGCTCGCTCCGGACGGGGCGACGGTCACCGACGTCGCCGCCCACCTGGGGGTCACCAAGCAGGCCGCCAGTCAGCTCGTCGAGGAGCTCGTCCGCAAGGGGTACGTGGAGCGGCGGCCGCACCCCGACGACGCGCGGGCCCGGCTCCTCGTGCTCACCGAGCTCGGGTGGGCCTGCACCCGGGCGGCCGAAGAGGCGGCCGCGGACGCCGTGCGGGCGTGGGCCGAAGTGCTGGGGGAGAGCGAAATGCGCGCGTTGCGCACGCGTTTGGCGAGCATCGCGCCCTACGGTCCCATCAGGCCCACCTGGTGACAGCCTGTCACTGACGGCGGCCGTCCTGGTTATCACTGAAAGTTTTTACTGACGCGTAACTTCACACGTCTGCTACTCGCCCGTAACTTGACGAGTGAACAGCATCCTCGTGATCCGGATCACTGGGCGTACACCCCCACAACTCCCTTGAGCCGCAAGGAGATCACCCGATGCTGCCCTGGAAGCGAGTGCTCAGACCCCTGGCCGCGCTGCTCCTGACCGCCACGGTCGCCGTCGTCCCCGCCGCCACAGCACAAGCTGATTCCGCCCCCAGCAGTGGCTGGAACAACTACTCCTGCAAGCCGTCGGCCACACACCCCCGCCCCGTCGTCCTCGTCCATGGGACCTTCGGGAACTCCGTCGACAACTGGCTGGCCCTCGCCCCCTACCTGACCAGCCGCGGGTACTGCGTCTTCTCCCTCGACTACGGGCAGTTGCCCGGCGTCCCCTTCTTCAACGGCCTCGGCCCCATCGACAAGTCGGCCGCACAGCTCCAGGTCTTCGTGGACAAGGTGCTCGCCGCGACCGGCGCCGCCAAGGTCGACGTGGTGGGCCACTCGCAGGGCGGCATGATGCCCCGCTACTACCTCAAGTTCCTCGGCGGAGCCGCCAAGGTGAACGCCCTTGTCGGTCTCGCCCCCGACAACCACGGCACGACCCTCAACGGATTCACCAAGCTGCTCCCGTACTTCCCGGGCGCGGAGGACCTGCTGACCACGGCGACTCCGGGACTCGCGGACCAGATCGCCGGCTCCGCGTTCATGACCAAGCTCAACGAGGGCGGCGACACCGTCCCCGGCGTCCACTACACGGTCATCGCCACCAAGTACGACGAGGTGGTCACGCCGTACAGCTCCGGGTTCCTGAGCGGATCCGACGTCCGCAACGTCCTGTTGCAGAATTTGTGCGCGCTCGACCTCTCCGAGCACGTGGCCATCGGGATCTTCGACCGGATCGCGTACCACGAGGTGGCGAACGCGCTCGACCCGGCGCACGCGTCCACCACCACCTGCGCGTCGGTGTTCAGCTGACCGGCTCGGCGGACCACTCGTCCATGGTGGTCCGCCCGAGCGCACTGGCGTGATCGTCCGTCCGTCCGCGTTCCGCACCTGCGGAACGCGGACGGCGGAGCACGCCGCCGGGGGCTGTCCGGCCTGAGCCGCCGGTCAGCCCCCGGAGTCGTCCGGCTCTCAGCGCCCGCGCCGGCCGCCCGGCGTCGCGCGCCGCCGCACCGAGGCGAACAACGCCGCGGCACCGAGCGCGAGCGCGGCGGCACCGCCGATCGCGATGTACGAGGTGGAGGCGTCGCCGCCGGTTTCGGCGAGACTCCGAGCGGAACCGGCGGCTTCCGGCAGGTTCTCCGAGGAGTCCGAGGAGTCCGAAGAGCCCTCGGAATCAGTGGAATCAGCGGTGGCCCCGGAGTCCTCGGCCGTCCCGGCCGACTTGGTGTTCTCGGCCGTCTTGACGGTGTCCGCGCTCGCGGCCGGCTCCGCCGACGTACCGGCATCGTCGTCACCGTGGCCGTGGTGCTCCACGGTCGACTTGTCGCTGCCGTCCTCGATCTGCTGGTCGGACGGCGCCGAGGCGCTCGGCGCGGGAGCGCTGCCGCCGCCCGCCCCCTTGTCGCCGCCTGTGCCCCCGAACGCCACATCGGAGCAGGAGTAGAAGGCTTCCGGGCTGTCCGAGCGCTGCCAGACCGCGTACAGGAGCTGCTTGCCGGAGCGCTCCGGGAGGGTGCCGGAGAACGTGTAGAAGCCGCCCGAGGCCGCCGGGTCGGTGGCCGTCGCGACCGGGTGCGCCAGGTCGAGGTCGCCCCAGGCCAGCGGCCGCGACGGGTCGTAGCCCGGCTTCGTGACGTAGACCTTGAACGTGCCCTTGTGGGGTGCGGTCACCCGGTACTTGAAGGTGTACGAGCCACTGCTCACGCTCGTCGCGGGCCAGTCGGAGCGCGCCAGGTCGAGCCCCTTGAACTCGGCGTTGCCGGCGCTGCACAGCTTGCCGTCCGGGATCAGCTGCTGGTGCCGCCCGTTCGCGTCGCCGATACGGATGCCGTTCCAGTCGTAGAGCGCCTGGGTGCCGCCCGCCGCGACGGCCGCCTTGCAGGCGTCCGACCGGGGGTTCTCCGGACCTTCCGCGTAACACTGGGACACCCGGCTCACCGGGTCCCCCATCGAGCCGTGCGCCGAGGCGGGCGCCGCGGCCAGCGCGGACAGCGCGAGCGGGGCGACACCGAGGACGGCGACGCCGGCGGCCTTGCGGCGTGCGGACATGGGGAACTCCTCGAACGGTCCTGGTGCGTGGGGTGAGCGAGTCCGCACGGCGCTCCGTGCGGGGATCCCGTGGGGGGGGTGATCAGAAAGCTAGCCCCAAGAAACCGAGAAATCGCCTGCTGGAGGCGGGTGACGGAGATCCTTATGGTCCCTTTAAGGCAGGGCTAACGGGGGGCTCAGGAAGGGGGGTCGGGGAGCCCGGTCTGACCTGCTGCCGAGCGCTGCCGCTGTCCGCGACGGTCCGCGCTCGTCCGTCGTCGGACGCCTCGGTCGGCTCCCCGTTTGGCTCCCCAGGACTGTCGGCTCTTGAACACGCCCCACCTCGTGTCTGCAGCACGGGCAGGGCCTTCCGCAGCTTGCAGGCGGTTACCTTGGAGCGGGACTCCTCCCACTCCTGGCGCTTGTTGCGCAGGAACTTGTTCGGCTCCGGACGGCCCTCGGACGATCCACGAGGCAGCGGTGACCTGCGATCGAGTGGCCGTCCACGGTCGTTGTCGGTCACTGCGGGCCGCCGTCCGACGGCCCACAGACGGCCCGGCCCAAGCCCTGGCCGCCAGCAACTCCAGCCGACCGTTCGACCAAGTCGGCAGATTTACAGCGGGGTCCCTTCGTCCTTCGCCACCTGCGTTTCTTCCCATGCCGGACGCTGATGGGGAACACCTGGGGGACTCGGGAACCCCACTCCAACTCGCCAGGAGCCCCCATCTCCTTCGCAGTCCCCAAGGGAGTCGGCCTGATCCTTCAGTTGACCGCGCGAGGTTCCGGAAGGTTGGCGAGGTCGTGCCGGACGGCGAGAGTGTCCGGGTGGGTGTCGCCGAGGGTGACGCGTCGGTGGGCGAGGACGGCCTCGAACTCAAGGGCGGGGTGTTCTGCCGACGGCGTCCGTGGATTGGCTGGCCGGGCCGAGGGGCACGGTTGATGGGGTGTCGCCTTGTGATCGATTCTCGAAGTCTGTTCTCGGAGGCAGTCGATGCAACCACGCCGTATCCGGAGACAAGAGGCTGTCGAGGTGTACCGGAGTGCCTACGGAAGTCTGTACGACGACGCCGTCGTCTCTCCGGACGGGAAACCGGGGCGCTATCTTCGATGGAAGTGGTCGACGCCGGGTGTTGTCGTCGTGCCTCGCTGGGCCGACACCGTCGCGCTCGTTCCCGCTTTTCGCTACCCGATCGGCGATCTGTCGTGGGAATTCCCGCGGGGAGGCCGGGAGTCCGGCGAGTCGGTCGAGGAAGCCGCGGCCCGGGAACTGAACGAAGAGACCGGCCTGACCGCGACCACCACCAGACGTCTGGGCGTGCTCCACGCGGACACCGGATTGATCGAGTCTTCCATCGAGGTGGTCGAGGCCTTCGTGGCGACCCCCGAGTTCGGGAAGCGGTCACCGGAAGTCATGGAATCGGTGGAGGAACCGGTCTGGTTCAGCTCCCCCGAATTGCGGACAGCCTTCACGGAGCAGCGAGTACGGTGTGCGATCACCATCGCCGCCGCCGCACTGGCTTGGTCACGGGAGAACTAGCGGCCGGTCATTTCATTCGGGGGGTTCCGTCGGACTGACGATCCGCAGCAGCTTCTCGTGCTCGGGGAGCTGCTTCTCGAGCCGCCAGGCGTTCTTGAGCCTTTCGGAATCCTTCTTCAGTTTCCTCTCCTTCTTGTCCTGGGCGATGTCGAAGGGCATGGAGAGCAGATTGAGCATGAGCGAAGCGGGATTGAAGCCGGAACTTATCAGTCCGATCAGGGTGTCGAGGGAACCGGTGGCGACGGAGGACGCCGAGACGTGGAGCCTGGCTTTGACCCGCTCGTCCCGGACAGCGGCCAGAGCGTCGGCGTCGAGGCCCCGGAAGGCGGCGACCGCGGCTTCCTGGAGGTGCATGCAGAAGTCTTCGACGCCGTCCCTCAGCGCGTCGGTGTCCACCGGCCGGCCGCTGTGGGCCTTCGCGAATTGATCGACGACCACTTTCCGGGATGCGAGCCCGACGGCTTCGTTGACCACGACCGCGGGGAGGCGCGCCAGTACGTAGGGGTTCAGTGCGTAGCCGGGCAGGGTCAATTCGTCCTGGAGCGCGTCCCCTTGCAGTGCGACCGTGGACGGCGTGCGCACGGCGCCCCATGCCACGGGCATCTCCAGTACGGCGGGCAGGGAAGTTCTGAAGGACCAGTTCGCCGACCGCTCGACGGCCTCCAGCGCGACTTCGGAGCTCTCCCCGTGGGACGCTCGCCGCTCCGCGATCCATCCGCGCAGGGAGTTGTAGTAAAGCGGATCCTGGCCGTGGATCCATTCCACCGCGGCACGCAGGGTCCGGGAATAGGAGTCGTCGGGCGGTCCGATCAGATCGGTCAGGCGATCCGCCGTCCTCCGCTTGAAGCGCGCGCTCACCTCGTCCACCGAGTACGGGGCTATGTGCCCTTCGGTGATCTCGTCGATGAGTTCGGCGTATTCCTCGGTCGGAACATCGACGACATTGCGCGCCTTGTGTTCGTCCCGGATCTCACGAAAGGAACCCGCCGAGTCGCGTCGCACGATGACCAGCATGCCCGAGCTGATCAATTCGGCGAGATCCGCACGCCATTCGGGAGTCGACGGGGTCTGCCCGTCGAGGAGCGAACGTAATGCCACGTTGTGGAGCACCTGGGAATCGGTGATGACCAGCCGCTCGGCGAAGAGAGCGTTCTGGACTATTCGTGCCCGTAGTCCTCCGGGGTCGGTGACAGTGCTGCCATGATGCTCCGTCTCGCTCAGAAAGACGTGGGTGCTGTTTCCCGCAGAAAGGGACACTGTTCCTCCACCGACGGCGTTTTCGAGCGCACCTGAGGAAGGTGCGCTCGCGTCCTTTGCGGCGACACTATCGGCTCTGGCGCATCGCCCTCCAGCCGTCGCGGCTGAGGAGCTTCGGGGCGGTGTTCGGTATACAGGGGGGTGTACGTGACTGCGATCAGGTAAGTGGGTGCGGGCATGGCGGAGACGCCGGGCGAATTCGGGGAGACGGCCGAGGGGTTCGGGGTACGGCGTGCCGGCGCCGGGGACGTGCCCGTCGTGAAAGCCGTGATCGACGCCGCGTTCCAGCCGTACGTGGAGCGCATCGGGCTCGTGCCGGTGCCCATGGAAGCGGACCACGCGGCGAACGTGGCCGCGGGACGGGTGTTCGTCACGGGGGAGCCGGTCCTCGGGCTCGTGGTCGTCGAGGAGCGCCCGGACCATCTGTACCTCGACGTCATCGCGGTCCGGCCCGATGTCCATGGCCAGGGCATCGGGGGCCGGCTGCTGCACTTCGTCGAGGCACACGCGCGGGCGCTCGGGCTGGACGAGATCAGGCTCTACACCAACGCGATGATGTGGGAGAACCAGAAGATCTACCCGGGATACGGGTACGAGGTCGCCGAGCGGCGCGCCGACGGGCCGTACGACCGGATCCACTACCGCAAGCGGCTGATCGGACGGGACCGGCCGTGAGCGGCCGGCGGGAGTTCACCGTCATCCGGTTCGACGCGCGCGCCGGGCACGGCACGGTGGCTCAGCCGTCCGGCCACCAGGTGCGCGCGATGTCCTTCCGGACCTCCGGACGCTCGGCGGGGCGCTCGTCGGGCTCGTCCCGTACACGGCGGGAGTCCGACTTCCTCAGGGGCTTCTGCACGGTCACACGGCGCATGGCTGCCTCCTCGTGTCTACCGGATTCCGTGGTTGTACGGAGGTAGACCGTTTCGGGGAGAGTTCCTCATCGGTCGCGAAATGTCTGTGGCGCGGGTCACCTGTCGGCCGTCCGTGATGGGCGCGGGCCGATTGTCAGTGGTGGGTGACATCGTGGAACGCATGGTGAGCGACGGCGGTACGAATGCACGGGCGGGCGTCGACTGGGACGCGGAATCCGGCACGTTCGACGAGGAACCCGACCACGGGCTGCGCGATCCCGAGGTCCGCGGTGCCTGGGTCGCCCGGCTGCGGGACTGGCTGCCCGAGACGTCCGGTGACCTGCTCGACGTGGGCTGCGGCACCGGCAGCCTGTCGCTCATAGCGTCCGAGCAGGGGCACCGGGTCACCGGGGTCGATCTCGCCCCGGGCATGATCGACCGGGCCCGCGCCAAGCTGGCCGGGCGTGACGCGGTCTTCCTCGTCGGCGACGCGGTGGCGCCGCCCGTCGGGGAGCAGCGCTTCGACGTCCTGCTCAGCCGCCATGTGCTGTGGACGCTGCCCGATCCCGGGCGCGTGCTGCGGCACTGGCGCGGGCTGCTGCGCCCGGGAGGGCGGCTGGTGCTGGTCGAGGGTGTGTGGGGGACCGTGAGCCCGGTCGGTATATCCGCCGAGCGGATGGCCGGCCTGCTCCGGCCGCTGCTGTCCGACCCCGCCGACCTGCGGGTGGAGCCGCTGTCGGCCGACGCGCGGCTGTGGGGCCGCGACGTCGAGGACGAGCGGTACGCGGTGGTGGCCCGCTTTTGAACAGCGCTCTTCACCGACGGGCGCCGGTGATCGCGCAGGGCTGGTCATGGAGCAGGGTCGGTCATCGAGCGGGGCCGGTCACCGAACGGCACGTCCGGCGGTCTCGCCGACTACGTCGAGGCTAGGCCAGCAACGCCTCGAAGCCGCCCTCGCGGGCCAGGTGTTCGAGGTCGGCCAGGGCCTTCTCGGCGGCGGCCGCGGCGGCCGGGTCGGTGGTCGCCAGGCCACTCTCCGCGAACTCGTCCTCGTCCAGGCGCCGTACGTCCGTACCGTCGGCCGAGCGCCACAGGTCGAGGTCGAGATCCTCGACGATCAACCGGCCTCCGGAGAGGGTGGCCGGACGGGTGATGTCGCAGTACCAGCCCTTGCGCTCACCCGTCGCGTCCCGGACCTCCTTCACCGAGTACCAGCGGTCCCGCCAGTAGTACTCGGTGAAGACATCACCCTTCTCGAACCGTACGAAGCCGAAGTCACGGACTCCGTCTCCCGCCCAGGGGGCGCGCACGACCACCCGGGTGCCGTCGTCGGCGAGCAGTTCGGCCGGGTAACTGATCTTCGTACGGCCCGCCTTGACGAGCACGACCTCCAACGTGCCGGGCGTGTCAGCCGAGGTCACGGACATACCTCACCTCCGTCGCGCAGATTTCATAGCCGAACCATGTGTTGATCGCCAGCATCGGGCCGTTGCCGGCGTCGTTGCCCGTGAACGCGTCCGTGAACCCGGCCGCGCGGGCCCGGTGCAGGGAGTGGTTCTTGGCGAGTTTGGCCAGGCCCCGGCCCCGGAAGGCGCGGCCGGTGCCCGTCATCACGGTGCCGTAGCGGGTGGCGCCGTCGGTGCGGGCCGCGCTGAACGCCGCCGGGCGGCCGTCGACGAGCGCGACGGACGTGAGTTCAAGGTTCAGGAGAGGATGGTGCCAGGTCTCCGTCAGCCAGGCGTCGTAGTCCGTGAGCTCCTGTTCGATGTCGCTCGGTTCGTCGAGGGAGGTCTCCGCGTCCAGCCGGAACAGCGGCCGGGGGTCGTCCGCGAAGTCCGCCGCGGTCCGCAACTCCACACCGTCCGGCGGGGACTGGAGCGGGGGCAGGGTGCCGTTCGCCAGGTCGAGGCGGAGGAAGTGCGCCGAGCGGGCGGCGCGGTAGCCCCGCTTCTCGGCGAAGGCGCGGTTCTCGGGCGCGTCCAGTACCCAGGAGTGCAGCCGGGTCGCGCCCAGGGCGGCCAGTTGTTCCTCGGCGGTGCGGGCCAGCAGCGAACCCGCGCCGCGTCCCGTCCGTTCCGGGTGCACGTAGATGTTGAGGTTTGCCTGGCCGGGCTCGGGGCTGTCGTGGACGAGGCTTACTTGCGCGGTGCCGATCGGCTCCCCGTCCTCCTCGGCCACCAACGGCCGGTAGTGGGAGTCCGGATGGGCCCGCTCCAGGTCGTAGGCGACGGACTCGGGGGTGAAGAGCACGAACGGGAGGGCCTGGCGGCGAATACGCGCGAAGCCCGCGGCGTCCACCGGGTCTCCGTGCCGCAGTTCGCGAACGATCACGGTCATGTGATCGCACGTTACGCGGGCGCCGCGTGCAGGTGCCTCTCATTTTCGTGCGGGTACGGGACAATCACCGCGTGACCCTGAAGATCCGCATCGCAGAGGGGGCCGCGCCGTACGAGCAGGTGCGCGCCCAGATTTCCGAGCAGGCCCGGTCCGGAGCGCTGCCGGTCGGCTACAAGCTGCCCACGGTACGGGGGCTGGCCGAGTCGCTCGGCCTCGCGGCCAACACCGTCGCCAAGGCCTACCGGGCCCTGGAGTCGGACGGGGTGATCGAGACGCGGGGCCGCAACGGCACGTTCGTGGCGGCCGCCGGGGACGCCGCGTCCCGCGAGGCGGCGTCGGCCGCGCAGGCCTACGCCGAGCGCGCGCGACGGCTCGGCCTGACGGAGGACGCCGCCCTGGACGCCGTACGAGAGGCACTGCGGGCGGCCTTCGAGGACGTCTCCTAGGGCTGCGGCGCGCGAGCGCGACGTAGGGACCAGCCGGTTACAGGTACAGCCCCGCGTCCGCGCCCTCGCGTTGGTCCGGGACGGATGTCGGGGTCGTCCCGCGGCGCAGCGCGTACAGCTCCGCGAGGGTCGCGCCCTCGCGTGAGACGCCTTCCTCGGTGCCCAGCCAGCCCACCGCCTCGCGGCGGGTGAGCGGTCCGACCTCGATACGGGCGAGGCAGCGGCCGGGGCGGACGACGGCGGGATGGAGGCGCTCCAGGTCCTCGTTGGTCGTGACGCCCACGAGGACGTTGCGGCCCTGGCCGAGCAGTCCGTCGGTGAGGTTGAGCAGCCGGGACAGGGCCTGGCCCGCCGTGTGCTTCGCCTCGCCGCGGATCAGTTCGTCGCAGTCCTCCAGCAGGAGGAGCCGCCAGCGGCCCTTGCCGGTGCCGTCCTCCTCGCCGATCGCGATGTCCATCAGATAGCCGACGTCGGAGAAGAGGCGTTCGGGGTCCAGCACGCAGTCCACCTGGCACCAGTCCCGCCAGGAACGGGCCAGCGTGCGCAGGGCGGAGGTCTTGCCGGTGCCGGGCGGCCCGTGGAGCAGCAGCAGCCGGCCCGCGATGTCCTCCGGGGTCGTCTTCATCAGGTGGTCCATGGCGTCCGCCACCGGCGCCGTGTAGTTGGGGCGGATCTCCTCCCAGGTGCCCGCGGAGATCTGCCGGGTCGTGCGGTGCGGTCCCCGGCGCGGCGACACGTACCAGAAGCCCATCGTGACGTTCTCCGGCTGCGGTTCGGGTTCGTCCGCCGCGCCGTCCGTGGCCTGCTTCAGCACCTTCTCGGCGAGCTCGACGCTGGTCGCGGTCACCGTGACGTCGGCACCGCGGTTCCAGCGGGACACCAGCAGGGTCCAGCCGTCGCCCTCGGCGAGGGTGGCGCTGCGGTCGTCGTCGCGCGCGGAGCGCAGCACCCGGGCGCCCGGCGGGAGCAGAGTGGCCCCGGACCGTACGCGGTCGATGTTCGCCGCGTGCGAGTGCGGCTGCTCGCCCGTCGCGAAGCGGCCGAGGAACAGCGCGTCGACGACGTCCGACGGCGAGTCGCTGTCGTCGACGTTGAGCCTGATCGGCAGAGCGTCGTGTGGGTTCGCAGACATGTCGCCATGATCTGTCACAAGGGCGCCCCGTGCACCCGGTTTCCGCGGTGCGTCGTATGTGTCGCGCTCGGTCCCGCCCTTCCGGTGCATCCCCTCCCTCTGCCGCGGGGCCGTCCTGTCGCGAGACCGCGGTGCGGCGGGATCCGTCCCGACGGCCGGTTCCCCCGGCGCCGTGGGCCACGGGTGGGAAGACAACTCCCAGTCGTCCCAAGGGCGTTACGGCCGCGCTGTACGGGGTGGCCGCCGTTTCCGTTGAGGACTCGGGGAGTTGACGAGCCGCCGGCCCGGGTCATCCGGCTGTCACCCGACCGTCATGGACATGTAGCGAAATATGTGATGAACGGGGGCGGATCGGCTGGTTGATGCGTTAAGAGTCTTGGCATGGACACTTCCTGTCAACATGCGTAGCTGCTACCAAAGTTGTGGCAGAGATCCTGCTAAAGGGAGGTTCCATGAGACGTCCCAGATTTTCGGCATACATGACCTCACTCCTCCTGGCCGTCGGCCTCGCCCTCACCGGGGCGGCCGCGGCGCAGGCGCAAACCGCGGCCGCCACCGGCTATGTGGCGCTCGGTGACTCCTACTCCTCCGGCGTCGGCGCGGGCAGCTACATCAGTTCGAGCGGCTCCTGCAACCGCAGCACGAAGGCGTACCCCTACCTCTGGAACGCCGCGCATTCACCCTCGTCGTTCGACTTCACCGCCTGCTCGGGCGCTCGTACGGGTGATGTTCTGGCGAACCAGCTCGGCCCGCTCGGCTCCTCCACGGGCCTCGTCTCGATCACCATCGGCGGTAACGACGCAGGCTTCTCGGACGTCATGACGACCTGCGTCCTGCAGTCCGAGAGCAGCTGCCTCGCACGCATCGCCACGGCGAAGGCGTACGTCGACTCCACGCTCCCCGGCAAGCTCGACTCGGTCTACTCGGCGATCAGCGCGAAAGCCCCGGCCGCGCATGTGGTCGTCATCGGCTACCCCCGCTTCTACAAGCTCAACGGCAGCTGCCTGACCGGACTTTCGGAGAACGAACGGTCCGCCATCAACGGCGCCGCCGACTACCTGGACAGCGCGATCGCCACTCGTGCCGGCGCACACGGCTTCACGTTCGCCGACGTCAGGGGCACCTTCACCGGCCACGAGATCTGCTCCGGCAGCGCCTGGCTGCACAGCCTGAACTGGCTCGACATCGGCGTGTCGTACCACCCGACCGCGAACGGCCACTCCGGCGGCTACCTGCCGGCCTTCTCCGGAGCCGTCTGACCTCCGGGCCCCCACCCCGGAAACCCTTCGAGGGAACACCCGTCCCGGCAGGGCGAACGTCCGCCCCGCCGGGACATCGCCTGCCCCGTCAGGGGGATGCGGACACGGACGCGGAGGCCCCGTCCGTCGGGGTCTCCGTCACACACGTGATGGTGAACGGAACGGAGTCCGAGGTCACGCGCACCGGGCTGCGCACCTCCACGCTGATCGAGTTGGCGAACTCCCCGCTCGTGTCGTACGTCGTCGCCACCACCGTCTTCTGCTGCGTTCTGCCGCCGTTCGCGGGGAACGACAGCGTCTTCCAGCCCGGATCGGTCACCTCGCCCGTCTTCGTCACCCAGCGGTACTCGACGTCCACCGGGACACGGCCCACCGTGAACGTCGCCGTGAACGAGGGAGCCTGGGCGGCGGGCGGCGGACAGCTGCCCCGGTAGTCGGTGTGATGCCCCGAGAGCGTCACGTGGACGGACTGCGCGGGCGGCGCGGTGGTCGAACTCCCGCCCGTGGGAGCGCTGCTGGAGGGGCTCTCGCCGCCGGTCGCACCGGCGGTGGCACTCTCGCTCTTCCGGCTTGCCGAGGCCCCGCCGTCGGTGGTGCCGGTACCCCCGCTGCTGCTGTTCCCCCGCCCGGTGTTCCCGCCGTCACCGTTGTCCTGGTTCAGCAGGGCGTACGTCAGCCCGCCGAGGGCGAGTGCCAGCGCGACCAGGCCCGCGACGATGGCGACGGCCGCCCGGCGGTTGCGGTCGGGCTCCGGTGCGGGAGTGGCCGAGGGCAGGGTCGCGGGAGGCGGACCGAACCCCTGGGGCGGTGTCGCGGAGGACGGCGTCGGCGCTCCGAACACCCCGATGGTCGGCGCCTCGGAAGAGCGGGGCGCGGCGCCCATGGGACGCGTGGGCGCCGTACCGCCCGCCGCGACCACACGCAGTTCGCGCTCGGCCGAGTCGGCGCTCGTCCGCTCGGCCGGGTCCTTGGCGAGCAGCCCCTCGATGACGGGGGCGAGCGGGCCCGCGCGACGGGGCGGCGGCAGCGGTTCGTCGACGATGGCCCGCAGGGTGCTCAGCGGAGTGGGCTGCCGGAAGGGCGAGTTGCCCTCGACCGCCGCGTACAGCAGCACGCCGAGCGACCACAGGTCCGACTCGGGTCCGGGGGTACGTCCCAACGCCCGCTCCGGGGCGAGGAATTCCGGCGATCCGATGACCTCGCCCGTCATGGTCAGGGCGGAGCTGCCCTCGACGGTCGCGATGCCGAAGTCCGTCAGGACGACCCGTCCGTCGTTCGCCATCAGCACGTTGCCCGGTTTGACGTCCCGGTGCAGGACCCCCGCCTCGTGCGCCGCGCGCAGCGCGGCGAGCACCTCGGCGCCGATGTGGGCGGCGCGCTGTGGGTCCAGCGGTCCCTCGGCGTCCAGCAGGTCGGAGAGGGCGATGCCGCGGATCAGCTCCATCACGATCCAGGGCCGGCCGTCCTCCATGGCCACGTCGTACACCGTCACGACATTGCGGTGGGAGATACGGGCCGCGGCCCACGCCTCCCGCTCCAGACGCGCGTACATCCGCTCGATGTCGGACTCGGGAAGCCCGGCCGGGGCGCGGACCTCCTTCACGGCGACCTCGCGTTGCAGCACTTCGTCGCGAGCGCGCCACACCGTGCCCATACCGCCTTCGCCCAAGGGCGAGAGCAGTCGGTAGCGCCCCGCGATCACGCGCTCACTGCCCGGATCTTCGGACACGTGCGTCCCCCATTCGCATCCGTGCGTTTTCTCCCCAAAAGTAGCTCAGCCGAGTACGGATGCCGCCCCCTTGAGCACCAATCCGGCCCCGAGGGCCACGACGATCAGTGCCGATCCGAGGGGCGCGGCCCTGCGGACCAGGAGCACGACGCGTCCCTCGGCCCACCGTCGACGTCCTGCGAGGGCGCGGTTCACGCCGCTGCCGAGCTTGACGACGGCGAAACCGGCCGCCGTCAGCGTCAGGGCGAGCCCGACGCCGTACGCGAGCACGAGAAGAAGGCCGAACCAGGCCTGTCCGAGCGCCGCGGCGCCCACGAGGACGACGACCGCCGACGGACTGGGCACCAGCCCACCGGCGAAGCCGAGCAGGATCGTTCCACGGAGGGTGGGGGCGATCTCATGGGTGTGGGTGAAGCTGCCGTGGGTGTGTTCGAGGGTGGAGGAGCGGGGGGTGGCTCCCGAGCGGTGGTGGTCGTGGTCGTGGCGGTGACCATGGCCGGTGCCGTGGTCGTGACTGTGGTCGTGCGGGTGGGGGTGGGAGTGGTCGTGACCGTGGGGGAGGGGCGCCGTCGCCGTCGTCGTCGCGGTGGGGGTGCCGGTCGTGACGGACGCGGTGGCATGGGCCAGTACCAGGGGGCGCGCGGTGTGACCGGCATGCCGGTGCGGAGCGTCCATGTGGTCGTGGTCGTGGTCGTGGTCGTGCGTGTGCGAAGGGACGGGCGGGTGCTCGTGGTCGTGCGTGTGGCCGGATTCGTGGTCGTGCGTGTGGCCAGGGGCCGGGTCCCGGTCCTGGCCGTGCTCGTGCGCGTGATCGTGCCCGTGGGCGGACGCGTGGGTGTGGTCGTGCGGCTGCCCGTGCTCGTGCTCGTGGTCATGCCCGTGCTCGTGGCTGTGTCCGTGCCCGTGGTCGTGTCCGTGTGCGGAGGGCCGGTTGCGCCAGGCCCGCCGCAGGAGTGTGGCGCCCGCCCCCATGACGAGGACACCGCTGGACACGCCCAGCCAGGCGATCACGGAGGGGGCCGCCGCCGAGCCCGCGGTGACCAGCAGGCCGAGCGCGACGACGCCGAGGGTGTGGGTGACCGTCACCGAAGCGGCCAGGGGCAGCACGTCCTTGAACCGGGCCCGGCCCCCGCGCGCCGCCGCCGTCGCGGCCATCAGGGTCTTGCCGTGGCCGGGCGCGAGCGCGTGCATCGCCCCCAGGCCCACGGCGATGAGCAGGGCCAGGGAGGCGAAGCCGAAGGTGAGGTGATGCCGGGCCACCAGGTCGTTCAGGGCCTGGGTCCAGCGGTCGGCGCCGCGCGGGAGCACGGAGGCGGCCGGAGCGTCGCGCCGTTCCTCGACGAGGGCGGGGCCGCCGGGGCGGATCCGCAGCGACGCGGTGGCGGTGTCGGCGGGCGAGGAGAGCAGCGCCTCGGGGTACCGGGTCAGCTCCGCCGAGACGGACTTCCGCGGTACGTCGGAGGAGGCGAGCGTCATCCGGTCGCCACGGGCGGTGATCTCGCGCCAGCCGGGGCCGTGGCCGGCGCCCGCGCCCCGGAAGCCCACGGTGAGCGTGCCCTTACCGGACAGCGGCGCCGTCAGCCGGCACTCCACGCGCAGGGTGTCGAGTCCCGCCTGCCCCGGCCGCAGGTGTGCCCCGCTCGCGCCCGCGGTCAGTGTCGCCGCCCGCCCGTTCACCGTGACCTCGCTGTCCCGCGCGGCGGTCTCGCACCGCTGCCGGGCCCAGCCGGCCATGCCGAGCCTCTTGATGTCCGGCTTCGCCTGGGTGGCGGGGATCTCGGCCAGGTCCTCGACGTGATCGACGCGCAACTGCCCGGGGGCGGCGACGAGTCCGTCGTAGCGGTTGACGGTGAAGTTGCCGAGCGGATGCGCGCTCGCCTGCGCCGAGGGGACCAGCACGAGCGCGCAGGCCGCGGTCAGGACCGTGCCGCACAGGGCGAGGAACCGGGGCGCCCTCACTTCGTGGCCTCCAGTGCCTCACGGGCCTCGCGGGCGCCCAGCGGCGAGAAGCCGGGGTTCAGGTCCAGGGCCGCCTTGAGCGCGGTGCGGGCCTTGCCGGTGTGGCCGGTGGCCTTCTCGATGACACCGAGGTGGTAGAGGAAGGACGCGTTGCGGTAGCCGGTCGCCGTGGCCTGGCGCGCGTACGGCAGGGCCTCCGCGTCGCGGCCCGACACATGCAGGGCCCAGCCGAGCGCGTCCGCGGTGTGCACGGTGTGCCGGCGGTCCCACTCGGCGCGGGCCGCCGCGAGCGCCGCCTTGTGGTCGCCGTGGTCGGCGGCCGCCAGCGCGGTGTCGAGGTCGGCGTTGACGCCGTAGGCGTGGGCGAGGGAGATCCAGGCGTTGACCAGCGTGTACTGGTCGCGGGCCTTCTCCGCGTCGCCCGCCGCGCCACGGGCCTCGTACAACTCGCCGAGCTCGACGAGGGGCTGGGGCAGCGGAAAACGCTGCACGACCTGTTCCATCCCCTTGATCGCCGCCGCGCGGTCGCCCAGCGCGGCCTGGGCGCGGGCCCGGCCTTCGAGGGCGGGGAGATAGCTGTCGTCGGCGGCGAGCGCCCGAGCGTAGTAGGTGAGGGCGGATTTGTAGTCGCCCTGGCTCCAGGCGAGTTGGCCGAGCGCGGACGTCACGTACGAGATGTCGCCGCGGCTGGTCGCCGTCGTGAGCGCCTGCTCCAGGACCCGGCGGGCGGTCTTCACGTCGCCGCGCAGTTCGTGGACGTAGGCGAACCGGGTGAAGACCGGGACGCCCGGGCGCCGCGAGTTCGCCAGGTCGGCCGCCTTCGACGCCTCGTCGTAGCGGCCGAGTTCGACGAGAGCGTCGATGCGGGAGGACAGGGCGCGTTCGCTGTAGGGGTTCTGCCGCAGCGTGAGGTCCGCGTACTTCAGGGCGCCGGCGAAGTCGTGCCGGGCGGCCGCGAGGGCGGCCCGTCCGGCGAGCGCCGGATCGTAGTCGGGGCGCAGCCTGAGGGACCGGTTGAACGCTTCCTGCGCCTGCGGATAGCGCGAGGGGTCGCCCTTGGTGCGGGCCTGTTCGACATAGGCGAGGCCGAGCGTGGCCCAGCCGCCGAAGTCCTTGGGCTGGGAGCGGAGATGGGCCTGGAGGGAGAGGACGCTCGCGTCGAGGTCGCCGCTCGCGAGCAGCTGGGGCGACACGCCGTTGGACACGGCGGCGACGGCGGGAGCCGTTCCGTTGTCCCTCAGGGCGCCGAGCACCACTGCGCCCGCCGTCATGGCGACGGCCAACGCGGCCGCGCAGAAACCGAGTTGAGCGGCCCGCCAGCGACGCTGCGACTGCGACAGCCGACGCGCGGCGGCCGCCCGCCCGCCGGTCCCGTCCGCACCGTCCTCACCGGACGGGCCGTCGGAGGCGGCCTCGTCGGAGGCGGGAGCGGCCTCGGCGGGAGCGGTCTCGGGGATGGCCTCGGCGGGGCCGGCTTCGGCGGCGACCTCGGTGATGGCGGCTTCCGGGGTGACCTCGGCGGGCGTGGCCCTTTCGGCGTCCGGCGTCGCGTTGTCGTTCGTACGCGGGGACATGCCCTCTCCTCAAAGTCCTTGGCGAAACGGTCGTCGTGGGGGGGTGGGGGGCGGGGGGGGGGGGGGGGGGGGGGGGGGGGGGGGGGGGGGGGGGGGGGGGGGGGGGGGGGGGGGGGGGGGGGGGGGGGGGGGGGGGGGGTGGGGGGGGGGGGGGGGGGGGGGGGGGG
>NZ_JBIAQM010000070.1:0-18099 GCF_042888945.1 Streptomyces sp. NPDC002698
GACCGGGAACCCCGGATGTCGGGCCCCCGGCGCCCGGACGCGGACGAGACGACGGGCCCGCCGAGCACCGACCCCGCGGGGCCGTCGCCGGCCACCCCCCCCCCCCCCCCCCCCCGCCCCCCCACCCCCCCCCCCCCCCCCCCCCCCCCCCCCCCCCCCCCCCGCCCTGGCCGCCCCGGCCGCCCCCCCCCGCCACCCCCCGGGGGGCCCCCGTCCGTCGAGAACACGACCGCACGCGGTCGAGGACCGAGGGGACGGCGGTCCGGTGTCCCTACAGGTCGCCGAGTTCGCGGGCGTACGGCGGTTCGGCTCCGGCGCGGGAGCAGGTGACGGCCGCCGCGCGGGCCGCGAAGCGCAGAAGCCCGGTCCAGCCCCGGGGGCCCAGCTCCGCCAGCGCGGTCGGGGACAGGGCGTCCCGGACGGAAAGGCCGTGCAGCAGTGCCGCGTTCACGGTGTCACCGGCGCCGATGGTGTCCACCACGTCCACCGGTTCGCCGGGCACGGAATGCACCGCGCCGTCCCGGGTGAACGCGGTCAGACCGTCACCGCCCTGGGTGATCACCACCGCCGAGAGACCGGCGGCCAGCCACTCGCGCGGGGTGCCGCCGAGCCACCGGGCGTCCTCCTCGGACAGCTTGAGCAGCGACACCGACGGCAGCCAGCTCTTGAACCGGGCCCGGTAGGCGTCCGGGTCGGGGATCAGACCGGCGCGGATGTTCGGGTCGAGGGCCGTGAAGACGCCCTGCGCTGCGGCGGTCCGCATCAGCTCCTCGTACGCGCTCGCGCCCGGTTCCAGGACGAGTGAACAGGTCCCGAAGGACACCGCCCTTGCCCCGACGGGGAGTCGGCCCGGGGCGGTGAAGAGACGGTCCGCCGTGCCCTCGACGTAGAAGGAGTAGGCGGCCGAGCCGTCCGCCCCGATCGTGGCGACGGCCAGCGTCGTCGGTTCACCCCCACGCTGTACGGACGACACGTCGACGCCGGCGTCCACGAGTCCGTCGAGGAGGGCCTCGCCGAACGCGTCGCGGGAGACGCGGGAGCAGAAGGCGGTGGCCGAGCCGAGACGGCCGAGCGCCACCGCCGTGTTGTAAGGGCCGCCGCCCAGGCGAGGCAGCAGTTCCGCCAGGGCGCCGGAGTCCTGCGGCACCAGATCGATCAGAGCCTCACCGGCGACGACGATCACGACTCGGGTCCTTTCCTCGGTATCCCGGTCCCGGGACTCCCGGTGTGTGAGACGCCTTCGGGGCAGCCGCACGAGGTGCGGTGGACGAAGGCGGAGGGAAGCCGGACGGTGCGGCGCTCCAGGTGCGGGGACGCCAGCCGTTCCAGGAGCAGCCGGACGGCCGTGGCTCCGATCTCCTTGCTCGGCTGGGCGATCACGGTGAGCCGTGGTGTGAACAGATCCGCCCAGGAGAAGTCGTCGAAGCAGCACAGCGCCAGGTCCCCGGGCACGGACAGACCCCGGTCGCGCAGGGCCCGGAGCGCACCGACCGTCATGGCGTTGTCGGCGGTGACGAGCGCGCCCGGCGGCGCCCCGAGCGACAACAGCCGGTGGGTGGCCTCCTCGGCCGCCTCCGTCCGGGAGTCGCCGTGCGCCACGAGCCGTTCGTCGTAGGGGAGCCCGGCCCGCGCGAGGCCGTGCCGGTAGCCGGTGATCCGTTCCGCCGTGGTGCTGAGTCCGGGCAGGCCCGCGACCAGCCCGATACGCCGGTGCCCTCGCTCGGCCAGGTGGGTCACCAGGCTCGCCATGGGCGCGGTGTTCTCGGAGCAGACCTGGTCGTAGTGGAAGCCGCTTCCGGCGGCGGCGTCCACGAGCCGGTCCAGGAAGACGGTGGGTACGTCGTGTTGCCCGAGGTAGCGCAGGAGCGCGTCGGGAGCCGCAGACGGCGCGATGATCATTCCGTCCACGCGACGTTCGTGCAGCAGCCGGACGGCTTTGCGCTCGTGCCCGGGGTCGTCGTGCGGATCGGCGATCAGCAGGCCGTAGCCGTGCTCCAGGGCCCCGGCCTCGACGCCCTGGAGGATCTCCGTGAAGTAGGGGTTGCTGATCGCCGACACCGCGAGGCCGATGGACCGCGTACGGGAGGTGACGAGCGAACGGGCGAGGGTGTTGGGCGTGTAGCCCAGCTCGTCGATCGCGTCGAGAACGGCCTGGCGTGTCACGGGCAGCACCGGGCGCGTGCGGTTGAGGACGTGCGAGACGGTCGCGATGGACACGCCCGCCCGCCGGGCCACATCGGCCATCGTCGCCATGCCGCTCCTTCCCGGGTCCCGGTCGCCGACCGTGGAGGAGACCCGGTGCCGGCCGGCGGACGGAACCTGGACGCCGGTCCGCGAACCGAACCTTGACGCCGCTCCCCGGACGGACCCGGTCGCTCGCGGGTGAACGTATCTCATCCGGCTCACTCGCGTAAACGCTTACGCATACGTTTGCGCAAGCGTTTACGTCCGGAGCCGCACGGACCCACCCCGCGACGAGCGGGACGATCTGTGCCGGTACGGTCGGTACGCGGTCTCCTTGCCGTGTTCAGCCCCGTCGCCGTCGGCGGAGTGTCCGCCGACGCCCTGACCAGTGGAGATGCCATGTCCGGCCGTCCGTCCGCGAGCCGTCGTACCGTCCTGCGGGGAGCGGCGCTCACCCCGGTCGCCGGGCTCGGCCTCGCCGCGTGCTCCGGCGGCGGCGGTGGAGGCGGGACCCCCGCCACGCCGACCGCTCCCGTCGTCCTCGGCTCGGGGGGCGAGGTCTCCAAGGGGGGTGCTCAGCTCTACGAGGACCACAACGTCGTGGTCAGCCGGGCCGAGGACGGTTCGCTCAAGGCGTTCAGTTCGATCTGCACCCACGCGGGGTGCGCCATCAACAAGCTGCAGGGCACGACCCTCGTGTGCCCGTGTCACGGCAGCGAGTTCGACGCCGGGACCGGCAAGGTGCTGCGGGCACCGGCCACCGTGCCGCTCCACGAGCTGTCCGTCGAGGAGGAGAACGGGAACATCGTCGCGGGGCCGGGCGCCTGATCCCGGGTGCGGTCACCGGCCCGGCCGGTCCGCACCCGGGCGGGCGGTCACTCCCAGTCCCAGCCGATCCCGACGATCCCGGACCGCACGCGCGGCTCGACCAGGTGCACCGAGCGGTGGTGACCGCTCAGCGGCAGTTCCTGCCGGCCGCTGCGGGGCGCGGCGGCCGAGTGCTGGGTGAAGCGGTGACAGCGCACCGGCAGCGCGTTCTCGGTGAAGTGCACCTGGAGCGCGTACTGTCCGCCCGCGAAACCGAAGCCCCGGACGTACTCGCTGGACGTCCCGGCCGTGCCGTCCTCGAAGGCGTAGCGGAAGAGGAACGTCTCGCCCGCCCGCAGTCGGGTGTCGAAGAGCAGTTCGGCGACGAGCACGCCGGTGTCGCGGTGCCAGCGCACCCGGCCCGTGCGGCAGTTCTCCAGGGCCCGGACCGTCGTCCGCTCCGGTGCGCATCCGGGGTCGCCGTGATGGATGGCCACATAGCGGTCCACGCCGTCCTTGTGGGCGCGCACTATGTGGTGCGACTCGCGGCCCAGCAGTTCGCGACGGGCGCCTATGCGCACCCGCTCGTGATGGCCGAGCGTGTGCAGACCGCCGTCGAGCGGGGACTCCAGTTCGGTCAGCAGCCGTTCCAGGACACCGGAGGCCTCCACGAGGGAACGGTAGGAACGCCCCGTGGGACGTTCCGGCTCCGAGCGCTCCTCGGCCTCGGCCAGCAGCCTGATCAGGGACTCGTCGGGAAGCTGGAGTATCTCCTCCAGGGCGCGGACCGCCCGCAGCGACTCGGGGCGCTGGGGACGGCGGGCGCCCTGCTGCCAGTAGCTCAGGCTCGTCACCCCGACTCTGACGCCGTATCGCGACAGATGGTGCTGCACGCGCTGCAGCGGCAGCCCGCGGGCGGTGATCGCCGCGCGCAGTGCGACGTGGAAGGGGCCGCCCCGCAGGGCCGTTTCCAGTTCCGTCGTGGCGACGTCCGCGTGCTGTGTGCGGGTCCGCATGCAGGGGCCTTTCTGTGGATGTTCACCACGGCTGGTCAGACCGTGGGAGCGGTTCATCGGCGCCGCCCGGCGGGCGCGCGGGGGCTGTACACGCGTGGGTTTCGCCGTTCACGCCCCGAGTTCCCCCGCATTGAAGCGTGTTGACCAAGTCCCGACAACACCTGATGCTCAACATGGCTCACCGCAGCCCCCCGGACGCGCTCCGTCCCTTTCCGGCCCTCACCGGGAGCCCGGCGCGACGCGACCCCGGTGGCCGGAAACGGCGCATCCCGGGTGCCGCGCGGAGAGCACGGGGGCGATCGTCGCGGGAGCCCTCGCCACGCTCGTCCTGAGCGTCCCGCGGGGCCCGCGCCGGCGCCGCGGCCGGCTCCGCCAGGTTTTCCACAGGCGTACAGGGAGCCGGCCGCGCTGTCGGCCCGCGCCAGTAGGGTGTGTGACATGGCCGACCCCTCCAGCTACCGCCCCAAGCCGGGACAGATCCCGGACTCTCCCGGGGTGTACAAATTCCGCGACGAGCACCGCCGGGTGATCTACGTCGGAAAGGCGAAGAGCCTGCGTCAGCGCCTGGCGAGCTACTTCCAGGACCTGGCGAATCTCCACCCGCGCACCCGCACGATGGTCACCACGGCCGCGTCGGTGGAGTGGACGGTCGTGTCCACGGAGGTCGAGGCCCTCCAGCTGGAGTACTCCTGGATCAAGGAGTACGACCCCCGGTTCAACGTCAAGTACCGCGACGACAAGAGCTACCCCTACCTCGCCGTGACGATGAACGAGGAGTTCCCGCGCGTGCAGGTGATGCGCGGCCACAAGAAGAAGGGCGTGCGCTACTTCGGTCCCTACGGGCACGCGTGGGCCATCCGCGACACCGTCGACCTGCTGCTGCGCGTCTTCCCGGTCCGCACCTGCTCCGCCGGTGTCTTCAAGAACGCCTCCCGCACCGGCCGGCCCTGTCTCCTCGGTTACATCGGCAAGTGCTCCGCCCCCTGCGTCGACCGGGTCTCGCCCGAGGAGCACCGCGGGCTGGCCGAGGAGTTCTGCGACTTCATGGCGGGCCGTACGGGGACGTACATCCGCCGGCAGGAACAGCAGATGATGCAGGCCGCCGAGGAGATGGAGTACGAGCGGGCGGCCCGGCTGCGCGACGACATCGACGCCCTGAAGAAGGCCATGGAGAAGAGCGCGGTCGTCCTCGCGGACGCGACCGACGCCGACCTCATGGCCGTCGCCGAGGACGAGCTGGAAGCCGCGGTCCAGATCTTCCACGTACGCGGCGGACGCGTGCGCGGACAGCGCGGCTGGGTCACGGACAAGGTGGAGGCCGTCACCACGGGTGACCTCGTCGAGCACGCGCTCCAGCAGCTCTACGGCGAGGAGACGGGCGACTCCGTCCCCAAGGAGGTGCTCGTCCCGGCGCTGCCCGAACCGGTGGAACCCGTTCAGGAATGGCTCACCGCCCGCCGCGGATCGAACGTGTCGCTCCGCATACCGCAGCGCGGTGACAAGAAGGCGCTCATGGAGACCGTGCAGCGCAACGCGCTCCAGGCGCTCGCCCTGCACAAGACCCGGCGTGCCTCCGACCTGACCACGCGCTCGCGTGCCCTGGAGGAGATCTCCGAGGCGCTCGGCCTGGACAGCGCGCCGCTGCGGATCGAGTGCTACGACATCTCGCACCTCCAGGGCGACGACGTGGTGGCCTCGATGGTCGTCTTCGAGGACGGGCTCCAGCGCAAGAGCGAGTACCGGCGCTTCCAGATCAAGGGCTTCGCCGGCCAGGACGACGTCCGCTCCATGCACGAGGTGATCACCCGCCGCTTCAGGCGCTACCTCGTCGAGAAGGAGAAGACGGGGGAGTGGACGGACGGCGAGGACGCCGCAGCGGGAGCCCCGGAGCCGCCGGCCGGTGAGAATCCCCTCTCCGGGAGCACCTTCCCGGAGGACGACGGCCGGCCCAAGCGCTTCGCCTACCCCCCGCAGCTCGTCGTCGTCGACGGTGGCCGGCCGCAGGTCGCCGCCGCCCAGCGGGCCCTCGACGAACTCGGCATCGACGACATCGCCGTCTGCGGGCTCGCCAAGCGCCTGGAGGAGGTGTGGCTGCCCGGCGAGGACGACCCCGTGGTCCTGCCGCGCAGCAGCGAGGGACTGTATCTGCTCCAGCGGGTCCGGGACGAGGCCCACCGCTTCGCGATCACCTACCAGCGCGCCAAGCGGGCCAAACGCTTCAGGTCGGGCCCTCTGGACGACGTGCCGGGCCTGGGCGAGTCCCGCAAGCAGGCACTGATCAAGCACTTCGGCTCCGTGAAGAGGCTCCGGTCCGCGACGATCGACCAGATCTGCGAGGTCCCCGGCGTGGGGCGCAAGACGGCGGAGACCATCGCCGTGGCCCTCGCCCAGGCCGCTCCCGCGGCACCGGCCGTGAACACGGCCACCGGAGAGATCATGGAAGACGACGAAGACGCGGCGCCCGAGACGACGGCGGGCCCCGCGGAGGAGCCCGTGACCGCGGGCGCCTCGGACGAGCGACGGGGGCAGGAGACATGACCGAGAACGACGCGCGTGAAGAGGAACGTCCGGCGCAGGGCCGGGAAGCACACGGCGAGACAGGCGAGGATCACGCGGAGCGTGAAGCGCCCCAGGAAGACGGAGCACAGGTGGGTACGGGCATCGAGACAGCCGGGGCGGGAGTCTCGGACGCCGTCATTCCCGAGCTGGTGATCATCTCCGGCATGTCCGGAGCAGGCCGGTCCACGGCCGCCAAGTGTCTGGAGGACCTCGGCTGGTTCGTCGTCGACAACCTGCCGCCCGCCCTGATCCCCACCATGGTGGAGCTCGGCGCCCGCTCCCAGGGCAACGTGGCACGGATCGCCGTCGTCGTCGACGTACGCGGCCGGCGGTTCTTCGACAACCTCCGCGAGTCCCTCGCCGACCTGGAGTCCCGCAACGTCACCCGGCGGATCGTCTTCCTGGAGTCCTCCGACGAGGCCCTGGTGCGCCGCTTCGAGTCGGTGCGCCGGCCGCACCCCCTCCAGGGCGACGGCCGGATCGTGGACGGGATCGACGCCGAGCGCGAGCTGCTGCGTGAGCTGCGCGGTGACGCCGACCTGGTCATCGACACCTCCAGCCTGAACGTGCACGAGCTGCGCGCCAAGATGGACGCCCAGTTCGCGGGCGACGAGGAGCCCGAGCTGCGGGCCACCGTCATGTCCTTCGGCTTCAAGTACGGCCTGCCGGTCGACGCCGACCTGGTCGTGGACATGCGCTTCCTGCCCAACCCGCACTGGGTCCCCGAGCTGCGCCCCTTCACCGGCCTGAACGAAGAGGTCTCGGCGTACGTCTTCAACCAGCCCGGCGCCAAGGAGTTCCTCGACCGCTACTCCGAGCTGCTCCAGCTCATCGCCGCCGGTTACCGGCGCGAGGGCAAGCGCTATGTGACCATCGCGGTCGGCTGCACCGGCGGCAAGCACCGCTCGGTGGCGACCGCGGAGAAGCTCGCCGCCCGCCTCGCCTCCCAGGGCGTGGAGACCGTGCTCGTGCACCGGGACATGGGGCGCGAGTGACCGGACGTACTTCCCTGCGGCTGAGCCGGCTGCGCCGGGAGACTCCCGGGAACCGAGCCGGCCGGCCGGCCGCGGCGCGCGGTGCCAAGCCGCGCCGCCGCGGTACGCAGCCCAAGGTCGTCGCCCTCGGCGGCGGCATGGGGCTGTCCGCCTCGCTCGCCGCGCTGCGCCGGATCACCGGCGACCTCACCGCCGTCGTCACCGTGGCCGACGACGGCGGCTCCAGCGGGCGGCTGCGCGACGAGCTGGGCGTCCTGCCGCCCGGCGACCTGCGCAAGGCGCTGGCGGCGCTCTGCGGCGACGACGACTGGGGCCAGACCTGGGCCCGCGTCATCCAGCACCGCTTCCAGTCCAAGGGCGAACTGCACGAACACGCGGTCGGCAATCTGCTGATCGTCGCGCTGTGGGAGCAGCTCGGCGACCATGTCCAGGCACTCGACCTGGTCGGCAAGCTGCTCGGCGCGCACGGCCGGGTGCTGCCCATGTCCGCCGTGCCCCTGGAGCTCCAGGCGCTGGTCAAGGCACACGACCCCGACCGGCCCGACGAGATCGGCACCATCCGGGGCCAGGCGAACGTGGCGCTCACCCCCGGCGAGGTCCAGTCCGTGCACGTCGTACCGCACGATCCGCCGGCCGTGCCCGAGGCCGTGGCCGCGGTCCTCGACGCGGACTGGGTGGTGCTCGGCCCCGGCTCCTGGTTCTCGTCGGTCATTCCGCATCTTCTGGTGCCCGAGCTCCTGGACGCGCTGAGCCAGACCCGGGCGCGCCGGGTACTCTCCCTGAACCTCGCACCGCAGCCCGGAGAAACCGAAGGCTTCTCCCCGCAGCGTCATTTGGAGGTTTTGGGGCGACACGCCCCTAAACTCGCCCTGGACGTGGTGCTGGCCGACGAGGCCGCCGTGCCCGACCGCGAATCTCTCGCCGACGCCGCCCAGCGGTTCGGTGCCGCGGTCGAGCTGGCGCCGGTGGCCAGGACAGACGGATCTCCGCGGCACGATCCGGAGCTGTTGGCCGCCGCGTACGACCGTATTTTTCGGATGCATGGAAGGATCGGCCCATGGCGATGACGGCAGCGGTGAAGGATGAGATCTCCCGGCTTCCCGTCACCCGGACCTGCTGCAGGAAGGCGGAGGTCTCCGCCGTCCTGCGGTTCGCCGGCGGCCTTCACCTGGTGAGCGGCCGGATCGTGATCGAGGCGGAGCTGGACACCGCGATGGCGGCGCGCCGGCTGAAGCGGGACATCCTGGAGATCTTCGGCCACAGTTCCGAACTGATCGTGATGGCGCCCGGCGGACTGCGCCGCGGTTCGCGCTACGTGGTGCGTGTCGTCGCGGGCGGTGACCAGCTGGCCCGTCAGACAGGGCTCGTGGACGGGCGCGGACGCCCGATCCGCGGACTGCCGCCGCAGGTGGTCTCGGGGGCCACCTGCGATGCCGAGGCGGCCTGGCGCGGGGCCTTCCTGGCCCACGGCTCGCTCACCGAGCCCGGCCGTTCCTCGTCCCTCGAGGTGACCTGCCCGGGGCCGGAGGCCGCGCTCGCGCTGGTCGGCGCCGCCCGCAGGCTGTCGATCGCGGCGAAGGCCCGCGAGGTGCGCGGTGTGGACCGGGTGGTCGTCCGCGACGGCGACGCGATCGGCGCGCTGCTGACCCGCCTCGGCGCGCACGAGTCGGTGCTGGCCTGGGAGGAGCGGCGGATGCGCCGTGAGGTCCGCGCCACGGCGAACCGGCTCGCCAACTTCGACGACGCCAACCTGCGCCGCTCGGCGCGTGCCGCCGTCGCCGCCGGTGCCCGCGTCCAGCGTGCCCTGGAGATCCTCGCGGACGAGGTGCCGGAGCACCTGGCCGCCGCCGGACGGCTGCGCATGGAGCACAAGCAGGCCTCCCTGGAGGAGCTGGGCGCGCTCGCCGACCCGCCGCTGACCAAGGACGCCGTCGCGGGCCGTATCCGCCGGCTGCTGGCGATGGCCGACAAGCGGGCGCAGGACCTCGGGATCCCCGGGACGGAGTCGAGTCTGTCCGAGGAGATGGCGGACAACCTCGCGGGCTGACCGGGATCCGCCGGGCGGCGTGAGAGACATGAGCGAGTCCCGACACGCGCGGGCGGTGCGAAACCGCGCGATTCCCGGGACCGGGGGCGCGACGGACGCGCGGGGCCCCCGGAGCGGCGGGGGTGGCGCGAAGGAAGCACGCCGTTCCCGGACCCGCGGGGGCCGCGCGAAAGAAGCGCGCGATTCCCGCACCCGCGGGCTCCGCGTGAACGGTGCACGCGGTTCCCGCACCCGCGGGGGCCGCGTGAAAGAACGGCCGGATCGTCTGACGGAAGCTCACTGTGCCGGTGCCGAAGCCCACTTGGGAGATCGGCACCGGCTTCGTCGTCCCGCGAGGCGCCCTTGACTTGACCATGAAGTGTCATGAGCCTGGCATCCGTTCGCTGCTGTGGCGGACCAGTGCAAGGGGGACTCATGAGACGAAGAGCGAGCGCGATCCTCGCTACCGGCGCGCTCCTGCTGGGCGGTGCGGCCGTGGCGCCGGTCGCCCGGGCACAGGACGGCAGTTCACCCGAGCCCGACGCGAACGCCGTGAAGGTGTTCCGCGCGGAGGTCACAAAGCAGCAGGTACCCCTGCTGCTCGCGGCCGGCCAGGACAGTCACGAGCTCGGTGACACGACCTGGAAGAACGGCAGGAGCACGGTCGAGGTCTACGTCACCGACGAGCAGGCCGGGAAGCTGGAGAAGCAGGGCGTCGACCTCACCGAGCACACGCTCTCCGCCAAGGCGGAGAACCGGGTCGCGGACGCCGCCCAGGGGGTGTTCCGCCCGTACAGCGGGAAGGGCAACCTCCAGGAGGAGATCCTCCGGACGGGTCAGGCCAACCCCGGCCTGACCAAGGTCGTCTCCATCGGCAAGACCCTGAACGGCCAGGACATCCTCGCGGTCAAACTGACCAAGGGCGCGCGGAAGACCAAGGACGGCTCCAGGCCGTCGGTGCTCTACATGTCCAACCAGCACGCGCGCGAGTGGATCACGCCCGAGATGACGCGGCGGCTGATGCACTACTACCTGGACAACTACTCCACGGACAAGCGCGTCAAGAAGATCGTCGACTCCACCGAACTGTGGTTCGTCCTGTCGGCCAACCCCGACGGCTACGACTACACCTTCAAGGACGCCGACACCCGCCAGTGGCGCAAGAACCTGCGGGACGTGAACGGCGACGGCGTCATCGCCACCGGTGACGGCGTCGACCTCAACCGCAACTTCGCCTACAAGTGGGGCTACGACGACGAGGGTTCGTCACCCAACCCCACCAGCGAGACCTACCGCGGCGCGAGTCCCGGGTCCGAGCCCGAGACCAAGGCGCTCGACACCTTCGAGAAGCGCGTCGGCTTCACGTACGGGATCAATTACCACTCCGCCGCCGAACTGCTGCTCTACGGAGTGGGCTGGCAGGTGGCGACGCCGACGCCGGACGACGTGCTCTACAGGTCGCTCGCCGGAACCCCCGAGAACTCCGCGATCCCGGGCTACCACCCGCAGGTCTCCTCGGAGCTCTACACCACCAACGGCGAGGCCGACGGCCACGCGGGCAACGTCAACGGCACGGCGATGTTCACCCCCGAGATGTCGACCTGCCAGACCGTCTCCGACCTCTACCCGGACGACGCCTGGAACGCGGCCGACTGCGCCTCGGTCTTCACCTTCCCGGACGACGAGAAGCTGATCGAGCAGGAGTTCGAGAAGAACGTCCCGTTCGCGCTCTCCGTCGCCGAGACCGCGGCCCACCCCGACCGGCCGTCCTCCTCGGTGGGCCTCGACGCGCCCGACTTCACCCCGGCCGCCTTCACGACGTCGTACTCCCGCGGCGCCGACCAGGAAGTCTCCGTCGTCGTCCGCAAGTCCGTACGCGACAAGGAGCTCAAGTACCGCGTCGACGGCGGCCGTACGCACGAGGCGAGGCTCAGGCCCTGGCGGGGCGGCGAGACCTACGGCGGCAGGGACAACCTCTACTTCGACGAGTACCGCGCCAGGATCGAGGACGGCGCACCCGGCGACAAGGTCGAGGTCTGGTTCACCGGCGAGACCCGGAGCGGGAAGCCCACCTCCAGCACCCGCTTCACCTACACCGTGGCCGAGCGGCCGCGGGCCGACGTGCTCGTGGTCGCCGAGGAGGGCGCGGCCGCCACCCAGGCGGGGACCTACGTCGACGCGCTGAAGGCCGCCGGAAAGAAGGCCCTGGTCTGGGACGTCGCCACCCAGGGCGCCCCGGACGCGCTCGGCGTCCTCGGCCACTTCGGGACCGTCGTCCACTACACCGGCGCCCTGCGGCCCGGCAACGCCACCCAGCTCCAGCTCCGCGCCCACCTCAACGAGGGCGGCAAGCTGGTCGAGGCGGGCGAGCTCGCCGGCGGCAGCGTCGACCTCGGCGGCGGCACCCTCTCGAACGACTTCGGCCAGTACTACCTGGGCGCCTACTCGCGCACGTCCACACCCGGCGCCAAGGGCTTCACCGGCTCCGGCGAGCTCGACGGCACCACCGGAACGCTCGGCGACGCGCCCGGCAACCCGCTGAACGCGGCGGGCACCTACGGCGTCACCTCGGACTCGCTCTCCGCGGCGCAGTACCCGCAGTTCGCCTCCGCCGCGGGAGCGGGCCTCTTCGGCGGGACGGTCAACCCGTACGGGCCGTACGAGGGCTCCTACATGGCCGCCGCGGTGCACACCGACAACGCCTACAAGCGTCTGACCCGCACCATCGACCTCACCGGGGTCGCCGCCGCCGACAAGCCGACGCTGAGCTCCCGGATGCTCTGGGACACCGAGCCCGGCTACGACCACGCGGTCGTCGAGGTCCACACGACCGGGGCCGACGACTGGACCACGCTCCCCGAGGCGGGCGGTGCCACCTCGGCCGCCGTCCCGACCGAGTGCGAGGCCGGCTTCTTCGCCCGGGTACACCCCTGGATCAAGCGCTACCTGACCGTGAGCGCGGCGGGCTGCACCGCCACGGGATCCAGCGGGCAGTGGAACAGCCTCACCGGCGCGTCCAGCGGCTGGCAGCCGGTCGCCTTCGACCTGAGCGCGTACGCGGGCAGGTCCATCGAGGTGTCGGTCAGCTACATCACCGACCCGGGCTCGGGCGGCCACGGTCTCCTCGTCGACAACACCTCCCTCGTGATCGGCGGCAACGCCGTGGACACGGAGGGCTTCGAGGCGTCCCTCGGTCCCTGGAGCGTCGCGGGTCCGCCCGCGGGCAGCCCGGCCGTCCTGCGGGACTGGGCGCGTACAGGTGAACTCTTCAGGACGTACGGAGCGGTCACCACGGACGACACGGTGCTGCTGGGCTTCGGCCTGGAGCACATCGTCGCCGCGGCCGACCGCGCGGCCCTCATCGGCAAGGCGCTCTCGGCGCTGGAGAGCTGACAGTCCGTGACAATCGCATGATCGACACGGGTGATCCGTACCCTACTGACGGGTACGGATCACCCTGCCGTGTATGGCCCTACTCGATGTCACTCCGGGGCCTTCAGAGAGGTAGGGTCGGAGGCGGTCGGGGACATCCCATACAACTCGCCGACACTGAGTCGGCGTACCTAACGAGGAGATCGGTTCGTGACGATCCGCGTAGGCATCAACGGCTTTGGCCGCATCGGTCGTAACTACTTCCGCGCGCTGCTGGAGCAGGGTGCTGACATCGAGATCGTGGCTGTCAACGACCTGGGTGACACCGCGACCACCGCCCACCTGCTCAAGTACGACACCATCCTGGGCCGTCTCAAGGCCGAGGTGTCGCACACCGCCGACACGATCACCGTCGACGGTCACACGATCAAGGTCCTGTCCGAGCGCAACCCCGCGGACATCCCGTGGGGCGAGCTGGGCGTCGACATCGTCATCGAGTCGACCGGCATCTTCACGAAGAAGGCCGACGCCGAGAAGCACATCGCCGGCGGCGCCAAGAAGGTCCTCATCTCGGCTCCGGCCAAGGACGAGGACATCACCATCGTGATGGGTGTCAACCAGGACCAGTACGACCCGGCGAACCACAACATCATCTCCAACGCCTCCTGCACCACCAACTGTGTGGCGCCGATGGCCAAGGTTCTCGACGAGAACTTCGGCATCGTCAAGGGGCTGATGACGACGGTTCACGCGTACACGAACGACCAGCGCATCCTGGACTTCCCGCACTCGGACCTGCGTCGCGCCCGCGCCGCCGCCGAGAACATCATCCCGACCACGACCGGTGCCGCGAAGGCCACCGCCCTGGTCCTCCCGCAGCTCAAGGGCAAGCTGGACGGCATCGCCATGCGCGTCCCGGTCCCGACCGGCTCGGCCACCGACCTGGTCGTGACGCTCCAGCGCGAGGTCACCAAGGACGAGGTCAACGCCGCGTTCAAGAAGGCCTCCGAGGACGGCGACCTCAAGGGCTTCCTGGCGTACACCGAGGACCCGATCGTCTCCTCGGACATCGTCAGCGACCCGGCCTCCTGCACCTTCGACTCCTCCCTGACCATGGTCCAGGAGGGCAACACGGTGAAGATCCTCGGCTGGTACGACAACGAGTGGGGCTACTCCAACCGCCTCGTCGACCTCACGGTCTTCGTCGGCGGCCAGCTCTAGTCTCCAGAGCAGGCACCTCGATGTGAGCCAGGGCTCGGGAAGCGCGACGCCGCGCTGTCCGGGCCCTGCGCCACGTAGTGACCGATCGCCCGGATCGGTCACCTCTCGCGGATCTGAAGAGCCTTCCCCAGGAGTCCCTTTCATGAAGACGATCGACGAGCTTCTCGCCGAAGGAGTGGCCGGCAAGCGGGTATTCGTCCGCGCCGACCTCAACGTGCCGCTGGCGAACGGCCTCATCACCGACGACGGCCGCATCCGCGCCGTCCTGCCCACCGTCAAGGCGCTGGCCGACGCGGGCGCCAAGGTCATCGTCGCCTCGCACCTGGGCCGCCCCAAGGGTGCCCCGGACCCGGCGTTCTCCCTCCTCCAGCCCGCCGAGCGACTCGGTGAACTGCTCGGCGCGCCCGTGGCGTTCGCGCAGGACACGGTCGGCCCCGCCGCCCACGAAGCGGTGGACGGCCTGGAGCCCGGCCAGGTGGCGGTCATCGAGAACCTCCGCTTCAACGCGGGCGAGACGTCCAAGGACGACGCCGAGCGCGGCGAGTTCGCCGACCGGCTCGCCGCCCTGGCCGACGTCTACGTGGGCGACGGCTTCGGCGCGGTGCACCGTAAGCACGCCTCCGTGTACGACCTCCCGGCCCGGCTGCCGCACTACGCCGGCTACCTCATCGCCACCGAGGTCGGCGTCCTGAAGAAGCTCACCGAGGACGTCAAGCGGCCCTACGTCGTCGCGCTCGGCGGCTCCAAGGTCTCCGACAAGCTCGCCGTCATCGACCAGCTGCTCGGCAAGGCCGACCGCATCCTGATCGGCGGCGGCATGGCCTTCACCTTCCTCAAGGCCAAGGGCTACGAGGTCGGCACCTCCCTGCTGCAGGAGGACCAGATCCCGGCCGTCACCGAGTACATGGAGCGCGCCGAGAAGCTGGGCGTCGAGCTGGTGCTCCCGGTCGACGTCGTGGTCTCCCCCGGATTCCCGGACCTGAAGGCCAAGGCGCCCACCGAGCACTCCGCCGTCGACGCGGACAAGATGCCGGAGGGGCAGCTCGGCCTGGACATCGGCCCGAAGACCGGTGCCCTCTACGCAGCCAAGCTCGCCGACGCCGAGACCGTGTTCTGGAACGGTCCCATGGGCGTCTTCGAACACCCCGACTACGCCGAGGGCACCAAGGCGGTCGCCCAGGCCCTGGTCGACTCCGAGGGCTTCAGCGTCGTCGGCGGCGGAGACTCCGCCGCCGCGGTGCGCACCCTCGGTTTCGACGAGAACGCATTCGGCCACATCTCGACCGGTGGCGGCGCCTCCCTCGAATACCTCGAGGGCAAGACGCTCCCCGGCCTCGCCGCACTGGAGGACTGACCTAGATGAGCACGCGCACGCCGCTGATGGCGGGCAACTGGAAGATGAACCTCAACCACCTCGAGGCCATCGCGCACGTCCAGAAGCTCGCCTTCGCCCTGGCCGACAAGGACTACGACGCCTGCGAGGTCGCCGTCCTGCCGCCCTTCACCGACCTGCGCTCCGTGCAGACCCTGGTCGACGGCGACAAGCTCAAGATCAAGTACGGGGCCCAGGACATCTCCGCGCAGGACTCCGGCGCCTACACCGGGGAGATCTCCGGTTCGATGCTGGCCAAGCTCAAGTGCACGTACGTGGCCGTCGGCCACTCCGAGCGCCGCCAGTACCACGACGAGACCGACGAGATCGTGAACGCCAAGGTCAAGGCCGCCTACAAGCACGGCCTGACCCCGATCCTGTGCGTGGGCGAGGAACTGGACGTCCGCGAGGCGGGCAACCACGTCTCCCACACCCTCGCCCAGGTCGAGGGCGGTCTGAAGGACCTCCCCGCCGAGCAGGCCGAGTCCGTCGTGATCGCGTACGAGCCCGTCTGGGCCATCGGCACCGGCAAGGTCTGCGGCGCCGACGACGCGCAGGAGGTCTGCGCCGCGATCCGCGCCAAGCTCGCCGAGCTGTACTCCCAGGAGCTGGCCGACAAGGTCCGCATCCAGTACGGCGGCTCGGTGAAGTCCGGCAACGTCGCCGAGATCATGGCGAAGCCCGACATCGACGGCGCTCTGGTCGGCGGCGCGTCGCTGGACGCCGACGAGTTCGTCAAGATCGTCCGGTTCCGCGACCAGTAAGTATGCGGTAGCGGCGATTCGTCGTACCCTTGCGGGGGTCTGGTGCCGTTGCACCGGGCCCCCGTCGTCCATCCAGTTCCGAGGAAGTTGGTCCAGCCGTGGTTTTGGGGTTCTCGATCGCCCTGATCGTCTTCAGCCTGCTGCTGATGCTGCTGGTGCTGATGCACAAGGGAAAGGGCGGCGGCCTGTCCGACATGTTCGGTGGCGGCATGCAGTCGTCCGTCGGCGGCTCCTCGGTCGCCGAGCGCAACCTCGACCGCATCACCCTGATGGTCGGTCTGCTCTGGTTCGCGTGCATTGTCGTGCTCGGCGTCCTGATGAAGATCAACAACTGATCGACGGCCGCATCGGCAGAACAGCACAACTGCACATCACGCAAGCACATTCCGTACGTAAGGCCCCATGTCCGGTACGCGCCTCCAAGCGCCGCCTATCATGGGGCTTGCGTCTAGGGGTGGGGATGTAACTCCAATCACTGGACGTGCGTTGGGCCTTACGTAGACTGAGGCGCTCGCAACGAAGCGAAACGCCGACTCGCTTCGCGGCACCATCACGCAGGGAGTTACACCGTGGCAAGTGGCAACGCGATCCGAGGAAGCCGGGTCGGGGCGGGGCCGATGGGCGAGGCCGAGCGCGGCGAGTCCGCGCCGCGGCTGCGCATCTCCTTCTGGTGCTCCAACGGGCACGAGACGCAGCCCAGCTTCGCCAGCGACGCGCAGGTTCCCGACACCTGGGACTGTCCGCGCTGCGGCTTCCCCGCCGGACAGGACCGGGACAACCCGCCGGATCCGCCGCGCACCGAGCCCTACAAGACGCATCTCGCGTACGTGCGGGAGCGGCGCAGCGACGCGGACGGCGAGGCGATCCTTGCCGAGGCGCTCGCCAAACTGCGGGGCGAGATCTAGGAGTTGAGAGCCGGCCGGGCGTCCCATGGATGTCTGGCCGGAACCGTTTCACGGTGACTTCGCGGCCGCGTTCCGGCCCGTCACCGGGTCCGCCGTGCCCGGATGCCCGCACCACGGCCCTGTCGCACCATCAGGACGCCCGCCGCGCGGGGCCGGCTCGTCCGCCGCGCGTCACGTCCCTCGTACCGCGCCCGCGTCCTCGTACCGTGGCGATCCGCCGTGTCCCGGTGCAGCGCTCTGAGTGCAGCGCAGCGCAGTGCAGCGCAGTGCAGCGCAGTGCAGTGCAGCGCCCTGCCGTGACGGGTGGAGCGGTGGCCGGGTCACGCCGATGCAGCAGTGCGGGCCGGAAATCCAGCAGGGTGTGTCGGCCCGGCGTTCCCTGCCGCCCCGCCCCCCCCGCATCCCTCTCGCCGTCATCCCGCTGACACCTGGGGGCCGACGGGACGTATCTGTTGTTGAGCCGGTGGACGCACTACGACAGCTCGTGTCCAGCCCTGATCAATTAGGTTGGGACCGGCAGCGGGGCAAGGTACGCAGCAGCACAGGCAGGAAAGAAGGCGGAAGTCCGAGATGAACGCAGGAAGCCGTACCAGGCTCAACCAGACACCCGAGTGGACCGCTCTGGCCAAGCACCGCGAGGAGCTCGCCGGCACCCATCTGCGCGACCTGTTCGCGGCCGACCCCGGACGCGGCTCCGGCTACTCGCTCCAGGTCGGCGATCTGCACGTCGACTACTCCAAGCAGCTGGTCACCGACGAGACGCTCCGACTGCTGCGTGAGCTGGCCGTCGCCACGGACGTGTTCGGGCTGCGGGACGCGATGTTCCGGGGCGAGAGGATCAACACGACCGAGGACCGGGCGGTGCTGCACACCGCGCT
>NZ_JBIAQM010000071.1:0-16858 GCF_042888945.1 Streptomyces sp. NPDC002698
CCGGGGGGCTCTGTGGTGATTCTGTTTGTGCGGCGGGGGCTGGCGGGGGCCGCGGGTGGGGGCTTGGCCCGCCCGCCCCCGCCGACCGTCAGTTGTTCGTGCAGCTGTTTCCGGCCGCCGGGTTCAGCAGCGCCACCACGTTGACCGTGTTGCCGCAGAGGTTGACCGGGACGTCGACCGGGATCTGGATGACGTTGCCGGACAGGACTCCGGGGCTGTCCCCCGCGACACCGACCACCGGCCCGGGGTCGGCGGCGGCGGTCCCGGCGGTGGCCAGCAGGGCCACGCTGGCCAGTCCGGCGGCGGCCATCAGACGAATACGCATTCCAAGCTCCGTTCATTCGCAGTGGTGCGAGCTCCTTCACCATCACCTCCGCGAACACTTGTCGACATTCCAGAGCAGCCGAACGGGGGTTCGCCCCGCCGCGGCGGGCATGGAAAGGCCCTGGCCCAGGGCGTGTCGCGCGGGGCGTACGGAATGCCCGTAGCGTGAATACAGATCCGGTGGAACAGGGAGAGACCATGCCAACCAGCCAGCCCGACGCGTCCACGCCCTCCGACGACAGGGCGACCCCCGACACGCTGCTGCACACCGGGACCGAGGGCCCGGTGACGGCCGAGGACCTGGTTCTCGCCGCGGGTCGCGACGTCACACCGCAGAGCCTCGCCTGGGCCGAGCGCAAACTCGAGCAGGAAGGCTCGGCGGCGGTGGACAAGCTGCTGCCATAGGGTCCTGCCCGCAGGACGAGGACCCTGGACCGGCTCGGCCGGCTCCGATGCGGTGGAGCCGGCCGAGGATCCGCGAGCGAACGGGCGGGTCAGACGGCGGGGCACTCCTTCCAGGCCAGGTGGTAGACGGTGCTGATGTCACCGTCCGTCGAGTCCATGGTCATGAAGCTGGAGCTGCCGGGCGTCGAGGTGCCCGCGTTGACCCGAAGCTCGGTGTTGATGTTGAAGTTGCGCTGAACACCACAGGGTGCCCAGACCAGTTGGGCCCAGTCCGTGGTGTCGGTGGTCTGCCAGTCGTCGCTGTACGGGCCGCGGAAGGGGTGGGTGATGGAGGCCGTGTTCGGGGACCCCTGGAAGTAGTACGAGGCCTTCTCCGTGCTGCTGGCGCCCGACTGGAGCGAGGCGAAGCCGCGGTAGTCCGCGCTGGCGATGGCATAGGTGAAACCCTGCGGGACATGCACGTTCAGGTTGAGCTGGCAGTTCTTGCGGAACGCGGTGGGGTCGGCGTTGCCTCCGACCTGGGCGAGGTACTGGCTGTAGGTCACCGTGAAGGCGGTGTTGTCCGGGGAGACGGCGACGGCCGCGGTCCCCTGGGGACAGCCGGATCCGTTGACCGTGGCGACACTGATGACGATCTTGTCCGGGGGCGGGTTTTCGATACCGGAGTTCGGGCTCGACAGGGGAAGCGCTGTGGCGAACAGGGCGGCGATCGCGCCACCCATGAACAGGCCACCGGCCATGGTGCTCCAATCCGTTGCGTCGGTGTTCCGGCGGCAGCACGCGGGTGCGCCGCCATGAATGGGGGGTGCGGCTCCCCGAACGGACGGGGAACCGTCTCGGACCAGTGCGTTGGATCAAGCGGCTTTTTTGTGCATGCGCATGACAAATGCACATGCTCGATCCACTCCCGGCTGTGAAGGAGCTGTGAAGACCGGGAGCGACGAAATCGTACGTACGGGGGGCCGCGCCGGACAGGGCCATCTCCGGCCATTCGATACGCGCCGTTCACACCCGGCGCCACGGCCACCGGCCTGTTCACCACGGTTCGCGGCACCCGCGGCCGTCGCGCCGGGCACGACGGCCGCCCAGGGCCCCGGCCCCAGCTCCGGCCCCGACCCCGACCCCGGCCCCGGCCCCGGGAGTGACGGTCTCCCGGCGGCCGTCACGGTGCGTGCCCGCCGCCAAGGCGCCGGAGGCGCCCGGGCGCCCCGGCCGCCCCCGCGTGACGGGGCCCGAGCGCCCCCGGACCCCGGCTCCAGGCATTCGCTCCCGTGTCCCGGGCGGGCCGGAAGGGGATGGGACCGCGCGAATCGCCCGCCCCCTCAGCGCGTCCCGGGCGCCCCTGCGACACTGAGACACATGGATCCACGACACCTGAGACTCGGCCGCCGCCGGATATGGATGAGCAGCGCCGTCTGTTTCCTGGTCCTCGGGCCGCTCGGCTGGTTCTTCGGTGGCTGGATTCCCTTCGCACTGCTGGCCGTTGCCCTTCTCATCGCCACCGCGGTCCTGCACTGGCGGGCCTCCACCTGGCTCGCGCCCGCCATCGCCAAGGGCCAGTCGGAGAGCAACCGGGACGTCGCCACCTTCTGCGTGGTCATAGCGGTGAGCGGCTACGCCCAGCCGCCCTCGCAGCCCGCCCCCTCCAAGGACGCTCTCGCGGCCCTGCGTCTGGAGGCGTACCGGGCCGCCGCCGACGACGATCTCTCCGAGGACCTCCGGCTCCTGGCGGCCGACGCGCTGGGCGCGGCGGACCAGGCCAACGCCGAGGACACCCCGGCGGGCTGGCGGGCGGCACGGGCGAGCGCGGAGCGGCTGGCGCACGCCGCCCAGGAGGGCAATCCGTACGTACGACAGCTCCTCATCCAGTGGGTCGAGGGCAACCCGGCGAGCGATCGGTAGCCGATCGCCGGTACGACGGTCCCGGCGTGGCGCGGCACATCGCAGCCGGCGGCCCCGGCCAGGTCCTGCGCCCCTCCCGGGACCCGGACGCCGCCGAGGACGACGAGGACCGACGGGCGGCACGCCCGACCGGCCCGGCCGCTGGTCGCGCCCCGCGAGGCCCGGCATCCGGCTCGTCGTGAGGCGTTCGCGGCGCGGCAGCCGTCACAACACCTCGGACGCACGCTCCTGGGCGGGATCCTCGGCTGCCGGGTGATCCGGGCCGCCGGCCGGAGCGGCGGCACGCAGCGCCGCTTCGACCCGGCGGTTGCTGGTCATGGACGCCGTGACGGCCGTCATCGCCAGGAGGAGGACGCCGGCGGCGTAGAGCGGGGTGCGGATGTCGTACGTGGTGGCCAGCCAGCCGCCGAGGAAGGCCCCGACGGGGGCGGCGCACATGGCCAGCATGCGGGAGGTGGAGGCGACCCGGCCCATGAGGCGGGCGGGGACGATCGCCTGCCGGAGGGAGGGCGCGAGCACCATCGTGGCGCCCATGCCGGCCCCGCAGACGGCGAGCGCCGACCCGGCCACGTACGGATTCGGGGCAGCGGCCAGGCCCAGGACGGCAAGCCCTTCCACCGCGGCCGTGCAGGTCAGTGCGGTGCCGGTGCCGAGCCGTCGGCCGAGGTGGGAGGCGATGCCCGCGCCGAGCAGGCCGCCGGCGGCCTCCGCCGTGAGGAGCAGGCCGAAGCCGTAGGTGTCGATGCCGAGGCGTTCGTGCGCGAAGAGGGCGAGGACGGTCTCCACGGCGAGGAAGGCGACGTTCCCGACCGCCGGGCGGAGCGCGAGCCCGAGCAGCAACCGGTCCCGGAAGACGTACGAGGCCCCGGCCCGCGCCTGCCGCAGCAGCGACTCCCGGGCCTCCGGCAGGGGCCTGGGCATGGCGGGCAGCGTACGTACGAGCAGTGCGGAGAGCGCGAACGACACCGCGTCGGCGAGCAGCGGAACCGCCCGCCCGAGCGCGAGCAGCGCACTGCCCGCGGGCGGCCCCGCGAAGCCGGACATGGCGGTCTGGGCGCCGCGCAGGCGGGAGTTGGCGCGCTCCAGGAGTGCGGGGTCGCGGCCGAGCAGATCCGGCAGATAGGCCGTGGCGGCCGTGTCGAAGAAGAGCCCGCCGAGGCCGAGCAGGAAGGCGACGGCCGCGAGCAGCGGAATGCTCAGCACGTCGAGCACGGCCGCCGCCGCGGGTATCCCGAGCAGCACCGCACGCGCCACGTCCATGACCCACATCGTGCGCCGGCGGTCCCAGCGGTCCACCAGCGCACCGCCGAGCACCCCGAAGAGCAGCCACGGCAGCGTCCCCGCGGCCGTGACGACGGCGAGCGCCATCGGATCCCGCGTCAGCGTCAACGCGATCAGCGGCAGCGCGGCATGCGACACCCCGTCACCGAGCGAGGACACCGTCTGCGCGGCCCACAGCCGTCCGAACCCGGCCGGCGGCTTCCTGACCTCCGAGGTCACTCGGCACTCCCCTCGGCCTGCTCGCGCGATGCCGGGTGGAACAGCGCGAAGACGAGTGACGCGTCCGGCAGCGACGGATCGGACAGTTCCCGGTACTCGTCCGCCAGAGCCTGCAACCGCGCCCCCAGCTGCGCGAACTGCTCCTCGGTGAGCCGCAGATGCGCCATCCGTACGTGCCGCTCGTCGACCGGCGACGCCTCCAGGTCCGCCACCGCATGGCGCATCAGCACATCCGGCCCTCCCTCACCCGGATCCGGCAGCTCGATCGACCGCGCGGCCATCGCGTAGTACCGCTCGGTGACACCCCGCACCTTCCGCGTCCGCACCACCTTCACCAGGCCGGCCCGCTCCAGCAGCCGCACGTGATAGCTGGAACTCCCCTTCGCGAGGCCCACCCGCTCGGCGATCTGCGTGATCGTCGCCGGCTCGAAGCGGAGCACGGCCATGATCCGGTGACGCGTGAGGCTGGAGACGGCGCGCAACTGGTCGTCCGTGGTGACGTGAAACGTCTCGGGAAGATCATCGGTAGGCATGCGAACAATGGTCAACGATTCTTGACCATTGCGCAAGGGGATTTACGCCGGGCCCCGCGCGAGCCGCGTGCCGACCCCGGTGCCCCGCCGGCTCGAAGTCCTCACACAGCAGGCAGATCAGGCCGAGACCGATCTCGGCGGCGCTTCCCGCACCTCGACCGCTCACACCCGGGGCCCGAGGAGACGGCTGTCCGCCGCACGCCTCAGGGCCGCTCGAAGAACTGGATCACGCCTCCGGCCGAGAAGCACAGCGCGCCCGCGAGGGTGCCCCAGTTGGCGATGTCGACGTTCACGAGGCTGCCGGTCGCCGGCCGCGTGAAGGCGGCCAGCGCCGAGACGAGGAAGAGCACGGATCCGAACTGGTTGACCGCGACGATCCACCAGCCGAGGTCGCCGGCCAGGACGCGGGGACGCCCGTGGCAGACCTCGACGACAGCGAGGTGGCCGGAGACCAGGAACAGGACGCAGCCGATCATGTCGGGCGCCCAGATCAGCCGGTCCGTCTGCTGGACCGAGAGTCCCTTCAGCAGCGAGTCCAGCAGATTGACGCCGAACACGAGCGTTCCCGCGAACAGCAGGAACGTGCTGAGCCAGTCGATCCGGCCGGGCTCGTAGCTCCACCACCTCCAGCGCCGCCCGGCCAGCGCGTCGGACTCGCTGTCGCGGCGAGGAGCGTTCACCGCCTGGAGCAGTGAGGCGTAGCCCCCGGTGTTGAAGAACAGCCCGCCCGCGAAGTAGATCCAGGCGCCCGTAGCGCCCCTGGAGCCGAACTGGGCGACCCCGGCCCCGAGGGCGAACAGCAGCCCGCCGACCGTGAACGCGGCCGCGGCGACGGAGTTCAGCCGGCGCAGCCGGGCGATCGACACGGTGTCCGCCCGCCGGGAACGGGCCTCGGCCTCGCCCGGGACGCGCACGGTGAGCAAACCGCGTTTACGGGCCCGGCGCGACTCCCAGACCGCGATACGCCCGTCCATGAGACGCCAGGTCAGCCGGGTCGTGAAGGGACCCGCCCCCTCGGAGCGCGCTTCGGTTCGACTCACCCGGCGACCATAGCCCGGAGCGGAGAAATCCGGTGTTCACCCGCCCTGTCATCTTTCGGGCGATTTTCCGGGGCTGAAAGCATCTGCCCATGAAGCGGGACACGCCCGCACCCGCCCGCGGACGGGACACGCCTGTGCCCGCGGACAGGGCACACCCGTGGTCCGCGGCGTTCGGGCCGGTGGGCTCAGGACTCCGCCTCACGCCTCAGGAAGTTGGTCACCTGGCAGGCGAGACTGTCCCGGGCCGTGTCGGGACGCGCGCCCGCCTCGACGGGCGTGTCGTTCTCGATGCCACCCGCCCAGAGGTAGCGCTCGGTCCACTCGTCGTCGACCTTGAGCTGGACCTGGATGTCCATCCGGTCCAGGACGGCGTCGGGGCCGGCCGCGAAGAGGACCGCTGTGGCCCGGCGCAGGGGATAGATGTCGTATCCCTCGATGAACTGCGAGTTGCGCCAGTCGAGGAACGCGCTCTCGCCGTCCGCGCCGACACGGATATCGATCTGGCCGTCTTCGAGGAGGATGCCGAAATGCTCGGTGCCACGGTTCTCGACGGTCACCCGCAATCTGAAGTAGGTGAGTTCGTCGGCGGCGTCGTCGCGCCCCTTCGGGGGCTCCGCCTTTTCCACACCATGGACGCGAACACGCAGGCCGGCCTGCTCGTCGTACTCCTGCCAGTCCCCGACCACGTTCGGCTCGCGCACAGTCCACCTCTCCACTTCGGAGAGTTGTTCCTATCTGTGCCCTCAACGAAGTGTCAAATGCGCCGGACATGCCGTGGCCAGCAATTTCGCCTTTCTTGATCGGTGATCAAGCCGTGCCCAGCCAGAATCTTTCCGCGCCACCCGAACGGGGTATTTCCGGGCGTGCTTCACATCACGTTCCCCGGAAGCCCCGGACGTCGTCGCGCAGACGCCTGAGCTGTTCGTCGAGCGGGCCCAGTCCGACATCCCGGCGCCGCTCGTCGAGAGTCCCGGGACTGCGGACGGGACAGGGGCGCAGGGTGACCGGATCGACGCGGGTTCCGTAGAACTGCGGCAGACCCAGTTCCACCGCGCAGTGGTCGGCGATGTAGGCGTGGTGCAGTGCCGGGCAGAGTCCGTCGGCCGCGGCCCGCGCGATGAGGTCGCGGCACCCGAGCTGCAGGCCGAGGTCGGGGGCGTGGAGCAGGATCATCAGGGCCGCGGTCGAGGCGGGCGCCCCGACCTGGTCGGTGGTCGGCCAGCCGTGCCGCCGGACGATGACCGCGAGCGCCTCGGCGTTGCCCGCGCGGCACGCGGCGAGGGGCTCGCGCCACGGCCCGGTGGGTCGGTCCCGCGCCTGGCGCATCAGGCGGCGTTCCTCGCCGGCCCGGCGTAGGAGCTCCCCCGCCAGGGCCCTGGCGAGCGCCGGGACCATCGGCGCGGTGCCACGGCCGCCGGGACCGGCCCCGGTGTCCCTGGCCGGATGCCTCGGGGCGATCTTCACGGCACCGCCTGAAGCACCATCGAGAACCACACCTTCTTTCCCGTGGTGCCCGGGTCGGCCGGTGCGATGCCCCAGTCGTCGCTCAGCGCGGCGATGATCGTCAGCCCGCGTCCCGACTCCTCGGCGCCGCCCGCCGTCCGTTCCGCGGGCAGGGCGGAGGAGCGGTCGGCGACGGACACCCGCAGTTCGCGCGGGTCGCACTCGATGCCGACGGTGATGGTGTCGCCGCGGTCCGGGCTGCCGTGCCTGAGGGCGTTGGTGAAGAGTTCCCCGGCCGCGACCACCGCGTCGTCGACGCGCTGGGCCGGCAGCCGCAGGCGGGTGAGGTACTCGGCGACCATGGCCCGCACGACGGGCACCCGCGAGGGATGCGCCGGGACGGTGGTGCGCAGGCCGTGCGCCCCGCACACCCGGCTCGCGGGAAGGCCCCCGGAGACGGAGGTCCCTGAGGGGACGGCGGGCCCGGGGAGGGCGGGGGCCACGACCGGTGTGGAGCCCGCGAAGAAGTCCGGGGCTCCCGACGGTCCGGAACGGGCGCGGGGGGCGGGAGCCGGGGACGGTGCGGGCTCGGTCGGGTGCGGGGCTGGGGGCTGTACGCGCCCGGTCGGGGCCGGGGCTGGGGAATCCAGGGGCCCGGTCGGGGCCGGGGTCGCGGACCCCGTGGGTCCGGTCCCTGCCGGGGCCGTGGACCGTACGGGCTCGGTCGGAGCCGGAGCCGGGGCCTGCGCGCGCTCGGTCGGGGCCGGGGCCGTCGGGGGTTCCGGTGCGGCCGGTGCCGAGGGCTCGGCCCGTTCGGCGAGGTGGGCGCGGAGTGCCTGGTCGTCCGCCGGGTGGACTCCTTGCTCCGGTACCCGCGCCTCGTGCCCCGGAGCCCGGCTGCCGTGGGCCGGTGCGGGCCACGGCTCGCGGCGCGGCGCCCTGGATGCCGGCATCGGTCCTCCTTCGGGTGCAGCCCGGGGGCGGCTGTCTCGGCGGCTGCCCGTGCAGCCAACACGCCGGACTGCCTCGGCGACCAGGGGGTATTCGGGTTGTCCGGTTGTAAGAACGTAGTGGCGCGGGATGTATGTTCGATCTTGTGAGGAACGGGAGCGGGGGCGGGGCGGCGGTGTCCCTTGACGGTGACACCGGCCGGGCGGGACTGCGTGACAAGCGGGTGCTGGTGACCGGCGGTACGCGAGGGCTCGGCGAGCAGATCGTGCGGCTGCTGTCCGCCGAGGGCGTACGGGTGGCCACCTGCGCGCGCACCGCGCGGGGCCTGGAGGCGCTGGCCGCTTCGGTGGGTCCCGGTCTGTTCACCGGACGGCTGGACGTCACCGCGCCCGGGGACCTGGAGGGGTTCGTCCAGGACGCGGCGGAACGCTTCGGAGGCCTGGACGGCGTGGTGGCCTGCACGGGCGGTTCGCGCGGCGGCGGCTTCGAGGACGCGGACGCGGAGGACTGGGCCGCGACCTGGGCGGTGAACGTCGGTCACGCGACCCGGCTGGTGCGGGCCGCGGTCCCGCATCTGCGGGCCGCGGGCGGCGGCTCCGTCGTGGTGATCTCCTCGATCTCCGGCTGGAAGCCCGGTCCGCCCGCGCAGTACTCGGTCGCGAAGTCCGCGCAGATCCAGCTCGCCGCTTCGCTGGCCCGCGAACTCGGTCCGGACGGGATCCGGGTGAACGCGGTCTCCCCCGGGTCCATGCTGATCCCCGGCCGGCGCTGGGACCGGATGCGCCGCGAGGAGCCCGAGGCGTTCGCCCGCTTCGTGGCGGCGGAGCTGCCGGGCGGCGCGCCGGTCGCGCCGCAGGAGGTGGCCCGGGTCGTGGCGTTCCTGCTGTCGGACTGGTCGAGCGGGATCTCCGGCGCGCACCTCCCGGTCGACCGCGCCCAGAACGCCCCCTCCCCCGAGGGGTACTGACCCCGGCGGCGGACCGGCGGTACCGCTCCCGCCCATGGCACCGAGCCCGGTCAGGGGTGATGCGCCGGCCTCTCAGGCAACCGCCCCGAGGACCCCGCGGGAACGGCGCTCGAACTCCTGCACGACCGGTTCGGCGCGGCGGGGTTCGAGGCGTCTGCGGAAGTCGCGCAGGGCCTGGACGGAACGTTCGCTGTGCACGGTGCCGAGGGTCTCCAGTGCCAGGGTCGCGATGCCGACCGCCTCGTCCAGGCGGTCCTGCTGGAGGTGCGCGGTCGCGAGGACGGAACGGCTGATGGCCTGGCGCCTGCGCCGGTCGGCGCCCGAGGCGAGCGACTCGCCGGCCGTGCGCTCGGCCTGCCGGGCCTGTCCCAGGTCACGGAAGCACAGGGCGGATTCGGCCTGAAGGTAGTGGTGGTCCAGATAACGCACCCACGGTGACTCCTGCTCGGCCCCCTTGCTCGCCGCCAGTTGCCGCTCCGCCAGCAGCAGCGCCTTGGACGTGTCGTCCGAGCGGCCCTGCGCGGCATGTCCGCGGGCCGACATGGCGTACAGCCGCATCAGTCCGAGGGGGCTGCCCGCCCCCTGGGCCGTGACGATTCCCGCGCGGGCGAGCGCCACCCCCTCGTCGGGGCGGCCGAGGCTGGTGGCGAGGTGGGAGAGCCCGGCGAGGATCTGGCCGCCGAGCACCCGGTCGCCGCCCTCGGCGCACAGCCGCAGGCCCTGGGTCATGTAGCGCTGGGCGAGGCCGTACTCCCCCGCGTCGTACGAGCTCCAGCCGGCCATGGCGGCCAGGCGCGCGGCGGCCGCGTACAGCGGTCGGCGCCGGCCGGCCGGTGTGCCGCGCCGCTGGAGCATCGGGACGACCTCGGTGGACAGGTAGTGCACGATGCTGGTGCGGACTCCGCCGCCGCCGTAGTGGTTGTCCATCTGGTCGAACACGGCGATCATCGCGTGCACCTGCTCGACGGGTCCGCCGCCCACGGACAGCGCCGGGGAGAGCGCCTCCTGGTGCTCCGACAGCCAGAGCAGCCAATCGCGTTGGGGGGTCGTCAGGGCTGCCGCGACGAAGGGGACCGTGCCGAGGAGGCTGCGGCGGGAGATGTCGGTCGAGCCCAGTTCCGCGAGTGTGTGCAGGGTCTCGGCCACGTCCTCGCCGTAGACGAGCGCTCTGCCCGCGACCGGGCGCTGGGAGTCGGAGTGGAAGCCGAGGTCGGCGGGAGACATGGCGCGGCCCAGCCGCTCGGACAGGACGGCGGCGATCAACTCCGGTGTGCTTCCACGGGGTTGCTGGCCCTGGAGCCAGCGAGTGACCGACGCCTTGTCGTAGTGGGAGTCCGCGCCCTGACGGCGCCCCAGTTCATTGACCCGCAGAGCGAGGGAGGCGTAGGAGCAGCCGGCCTCCTTGAGCACGGTCCCCAGCACCCGATTCGGCCCGGCGCTCCCGCCGGCGTTCCTCATCTGCCCCTCGGTCACGGCAGCCATCCCGAATCGCCTCACATCCACGTGCGGCTGCGCTCCGATCCCATCTGGCGGGTTTTCAATTGCCGTGTGGACAAGCGCAGTTGAGAGTGATCGTCGCCGAATGTGCGACAGGTCACTCGATCACTATGGTGGCCCGCCCGCCGCCTGTGCAACCGGCGTTCTGATAATTTCAGAACGATCCGCGCCGCTCTGTCCCTGACATCGGCCGCGTGGCACACTGCCCCCTGAGACGGCCGTTACCGGGAGGTAGGACGTGGGCGAGAACCGCTCCGGCGGCAGCGCGCCGACCGTCCTGCGCCTGGTTCTCGGGAAACGGCTGCGCCATCTGCGGGAACAGGCGGGGGTCTCCTTCGAGGAGGCGGCGCGCGCCATCGAGGTCACGGCCCTGACGGTCCGCAGGATCGAGAAGGCCGAGGTCGGGCTCCGCATCCCGTACGTGAGGGAACTGCTCCGCGCCTACGGGGTGCCGACAGCGGAGGTCGACGACTTCCTGGCCCTGGCCAGGGAGGCCAACAAGCCGGGCTGGTGGTACTCCTACCGCGATGTGCTGCCGGACTGGTTCAGCGCCTACGTGAGCCTGGAGAGCGAGGCCGGTGTCATCCGTCTCTACGAACCCCACTACGTCCCGGGCCTGTTGCAGACCCGCGACTACGCCACGGCCCTGATGCGCGTCGGTTTCCCCAACGAGTCGAAGCAGGACGTCGCCCGTCGCGTCGCCCTGCGGATGAAACGCCAGGACCTGCTCGCCAAACCGGACGCTCCGGCCGTCTGGGCGATCCTGGACGAGACGGTGCTGCGCCGGCCGGTGGGCGGACCCGAGGTGATGCGGGCCCAGTTCGACCGGCTCACCGAAGCCCTGGACCTGCCGAAGGTCCGGATCCAGATCATGCGCTTCGGTGTGGGCGCGCACCCGGGGGCGTTCGGCCCTTTCCACCACTTCCGCTTCGGCTTCTCCGAACTCCCCGACATCGTCTACACGGAGAGCCTGGTGGGCGCGGTCTACGTCGACCGGCCCGACGTCGTCGTCAACTATCTCGAAGTACTGGACCGGATGTCCGTACAGGCGGAGCCGGTCGCCCGGACCAGGGCCATCCTGGGTGAACTGCGTAAGGAGTTGTGATCCATGGGACCCGTGCACAACGGCATGTCCGCGGCCGGTCTGGGGACCGAGGGCTGGCACAAGCCCTGGAGCGGCACCAACGGCGGAAGTTGCGTCGAGGCCAAGCGGCTCGCCGACGGAAGTGTCGCGCTGCGCCAGTCACGGGACCCCGAGGGACCCGCGCTGATCTGTTCCCGCGACGAGATGGCCGCGTTCATCGAGGGCGCCAAGTCGGGACAGGCCGACTTCCTGATCGCCTGAACGAGTCCGCGCCTCCGGAGACCGCAACCACGCCCCCACGACCGGACAACCCGCACGCACACTCCCGCCGTGCGGGTTGTCCTCCCACACTGGCGAAGCCGTTCGTCCCGGAGGGAGCGGATACGGGCATGATCCTCCAACAGGCCCTCACACGGTGCCGGACGCTTGTCGTCGAGGGTCCCGACGGTCTCGACCGGCGCCCGTTCCTCGCCGAACTGGCCCGCCACCGCTTCACGATCCGCCCGCTGCACGGGCACCTTCACCACGTGGACCCCACCCAGCCCTACCGCGAACTCCTGTCCGCGCCGGGCCGGCTGGCCGTCGACGGCGGTCTCGTCCACGAACTGGTCTACGGACCGCTGCGCCGCGGCCGCTCCCGGGTGACATGGATCCAGGCGCTCGACTTCGCGGAGGCGGTGGCCGAACGCGGGGGCGCGCTCGTCCATCTGACGGGCCGGACGGACGACGCCGAGGCGGTCGGCGCCTACGAGCGGGTGCTGCGGACCCTGGCCCAGCACGTCCCCGTGATCACCCTCGACACCGGAGAACCGGCCGGCGCGGTCCACGACCCCTCCCGGACCGTCCGTCAACTCGGCCTCGGCACAGGCCTGTTGCCGATAACGTAGAGAACCGACCGCGCGACGCACGGCAGGAGAGCTCCTATGGCCGACCGACCCGCCCCCGACCAGGACGCACTGTCCAAGATCGACACCACGGTGCCGCACTCGGCTCGCATCTGGAACTACTGGATGGGCGGGAAGGACAACTACGAGGTGGACCGGGTCGCCGGTGACGCGTACCGCGAAGTCGCCCCGAACATCGAGACGATGGCCCGCGCCTCGCGCGACTACCTGGTCCGTACCGTCACCTTCGTGGCGGGCGAGCTCGGCATCCGCCAGTTCCTCGACATCGGCACCGGCCTGCCCACGTACGACAACACCCACCAGGTCGCCCAGCGCGTCGCGCCCGAGTCCCGCATCGTCTACGTGGACAACGACCCGCTGGTGCTGCGCCATGCCCAGGCGCTGCTGACGAGCACCCCCGAGGGCGTCACCGACTACATCGACGCGGATCTGCACGAGCCCGAGAAGATCATCGAAGCGGCGTCCCGGATCCTCGACTTCTCCCGGCCCGTCGCCCTGATGCTGATGGGCATCCTCGGCCACGTCCAGGACTACGGGGAGGCCAGGTCGATCGTCCGGCGCCTCCAGGAAGCCCTGCCTCCGGGCAGTTGCTTCGTGCACTACGACAGCACGGACACGGACGCCGCCCTCAAGGACGCCCAGCAGGGCTACGACGACACGGGGGCGATTCCGTACGTGCTGCGCAGCCCCGAACAGATCGGCGCGTTCTACGAGGGCCTCGAACCGGTCGAACCCGGCGTCGTGTCCTGCCCCTTGTGGCGTCCGGAGCCCGGTACGTCGCCCGAGCCCACGGACGTCCACGGAGGCGTGGCCCGCAAACCGTGAACGGGCCCGCCCGGCAGATCAGTCGCTCGACGCCGGCTCGATGTTCTGGTTCAGCCGGAACAGGTTGGCGGGGTCGTACTCGGCCTTCACCCCGGCCAGCCGGTCGTAGTTGCCGCGATAACTCGCGCGGACGGCGTTCTGGTCCTCGGCCATCACCATGTTGACGTACGCACCGCCCGCGGAGTACGGGAAGAGGGCGTCGGAGTAGTCGACGCTCCACCGCTTGATCACCTCGGCGTTGGCCGGGTCGGGATCGACACCCGCGTAGACGGCGGCCCAGCCGGAATCACGGTAGCCCCAGGCGGTGTCCGTCGGGCCGACGTCGTGGACGGCTCCGTCGATGGGGTAGAGGTGCATGGTCGACTTCCAGGTCGGCATCTCGGCGCCGAACTTGGCGTGCAGCTCGACGGCCTCGCCGGGGATCTCGTCGACGAAACCGGCCCGCCAGTACCACTGGTCGCCGGGCGGGTAGACGCCGTCGAACGCGGACTGGATGGCCGGGTGCGGCATCGGCGCGGGGCCGTGCAGCAGGGGCTCGGGCAGGGCGTCGAGCAGCGGGGCCATGTCCCGGGCCGCCGCGTCCGTGTCGTCGCCCACACGGCACCACAGCACACCGCAGACCTTCTTCAGGTGCAGTTCCTCCGGGAACGGCGGTCCCGGCGGGACCGAGGCGAAGAGGAAGAAGCCGCCGAGTTCGCGCGGTGCGTGGGGAATGAAGTCGCGGTAGGCGGCGAGGACTTCGGCGCCGAGTTCGACGGGCCAGAAGGTGGGACCAGCGACGACCGTGCTCACTTCGTGCAGCCGGAAGAGGAACGAGGTGACGACTCCGAAGTTGCCGCCGCCGCCACGGATCGCCCAGTAGAGGTCGGTGTTCTCGTCGGCACCGGCGCGGACGCGCTCACCGTTCGCCAGGACGAGCTCGGCCTCCAGCAGGTTGTCGACGGCCAGCCCGCACTTGCGGGTGAGATGGCCGAGTCCGCCGCCGAGGGTGATGCCGCCGACCCCGGTGGTGGAGATGATGCCGCTCGGTGTGGCCAGGCCGTGCTCGTTGGTGGCGCGGTCGACCTCGCCCAGGAGGCAGCCGCCGCCGACACGTACCGTACGGGCGGCCGGATCCACCTCGATGTCCTTCAACGGGGAGAGGTCGAGGACCACCCCGTCGTCACAGGTACTCAAGCCCGCCCCGTGATGGCCGCCGCCGCGCACCGCGAGCGGGAGAGCGTGGTCGCGTGCGAAACCGATGACCAGGGCGACGTCCTCCGGGGAGGCGCACCGCGCCACCAGGGCGGGGCGCCGGTCGATCATCGCGTTGTAGACGGCACGGGCCTCGTCGTACCCGGAATCCTCCGGGCCGATCAACTGGCCCTTGAATGCCGAGAGTTCCTGGCGTGCCGCTTGTGCCGGTGTTGTGGACATGTGCATCCCCGTATCTGGAGACCGCCCCAGGTCCGGCGTCCGGGCCGTGGACCGGTTCCCCGCCATTGGGTCCGATGTGCCCGTTTCAGCCCGATCAATGACCAGCCTAACCCCGTCACATCCGCCTAGCTCGGCGACCCGTTCGACCTGCGACGCACCGACCGCACACGACAGGAGACGGCAACACGGGCATCGCCGGGCGCTTCGATCCCGTACGGATCGAAGCGCCCGGCGACATGGTCGGGAAACGCGGCCGAGCATCACGGCCGGGTCCGCCGGCCGGTCATCCGCGGGAGGCGACCGGCTCGGTCTCGTCGCGTCCGGCGGCCAGCGCGGGTTCCGGCAGCACCGCGTACAGGGGCGTCGGACGCGCCACCCGCAGACAGGGCGCGGGCACGGACGGGTCCAGCGGGGCGCGATCGGCGGCGCGGGCCCGCCACGAGGACCAGATGATCTTTCCACCCACGCCCGTGGCACAGCAGCCCCAGCCGTCGCTCAGGGCGGCGATCTGGGCCAGACATCCCTGCGGTGCCCGGTGCGGGCGGATGTCCTGACTGTTGTCCGAGACAGCGGCGAACAGACGGCGGCCGTTCCACCACATCTCGATCGTGGCGTTCTTGTCCGCCGAGTGCCGCTCGATGGTGCGGAGCAGCGCTTCCGCACAGTGGCAGACGGACTCCGCGAGATTCTCCAGGTTCCAGTACCTGAGGTGCGCGGCCAGAATCCGCTTGACCTGTCCGACCTTTTCCTCGCTGAGCTCCACGTCCAGGTGGTAGTAGCAGGGGACTGCGGCTTTCATCGTCGTTGGCTCCTCACCGGCGAAGCTCTCGCTCCTCCTCGCCCCCTGCGGGACCGAGCCCCGATTGCGAAGCGTGAGCACCGATCGCTCCTGAGTCACCCTCAGCATGAGAGGGCTACTCCATTCGTGCAACCCGAGCGCGAGCCCAACATGGTTGAAGACCCAACAAGACGCTCGGTCCCCGTGCAGGCACCATGAGTGAGGGTGTCGCTCCGTGACGGACCGGCTCCCCTTCGCGTACGGCCCTCATCCGCCGGCCAGGCGAGCCGTGCGCGGTCGAGAGATCGGGAAGGTGACCAGCGTGATGCTGCTGCCTGCCAAAGCCGAGGTCGCCAGGCATCTGGAGCGCTACCGGGCGTGGGAACGCCTGCTTCTCGCGACTCCCTCCGACCGTGTGGTGCGGGGGAACTTCGAGAACACCGGATACACCCTGTGCGTCCTGATGGGGAAGCGGTGCGCACGGGAGGCGGCGATCGCCGCCGAGGTCTACCTGCAGGACGTTCCGGCACGGATCTGAACGACGGTCCCAGGGACCGCACCGAGAGGGCCTCTCGCGGCAACGACGATCCGGGCCCAGAACCGCGGAGGCGAGACGCATGGACGCGATCACGGACGCGAAATCGGAGACCGTCCGCATACCCGTCATGGATGTGCGGCCGGTCGTCGATCGCGGCAGACGGCCCGCCAAAGCGGTTGTGGGCGAGACCTTCCAGGTCACCGCCACCCTTTTCGGCGAAGGCCATGACGTGGTCGGCGCCAATGTCGTCCTGTGCGATCCGAGCGGCCGTCCCGGGCCGTGGACGCCGATGCGCGAACTGGCCCCGGGCACCGACCGCTGGGGAGCCGACGTCACCCCGTCGGCGACGGGCCACTGGACCTACCGGGTGGAGGCGTGGAGCGACCCGGTGACCGGCTGGCGGCGCGCCGCCGGGGTCAAGGTCCCCGCCGGGATCGACGTCGGGCTGGTCCTGGAGGAGGGCGCCGCCCTTCACGAGCGGGCCGCCGCGGGCGTGCCCGAGGGCGCCGGCCGGGACACGGTGCTGGCCGCCGCGGACACCCTGCGCGACGACTCCCTGCCCCCGGCCGAGCGGTTCGCGGCGGCCCTGGCACCCGAGGTGGCCGCCACTCTCGCGGAGCATCCGCTGCGTGAACGGCTCACCCCCTCTCTCCCGTTGCCGTTGCTGGTGGAGCGGGAGCGGGCGCTGTACGGGGCGTGGTACGAGTTCTTCCCGCGTTCGGAGAGCGGGCAGGTCGATCCGCCGGTGCA
>NZ_JBIAQM010000072.1:0-15916 GCF_042888945.1 Streptomyces sp. NPDC002698
GAACGCCGGCGCAGCGACCCCGCCCCCGTGGTGGACTGGCCCCCATGACCCCGCCGCACGACCCCGAGTCAAAAGGCCTCCGCCTCGTGCCCGCGCTGCTGTCGCTGACCGTCGTCAGCGGCCTCATCGACGCGGTGAGCTACCTCGGCCTGGGCCACGTCTTCACGGCCAACATGACCGGCAACGTGGTCGTGCTCGGCTTCGCCGCCGCCGGCGCCCCCGGCTTCTCCGTCCCGCACACCCTCACCTCGCTGTCCTGCTTCGTGGCGGGCGCCGCGACCGGCGGACGAACGGCGACATGGCTGAGCGGCGGCTCACGCCGCACCTGGGCCCGCGCCACGTTCGCCGCCGAAGCCGTCCTGACTCTCGCCTGCGCGGCGGTGGCCTTCGCCGCCCCGCACGCGACCGCCACCACCTACACCGTGATCGCCGTGACGGCCTTCGCGATGGGCCTGCGCAACGCGACGGTACGCAGGCTCGGCATCGCCGACCTGACGACCACCGTGCTGACGATGACCCTCACGGGCCTGGCCGCCGACAGCCGCGTCGGCGGCGGCGCGGGCCACCACTCCCCGCGCCGGACCGCCTCCGTCCTGGCGATGGCGGCGGGCGCCCTGCTCGGCGCGTGGCTGGTCCTGCACCACGGCCTCGCGCTCCCCCTGCTGATCGCGGCCCTGATCCCGGCGGCCCTGGCGGCAACCGTCTCCGGACGGGAGTAGCGCCCGCAAGCCCATGGAAACGCACCACAAGCCCACGGCGGACGCACCGCAAGCCCCCTCACAACCGCTGAATGATCGTCCCCGTCGCGAGCCCCCCACCCGCACACATCGTGATCAGCGCGAACTCCTTTTCCGCACGCTCCAGTTCGTGCAGCGCCGTGGTGATGAGCCGAGCCCCCGTGGCCCCCACGGGATGCCCGAGCGCGATCCCGCCCCCGTTCACGTTCACCTTCTCCAGGTCCTGCTCGAAGACCTGCGCCCAGCTCAACACCACCGACGCGAAGGCCTCGTTGATCTCGACGAGGTCGATGTCCTTCAGCGACATCCCGGCCTTGCCGAGCACGGCCCGGGTGGCGTCGATCGGCCCGTCCAGGTGGAAGTGCGGGTCCGAACCGACCAGCGCCTGGGCCACGATCCGCGCCCGCGGCCGCAGCTTCAGCGCCCGCGCCATCCGCTTGGAGGCCCACAGGATGGCCGCCGAACCGTCCGAGATCTGGGAGGAGTTGCCGGCCGTGTGAATGGCGGTCGGCATCACGGGCTTCAGCTTCGCCAGCGCCTCCATGGACGTGTCGCGCAGCCCCTCGTCCCGGTCGACGAGCCGCCACATGCCCTGCCCCGCCCGCTGTTCGTCCTCGGTGGTGGGCACCTGCACGGCGAACGTCTCGCGCTTGAAGCGCTCCTCGGCCCAGGCGACAGCGGCCCGTTCCTGCGAGATGAGCCCGAGGGAGTCGACGTTCTCGCGGGTCAGCCCGCGGTGGCGCGCGATCCGTTCGGCCGCCTCGAACTGGTTCGGCAGATCGACGTTCCACTCGTCGGGGAACGGCTTGCCCGGCCCGTGCTTGGACCCCGAGCCCAGCGGCACCCGCGACATCGCCTCGACACCGCAGCTGATCCCGACGTCGATGACGCCCGCCGCGATCATGTTGGCGACCATGTGGGAGGCCTGCTGCGAGGAGCCGCACTGGCAGTCGACCGTCGTCGCCGCCGTCTCGTAGGGCAGTCCCACCGTCAGCCAGGCGGTGCGCGCGGGATTCATCGACTGCTCGCCGGCGTGGGTCACCGTGCCGCCGACGATCTGCTCGACGCAGTCGGCGGGAATGCCGGTGCGGCCGAGGAGTTCACGGTAGGTCTCGCCCAGGAGATAGGCGGGGTGCAGATTGGCGAGCGCGCCACCGCGCTTGCCGATGGGCGTCCGTACGGCTTCGACGATCACGGGTTCCGCGGCCATGGGGGCTCGTCCTCTCCTCAGGCCTGCCCGACGGTCAGGCCCAGCTGACCCGCGCAGCGCGGGGCGTCCCGGCCCACCCACCGCGCAGAACTAGAACGCGTACCAGTTCTGCGTGCAGTTTGCTGAGCGAACCCCCCGCGCCGCAAGGGTCGTGCAGCCCCCGAAGTCGTGATCTGTACGAATCCCGCACGCAATTGGGGGGCCCGCGCCTCTTGCCACTTGTAGAACCCGTTACTACCTTCACGGCGATTCCCTATTCCTGATGACCCGTCAGAATCACGTGCGAGAAAGAGCCGGGAGTTGCCGATGTCCTGTCCAGCGCTGCCCGACGGGTTCGACTTCACCGACCCCGACGTGCTGCACCACCGCGTGCCCCTCCCGGAGTTCGCCGCGTTGCGCCGGGCCCGGCCGGTCCACTGGATCCCGCAACAGCCCGGCGTCGCCGGCTTCGAGGACGACGGCTACTGGGCCGTCACCCGGCACTCGGACGTCAAGTACGTCTCGACGCACCCCGAACTGTTCTCCTCGTTCCTCAACACCGCCGTCATCCGCTTCAACGAGCACATCCAGCGCGAGCAGATCGAGGTCCAGCGGCTCATCATGCTGAACATGGACCCGCCCGAGCACACCCGGGTCCGTCAGATCGTGCAGCGCGGCTTCACCCCGCGCGCCATCCGCTCGCTGGAGGACGCGCTGCGCGCCCGCGCCGGTTCGATCGTCGCGAACGCGCTCGCGCAGGCCGCCCCCGACGGCTCCTTCGACTTCGTCACCCAGGTCGCCTGCGAACTCCCGCTCCAGGCGATAGCCGAGCTCATCGGCGTCCCGCAGGAGGACCGCGTCAAGATCTTCGACTGGTCCAACAAGATGGTGGCGTACGACGATCCGGAGTACGCGATCACCGAGGAGATCGGCGCCGAGTCGGCCACCGAACTCATCTCGTACGCGATGAACATGGCGGCGGACCGCAAGCAGTGCCCCGCCAAGGACATCGTCAGCACGCTCGTGGCGGCGGAGGACCAGGGGAACCTCGCCACCGACGAGTTCGGCTTCTTCGTCCTGCTGCTGGCGGTCGCCGGCAACGAGACGACCCGCAACGCCATCACCCACGGGATGCACGCCCTGCTCACCCACCCCGACCAGTGGGACCTGTACAAGAGGGAACGGCCGAAGACCACCGCCGAGGAGATCGTCCGCTGGGCGACCCCCGTCGTCGCCTTCCAGCGCACCGCCACCCAGGACACCGAACTGGGCGGGCAGCGGATCAGGAAGGGCGACCGCGTCGGCATCTTCTACTCCTCCGCCAACAACGACCCCGAGGTGTTCGAGAACCCCGAGGTCTTCGACATCACCCGTGACCCCAACCCGCACCTCGGCTTCGGCGGCGGCGGTCCGCACTTCTGCCTCGGCAGGTCCCTGGCCACGCTGGAGATCGACCTGATCTTCAACGCGATCGCCGACTCCATGCCGCGTCTGCGGCTGGCGGGCGATCCCCGCCGCCTCCGCTCCGCCTGGCTGAACGGGGTCAAGGAACTCCAGGTCCGTCACGCGTAGCGGGCGCCGCACGCTCGGGCCGACGTCCTCCCGGCACCGTCGGCCCGTCCCGAGGGAGGCAGGGGCATCCCCCCGCGCCCGCCTCTGCCTCCCCCGAGACCCACACCCTCACCTCACCCCTCACCCCTCACCACGCACCCGCACCCGCACCCGCACCCGCACGACACCTCGGCGCACACCGCCCCGACCCGCCCCGACCCGTTCCGCCCCGCCCCGGACACGGCACCGGACAGCCCGGGCACGTGACCGGATCAGCCCCGTGTCCGGCCTGCCCGGCCCACCGCACGGACCGGCGGTTCCACACCTGTCCCGACCGGTTCCACGGGTGTCCGGGACCGCGGACCGGTGAGGAGATACGTCAGCCCGAAGCCCGCGGCGACCACCGCCGCGCCCCCGCCGGCGTCCAGGACCCAGTGATTTCCGGTCGCCACGATCGAGGAGAGCGTCAGCAGCGGGTGCAGCAGGCCCAGCGCCTTCATCCACCACCGGGGCGCCAGCACCGCGATGACGACCCCGCACCACAGGGACCAGCCGAAGTGCAGCGAGGGCATCGCCGCGTACTGGTTGGTCAGCTCGGTCAGCGTGCCGTAGTCGGGCTTGGAGAAGTCCTGCGCGCCGTGCACGGTGTCGATCACGCCGAGGCCCGGCATCAGGCGCGGCGGGGCGAGCGGGTAGAGCCAGAAGCCGACAAGGGCGAGGAGGGTGGCGAAGCCGAGGGCGGAGCGGGCCCAGCGGTGGTCGGCCGGGCGACGGACGTAGAGCACGGCGAGGACGGTGAGCGGGATACCGAAGTGGAACGACTGGTAGTAGAAGTCGAAGAAATCCCTCAGGAAGGGGACCTGGACCACCGAGTGGTTGACCCAGCGCTCGACGTCCAGGTGCAGGAACCGCTCGACGGCGAGGATCTGCTCGCCGTGGTGCTCGGCGGCGGCCCTGCCGCCGGAGTTGGTGCCGCCCGTCGCGGCCAGCCTGACCTGCTGGTAGGCGGAGTACCCGACGCGGATCAGGAGCAGTTCGAGCAGCAGGTTCGTACGGTCGAGGACCCGGCCCGACGGCAGCAGCGGGACCCGCCTCCACCGGGTGGGAACGGGCGCCGCGTGGTCGGCGGGGACCGGGGCCCGGTAGTACGCGGACGTACGGGACAGGAACGGTACGACGGCGGCGGCGACCAGCGCGGCGACCAGCACGACGTTGTCGCGCAGCGGCTGGAGCACCGGCATGTCCGGCAGCATCATCCGGGCGGGCAGCGTCATGACGAGGACGACCGCGACGGGCCACACATAGCGGTCCGAGGCCTTCCGGCCGACCCGGCCGACGAGCGCGAGCAGCACCCACAGCACCTGGTGCTGCCAGGTGGTGGGCGAGACGGCGACGGCGACACAGCCGGTCACCGCGACGGCGAGCAGCAGCTGTCCGTCACGGGCGTGGCGCACCGCGCGGCGGAGTCCGACGACGGCGACGGCCGCGCCGAGCGCCAGGAAGAGACCGACCTCCAGCGGCCCGGTGAGACCGAACCGGAGCAGCGCGCCGTGCAGGGACTGGTTGGCGAGGTCGTCGGCGTCCTTGCCGAGGCCGACGCCCGCCAGGTGGTGCACCCAGTACGTGTTCGAGTCGTGCGGCATCGCGGCCCAGGCGAGCGCGGTGAGGGCGGCGAACGTGGCCCCGGTGGAGGCGGCGGCGCGGCGGCGGCCGGTGAACCAGAGAAGCGGCGCGAAGAGCAGCACGGTCGGCTGGAGGGCCGCCGCGAGCCCGATGAGGACCCCGCAGACGCGTTCCCCGCGGACGACGAAGCAGCCGAGCAGGACGAGCAGCACCGGGATGATGCTGGTCTGGCCGAGGTAGAGGGCGTTGCGTACGGGGAGCGACAGCATCAGCAGGCTGACGGCCACGGGCGCGGCGAGCAGTGACGTACGCCGGCTCACCGGCGGCGGCAGGGCGCGGGCGGCCACCAGGCCGAGCGCCACGACGAGCAGCAGGGTGCCGAAGGTCCAGCCCCAGCCGAGGGCCTGTTCGGCCGACCGGGTGAGAGGTTTGAGGACGAGGCCGCCGAGCGGGGTGCCGGTGAACCGTGTCGAGTCGTACAGCGAGCCCTTCACGTGCAGTACGCCGTTCGGGCCGACCCAGGTCTCCAGATCCGTCAGCCGGTCCGCCTTGGGGGTGCTGAGGACTGCGGCGACCTGTCGTACGGCCAGTATCGCGGCGACGGCCCAGAGCCCGACGCGAAGGGCGCGCAGCCGTGCTCGCACCGTCTCCGGTGCTCCCACGAGGCTCTTGCCCGGCCGTCCGCCGTGCTCCGCGTTCGCCACGCCTTGTCGACCCTCCTGACCCATTGACCGGTCCGTGTCTCACAGATCCCTTATGTCAACCCATATCAGGACCTCTCATGTCGCGGCCACCCTCACCGGAAGGCGCGGGAGCCCTCGATCGGCCCGCGGCTTCTCCGCTTTTGTCCGAATGTCGACGGTCGGCGAAGGGGCCGGCTCCCCGCCGACCTCGCGACATGGATCACAGACGAGCCCCCGCGGGGGCGGCTCCGGCCGCCCCGTCGCGCCTGCGTACACGGCCTTTATGTGCGCTGTGCTGCGCGCCGCATACACCACGTGACGGGGACGAACGGGCCTAAGGTCGCTTTTCGGCCCGCCTCCGGGTGGGCCGCCGGGTCCGCCCCGGGCGACCCACGGGTCACCTGTGCGAGCCCCCGGTCCGCCCCCGGGCGGACCCGCCCCTGTCCCCGGCGAAAGGAAGGCCCTTGCCGACCGCGACCCCGACGGCCCCCGCCGTACGCCTCCCCGCTCCCGCCCGCCCCGCCTCCCCCGAGGTCACCGTCACCGACCCCGCGCTGGTCAGGCGCGCCGTGAAGGCGGCGGCGCTCGGCAACGCGATGGAATGGTTCGACTTCGGCGTCTACAGCTACATCGCGGTGACCCTGGGCAAGGTCTTCTTCCCCTCGGGCAACCCGACCGCCCAGCTCCTCGCGACCTTCGGCGCCTTCGCCGCGGCCTTCCTCGTCCGCCCGCTCGGCGGCCTGGTCTTCGGCCCGCTCGGCGACCGGATCGGCCGCCAGAAGGTCCTCGCCCTCACCATGATCATGATGGCGGCCGGCACCTTCGCCATCGGTCTGATCCCGTCGTACGCCACGATCGGCGTCGGCGCTCCGGTCCTGCTGCTCGCGGCCCGTCTGGTGCAGGGCTTCTCCACCGGCGGCGAGTACGCGGGCGCCACGACCTTCATCGCCGAGTACGCGCCCGACAAGAAGCGCGGCTTCCTCGGAAGCTGGCTGGAGTTCGGCACGCTGGCCGGATACATCGGCGGCGCGGGTCTGGTGACCCTCATGACCGCCCTGCTGTCCACCGACGACCTGCTGTCCTGGGGCTGGCGCGTCCCGTTCCTGATCGCGGGCCCGATGGGCATCGTCGGGCTCTACCTGCGGATGCGCCTCGAGGAGACCCCGGCGTTCGCCGCGGAGCTCGAGAAGTCCGAGGCGGGCCGCCCCAAGGTGCCGCTGCGCGAGATGGTCACCGGCCAGTGGCGCACCCTGCTGCTGTGCATGGGCCTGGTGCTGGTCTTCAACGTCACCGACTACATGCTGCTGTCCTACATGCCGAGCTACCTGACCAGCGAGCTCGAGTACGACGAGACGCACGGTCTGCTCGTGGTCCTCGGCGTGATGGCGCTGATGATGGTCGTGCAGCCGTTCGCGGGCGCCCTGACCGACCGGATCGGCCGCCGCCCGGTGATCGCCGCGGGCTGCGCCGGCTTCCTCGCCCTGTCCGTCCCGGCCCTGCTGCTGATCCGCCAGGGCAGCCTGCTCGCCGTCGCGCTCGGCATGGGCGCCCTCGGCCTGCTGCTGGTCTGCTTCACCGCGGCGATGCCGGCCGCGCTCCCGGCGCTCTTCCCGACCCGGGTGCGCTACGGCTCGCTCTCGATCGGCTTCAACGTCTCCGTCTCGCTCTTCGGCGGCACGACCCCGCTGGTCGTCACCGCCCTCATCGGGGCGACCGGGAACATGATGATGCCCGCGTACTACATGATGGCCGCGGCCGTGATCGGCGGTGCGGCGGTCTGGTTCATGACGGAGTCGGCGGGCCGGCCCCTGCCGGGCTCGGCACCCGCCGTGGAACCCGCGCCGCGCTGACGTCCGCGGGCCCCGCGCCCCGGCGACGCGCGGGGCCCGAATCCCGCTGGCACGCGGGGACGCCGGGGGCTAGGTTCGAGGCGGAAGTCCTCAGCGCATCCAACGAGGCTATGAAAGGCCCGGTGCATGAGCGAGTCGCAGCTCTGGAACGACGTCGACGACCACTTCACCAACCTCCTGGCCCCCGCCGACGAGATCCTCGCCGCCGCGCTGCACGACAGCGACGCGGCCGGACTGCCCCCCATCAACGTCGCGCCGAACCACGGGAAACTGCTCCGGCTGATCGCCGAGATCCAGGGCGCCCGCCGCATCCTGGAGATCGGCACGCTCGGCGGCTACAGCACGATCTGGATGGGCCGCGCGCTGCCGGCCGACGGTCGGCTGATCACCCTCGAGTACGACCCCCGGCACGCCGAGGTCGCCCGCGCCAACCTCGCGCGGGCGGGCCTCGACAAGATCGCCGAGGTGCGGGTGGGCCCCGCCCTGGAGACCCTGCCGAAGCTGGCGGACGAGGATCCGGAGCCGTTCGACCTCGTCTTCATCGACGCGGACAAGGTGAACAACCCCCACTACGTCGAGTGGGCGGTCCGGCTCACCCGGCCCGGCAGCGTGATCGTCCTCGACAACGTGGTCCGCGGCGGAGCGGTCATCGACGCGTCGAGCACCGACCCGAGCGTGCTGGGCACCCGGGCCGCGCTCGAACTGATCGCCTCCCACCCGAAGTTGAACGGCACGGCGCTGCAGACGGTGGGCATCAAGGGGTACGACGGGTTCGCCCTGGCCCGCGTGGAAGCCTGACCCTGGTCCCGCCCCGCACCGCCGCGCCACTCCTAGAGCTCGTGGTAGAAGCCCACGTTCACGGTGTGGGGCCCGGTGCGGTCCTGGATGACGAGCTCACCGGAGCCGCCCGCCGGGAGTCTGGCCGTCCCGCCGTACGGAAGCGGCTGGGGCTGCAGCCCCGTCAGGATCAGCCGGACCTCGGAGGACGGCTCCGCGTGGGAACCCCGGAGCCAGGTGACCTGCCAGGAGCCGTCCGGGCCGCACAGGAACTCCAGGTGGACCCGGGAGACGAACAGCCAGTCGTCGGGGGTCGCGAGACGGCACACGGCCCGGTCCCTGCCCACCCGCAGCATGGCTCCGGGATCGCTCGGCGCGTCGGCCATCTGCATCCCGGCCGTCGCTCCGGCGTCCCCTCCGGACACCGAGGCCATGGTGAGTTCGAGCAACGCGCGCTCCTTCGTGAGGTGCTGGTCCGATTGTCCCGCCGGGGAACGTCGTTGCCCCGTCGCCGCCGCATGATAATTCGACCTTTCCCCTCGCCGTGTGACCTCCGGCACAATGGACTCATGACCGAGCGCAAGCCACCCGGTGTCACCTTCGAGTCCTGGGTCGACCGACAGATCCGCCAGGCGGAGGCCCGCGGCGAATTCACGGAGCTCCCCGGCGCGGGCAAGCCGCTGCCGGAGGTCACCGACACCCCGTACGACGAACTCTGGTGGATCAAACGGAAGATGGCCCGCGAGGGTCTGTCGGTCCTGCCGCCCACACTGGCGCTGCGCAAGGAGGCGGAGGACGTGCTCGCGGCGGTTCCCGCGCTTCCTTCGGAGCGGGCGGTACGGCGGGCGGTCGAGGACATCAACGCCAAGATCCGCGAGGTCATGTTCAAGCCGCCGCCCGGACCTCCGCTCGGGCTCAAGCCGTACGACGTGGAGAAGATCGCCGGGGAGTGGCGCGCGGCCCGCGAGAACCCGGCGCCCGGCGGCCCGGGGCCCGACGAGCGGGGAGCCACCGGCTCAGCGTGAGCCGGGGCGGACGGCGGAACGCCGGAGACGGTCCGGCCGGACCGTCGGCACCGCCGGCACGACGAACTCCGCGGCCGCCCCCGGACGCGACCGAACGGCCGGACGCACCTGAGCCCGACGGGCCTGCGCGCCGACGTGCCGACGGGCGGTCCTGCGCCTGGCGCGGTGAGGCGGCGCGCAGGGCGTGAGGCCGCGTCCCGGGGCATGGTCCGGGACGCGGCCTCACTTCACCGGGGAGGGTGTCGGAGCCGGTTCAGAGCCGCAGGAGCCGCTCGGTCATCTCGCGGTAGTCCCGCAGGGCGAGCCGGAGCCGCTCGGTGTCCGGGTCCGTCGTCCTGTCCTCGGCGCCGGACTGCCAGGACGTACGCAGGGCGCGCCGCCGCCGGGTCACGGCTTCCGTGAACCGGCCCGCGAGTTCCTCCAGCACCTGGTCGGCCTCCTCGACGGAGGCCTGCGGCCCGTCGATGAACCCGCCGACCGCGTGCCGCATCCGCAACGAGAACTTGTCGTGCTCGTCCAGCGGCAGCATCCGCTCGTCCCGCCCGGCGGAGTCGTCCGCACGGTCCCGGGTGTCCGCCGAGCCGCCCTTGAGGGCTCCCCCGGCGTCACGGGGCACGGGGCGCGGCCCGGGGCCTTCGGGGGCCCCGGACGCGCGGGATGCGGGACCGGCGCCCGTACGCCCCGCACGGCCGTCGCCCGGGGCCTCCCGCTCGTCGATGTCGGCGCCCGTCGTCGCGCGGGCCGTCGCACCGGTCCCGGCCGGACGGACCGCCCGGTCGTCACCGTCGGTGGCACGGCCGCCGTTCCTGTCCGGGGCGCCGTTCCTGTCCGGGGCGCCGTTCCTGTCCGGGGCGCCGTTCCTGTCGGGGGTGCCGTTCTTGTCGGGGGTGCCCGGAGCGGTCTCGGTGGACACGGGGTCCACCTGGCCCTTCAGGGCCTCGCGGCGCGACACGTCCTCGCCCTCTCCGCGATTCCCGTCCGCCCGGTCGTCCGAGGAACGCCCGGCGGGTACCGGGGTCGCACGGCCCTTCATGGCAGCGGCCTCGCGGGACGGGGTCCGCTCGGGATCCTGTTCTGGCTTCATGGTGCTCACCTTCTTCAACTCCCCTTCGCCTGACGCCTGGTGAAGGACCAGGGAAGGTGGGAGCGAGTGTCGGGGGTGGAGGTCCTGGTGCTGTTCTCGCTGCTCGCGCCGCTCTCGGCGCTCTCCGTGTGCCCGGTGCTCTCCGTGTGCCCGGTGCGCTCCGTCGGCTCCGCCTGCTCGGTGCGCACGGCGCTCGCCGGCGTCGGCTCGGGCTCGGCGCGCCGGGCGTCCTTGGTCAGGGCGAACCGCTTGCTGCGCTCCGGACGGGCGGCCAGGGGCTCGCTCACGTCGTCCGTGTCGCGCGCCCGGCCGGGCGAGGTGTCCTCGCGGGTCGGGGTCAGCAGGTCGTCGAAGAGGTCGCGCGCCTCCAGCATGGCCTCGCGCAGCTTCTCGGTGTCGACGCCGCCGTTCCCGTTCCCGTTCCCGTTGCCGTCCCCGTTCGCGCCCGTGCGGGCCAGTGCGGCCCGGTGCACGCGGCGGTAGCCGTGGACGTGGTGTCCGTGGTGGACGGAGAGCGCGGACACCTGCTCCTCGTAGCGGTCCCCGTCGGGGAATCCGCGTGCTCCGGCCAGCTCGCCGAGCAGCCGGTCGGCCTCGGTCACCGCCTCCCGGGGCGAGTCGACGAAGCGTTCCTGGGCGGCCGTCCAGCCGGCCGCGTACCGTTCCCTGGCCGCGGGTTCCAGCGGCCGCGCCCGCAGTGCGCCGTGCCGCTTCACCCGCTCGTTGAGGTCGCGTTCGGCGGCCTGGGTGTCGCCGTCGTGCCGGGCGACGGTCCGGTCGTACTCCGGTCCGAAGCGCCGCCGCAGGGAGCGCCCGCCCGGCGGCCTTCGGGCGCGGAGGGTGAGGGCGGCCGCGACAACGGCAACGGCCGCCACGATGATCAGAGCGATGATCACGCCTGTGGACATGGGTGCCTTCCCGGGTTCTCGACCCAACGGGCCGGTTCCCGGACCGGGTTGCCCGGAACCCGCTCCTCAAACGGCCCCCGTGACGGCACGGGCCGTCAACGCCCCTTCCTCGTCGCACTGTTCGGCCACGCTCGTTATCCGGTTGCGCGCCAGGGGCGGCGCCCACCGACAATGGCGCCCATGACCCGATCGCCTTCCGGCACACAGGACTCCTGGAGCGTGGCCCCGGAACCCTTCGACTCCCCTGCCGCCCAAGCCCTGTGGCGGGCGTACTACACGGAGGTCAGCGACCGGTGGTATCAGGTGCACGAAGGGCGTACGACGGATCCCGACGAACTGGAGCGGGAGATCGCCGCGCAGACGGGCGCCGAGTTCACTCCGCCGGCGGGGGTGCTGCTGGTCGCCCGCCACGACGGTGAGCCCGGCGGCACGGCGGGGGTGCGGATGCTCGACGCCACGACGGGCGAGCTGAAACGGGTCTTCGTCCGCGCGGACCTGCGCGGCAAGGGCGCGGCCCCGCTCCTGCTGGCGTCCGCCGAGACGGTCGCCCGTGGCCTGGGCGCCCGGCGGCTCGTCCTCGACACCCGCTCCGACCTCGTCGAGGCTCGGGCCCTGTACGCCCGGCACGGGTACGAGGAGACCGCGGCGCACAACGACGAGGCCTACGCCGAGCACTGGTTCCGGAAGGACCTGGCCGGCTGACGCTCAGCCCATCTCTCCCTGGGGCCGGGCGACCGGCGTCCCGGAGTAGGGGCGTTCCGCGTCGGAACCGCACATCTCCTCGTTCAGCTCCTCGACCAGCTTGGTGAGGTCGGTCGGACGGTCCGGTGCCCACCAGTCGCCGAGGAGTTCGGCGAGGGACTCCTCGCGGGCCCGTGACAGGTTCCCGGCGACGACGCGGCCCTCGTCGGTCAGGACCAGGTCCAGGCCCTCGCGGCGGACGAGCCGGCGTTCCTCGATCTGGCGGGCGGCGGCCAGGACGACGCCCAGGGGCACGGCACTGTGTTCGGCCAGCAGAGCGGGTTCGGCCCACCCGTACTTCTTGATCCGCAGCAGCAGCCAGCTCGCCGCCGGCAACAGGTCGTAGCCCGCGCGCGCGGTGATCTTCTCGTAGATCTCGCGGCGCCCCTCCCGGGTGCCGAGCACGGACAGCGCCCGGCACACCTCGTCGTACGACGACCGCTCGACCGGGTTGCTGGCGAGTGTCTCCGTGACGTCGGGAGCCGTGACGGAGCCGCGCAGCTTGTCCTCGCGCAGGAACCAGGCCAGCACGAAACCGAGCAGGGCGACCGGGGCGGCGTACAGGAAGACATCGGTGATCGATGTCGCGAACGCGTGCAGGACGGACGGCCGCAGGTCGGCCGGCAGCCGGGCGATCCCCTTCGGGTCGGCCTTCAGGGAGTCCGTGGTGATGCCGGGTGGAAGCTGCTGTCCGCCCAGTGCCTTCGTCAGGTTGTCGCCGAGGCGGCCCGCGAAGACCGTGCCGAAGATCGCGACGCCGAACGAGGCGCCGATGGACCGGAAGAAGGTCGCCCCGGAGGTGGCGACGCCCAGATCCTCGTACGACACCGCGTTCTGCACGATGAGGACCAGCACCTGCATGACCAGACCGAGGCCCAGGCCGAACACGAAGAAGTACGCGCTCATCTCGCCCGTGCCGCTGTTCTCGTCGAGCTGGTGCAGCAGGAGCAGGCCGAGGGCGGTGACGCCGGTGCCGACGACCGGGAACACCTTCCAGCGGCCGGTACGGCTGACGATCTGACCGGAGACCGTGGACGACAGCAGCAGCCCGAACACCATCGGCAGCATGTGCACGCCGGACATCGTGGGCGAGACGCCCTGCACGACCTGGAGGAACGTCGGCAGATAGGTCATCGCGCCGAACATCGCGAACCCCACGATGAAGCTGATGATCGCGGACAGCGTGAACGTGTGGACCCGGAACAGCTTGAGCGGCAGAACGGGTTCGGCCGCGCGCCGCTCCACCGCGACGAAGGCGACGCCGAGGACCACGCCGACGATCACGAGCCCGATGACCTGCGGCGAGCCCCAGTCCCAGGTGGTGCCGCCCAGCGAGGCCACCAGGACCAGGCAGGTGGCGACCGCGGCGATCAGGAACGTACCGGCGTAGTCGATGACGTGCCGTGCCGACTTCCTCGGGATGTGCAGGACCGCGGCGATCACCGCGAGCGCCACGACACCGACGGGCAGGTTGATGTAGAAGACCCAGCGCCAGCTCAGGTGTTCCGTGAACAGCCCGCCGAGCAGCGGCCCCAGCACACTCGTCGCGCCGAACACCGCTCCGAACAGCCCCTGGTACTTGCCGCGTTCACGCGGCGGGACGAGGTCGCCGACGATGGCCATCGACAGCACCATCAGCCCGCCGCCGCCGAGTCCCTGCAGCGCCCGGAAGGCGATCAGCTCGCCCATGTTCTGCGACATGCCGCACAGCGCCGACCCGATCAGGAAGATCACGATCGCCGTCTGGAAAAGCTTCTTGCGGCCGTACTGGTCGCCGAGCTTGCCCCACAGCGGGGTCGCCGCCGTCGACGCGAGCAGGTACGCCGTGACCACCCAGGACAGGTGCTCCAGCCCGCCGAGGTCGCTCACGATGGTCGGCAGCGCGGTGGACACGATCGTCTGGTCCAGCGCGGCGAGCAGCATGCCGAGCAGCAGGGCGCCGATGGACACGAAGACGCTGCCGTGCACCGTGTCCCGGGCGTCGGTCGCCGCCGCGCTGCGGCGGCGCACCGCCGACTCGCTCACCTCGACCGAGTCGTGCAGTCCGGGCGGCTCGCCCATGCCGCCGCCGGCCGGCGCCTCCACCCCTTCCGGCCCCTGGCCGGGCGGTGTGTCGGAACCATGCGCGTCCCCGGTCATGCGGCCTCCCTGAGCACCGAGGGTCCCGGTCACCCTCCATCCTGATCGGTGTGTCCGGTTATGGCCTGTCGAGACAACCGGAATCCACGATTCAGGGGGGCTGCTTGAAGGTTGTATGAAGGTCGTCCGGATAATCACTGGAGTTTTCAGGGGGGAGGGACCCACTCGTGACTGAACCGACCGGGCATGTCTGCCCCGAGTGCGCCGCACACCGGGCGCAGGACGGCACCCCGTCCTGCGCCTGCACCCGCAGGGCGTCCGACGCCCTGCGCGACGAGCGCTCGGCGGAAGCCGCGACGGCGGAGGACTTCAACCCGCTGCGCATACGGCCCTACGTAGAACTGGGCCCGGAGTACTCCGGGCCCGCCGGAGGGGGCTGGGAGCCGGCCGAGGGCGCCGGCGCCCCGGGCCCGGCCGGCACGGCCACGGGCTCCTGGCAGGCCGCCCCGACGGCCGGAGAGCCCTGGGTGTCCGCCGAAGCGGGCACCTGGACGCCGGAGGGCACCTCGGCGCCCGTGAGCGCCCATGGGGCATCTCCGGACGGCGGGGGCTGGGCGGCCGACGCCATGCCGGTGAACGGTGACGACCCGCGCTTTTACGGCGGCGCACCGGCCGGTGCCGAGCCGACGGGCTCCGTGCCCGACGGGATGCCGTCCGGCGGGATGCCGATGCCGGCCGCGGGCGGAGAGGACGCGGCCGCTTCGACCATGCAGCTCGCCGCGATCCCGGCCGACGCGACCATGCGGCTGGCCCCGGTACCGGCGGATACCGCCCCGCGCTCGGCACCGTTGCCGCCCGAGGTGACCACGCCATCGGCACCGATGCCGACGGACGCGACCATGCGGCTGAAGGCGCTCCCCTCGGAGGCGCGCGCCACCGACGTCCGCCTCTTCCACGAGAACGCGCGCGCCTCGGGGCCCGGCCAGGAACCCTCGCCCGCGAGCCGGGCCAGGCGTCGGCGGCGCAGCGGTGTCCTGGCCGTCACCGGGGTCGTGGTGACCGTGGTGGCCGCGGCGGGGGTGGCGAGCGGTCTGCTCTCCCACGACCCGCTCGCGCGGGACGAGGCCCAGCCGAAGGACGTCAGGGCGAGCGCCCCGGACGTCCTGTCCGACACGGCCTCCGCGGTGCCGTCGGCGAACGCGTCCTCGTCGGAGTCCGCCTCGGCGTCCGCGTCGGCCTCACCGAGCACGAGCACGAGCCCGTCGCCGTCGGCGTCCGAGTCGGACACGTCGGCGTCACCGTCCTCGTCGGCCTCGGCGTCGCCGACGTCCGCGCGGCCGAGCCCGACAGCGACCGCGACGGGATCCGTGGCGTCCACCGGGGGCGGCGGTTCGAACGAAGTGGCCGGGCCCACCCTGCGGCGCGGCGACAGCGGGTCCGAGGTGACCGAGCTCCAGCTCCGGCTGGGCCAGCTGAGGATGTACATGCGGAAGGCCGACGGCCAGTTCGACCGCCGCCTCGAGGACGCCGTGCGCTGGTACCAGTGGACGCGGGGCGTCTCAGGAGACGACCCCGGGGTGTACGGCCCGGCCACGCGGGCGAGCCTGGAGGCGGAGACGTCGCAGCCGTAGCCGAGGGCCGCGGTGTCGCTGCGCCGGCGTTCGCGGGT
>NZ_JBIAQM010000073.1:0-14875 GCF_042888945.1 Streptomyces sp. NPDC002698
GGGGGCGGGGGGGGGGCCCCGGGGGGGGGGGGCGCGCGGGGGGGGGGGGGGGGGGGCCCCCGGCGGGGGGGGGGGCGGGGGGGCGGCCCCCGGGGCCCCGCCCCCCGGGACCGCGGGTCAGCCGCCGGAGCCGCCCTTGCCGCCGCCGAAGCCGCCGCGGTGGACGCCGCCGCCCGAACCGCCGGAACCGCCGGGCTTGACGAAGGAACCGCCCTCGACCCGGTTGCTCTTCTTGTCGCCGCCGTAGTACCAGCCGACGTGATGCGTGCTCGTGGAGGACTTGCAGTACTTGTCGGCGACGACCTCGTAGCCCTTGCCGCGGTTGTAGCTGTCGCGGTCGACGCAGCGCTTGTCGGGCTCCGAGGAGCAGGCGGTGAGCGTCGCCGCGAGAAGTCCCATGCCGCCGAGGACGACCGTGCCCGAGCGCAGTTGGCGCCGTACGTCTGCCATGTCCGTTCCCCCGCTTGATCTCTGCTTCTTTCGATCATTTTTGATCGAAGCAGACAGATTAGAGATCCCGCGCGGTGCGTCCACGACGGCCCCCGGCGATGCGCCGTCCCCTACAGTCGCTTCGTGCTCTTTGGAATGATGTGCGCCCTTGGTGCCTCGGTCTGTTTCGGTACGGCGACGGTTCTCCAGGCGATGGCCGCACGGGCCGCGGGTGAGGGCGGGACGGGCGGCGGGGCCGGCGGCGCGGCGGTCCTGCTGCTGCGGGCGCTGCGGCAGTGGCGCTATCTGGCGGGGCTGGGCCTCGACGGGGTCGGGTTCCTGCTCCAGATCGTCGCGCTGCGGTCGATTCCGATCTACGCGGTGGGCGCGGCCCTCGCGGCGAGCCTGGCCGTCACCGCGGTGGTCGCCTCGCGGCTGCTCCATGTGCGGCTGAGCGGGGTCGAGTGGGGCGCGGTGGCGGTGGTGTGCGCCGGTCTCGCGATGCTGGGGCTGGCGGCCGGCGCGGAGGGCGACCGGACGGGGTCCCTGGCACTCAAGTACGCGACTCTGGGGACGTCCGTGGCCGTCCTGGTGCTGGCCCTCGTCGGCGGACGGCTGCCCGACCGGGGGCGGGCGCTCGCGCTGGGACTCGGCTCGGGGTTCGGGTTCGGGGTGGTCGAGGTGGCGGTGCGGCTGATCGCCGACCTCGATCCGGGGACGCTGCTGGCCAATCCGGCGACGTACGCGCTGCTGATCGGTGGCGGTGCGGCGTTCCTGCTGCTCACCACGGCCCTGGAACGGGGTTCGGTCACGACGGCCACCGCCGGACTGGTCATCGGGGAGACCATCGGACCCGCGCTGGTGGGCGTGGTGTGGCTGGGCGACCGCACCCGCGAGGGGCTGACCTGGCTGGCGGTCCTCGGTTTCGCGGTGGCGGTGGCGGGGGCCCTGGCGCTCGCGCGGTTCGGCGAGGCGCCGGCCACGAAGACGTCCGTGCCGGCGTCGTGAGTCTTCAGGGAGTGAGTCTTCAGGGAAGTGCCCGGCACAGGGCGTCCAGGGCGCCCGACCAGGCGTGATCCGGCGGGGTGCCGTAGCCGACGACCAGGGCGTCCTGGTGCGGGCCGACCGCTTCCGGATGGCGGTGGTGGGAGAGTCCGTGGACGGCCAGCCCCTGAAAGGCGGCGGCCTGGACGACCGACCGCTCGGTGCCGGGCGGGAGGCGGAGCACGGCGTGCAGTCCGGCGGCGATGCCGGTGGCGCGCACGTCCGGGGCGTGGGCGGCGAGGGCCGCGACGAGAGCGTCCCGGCGGCGCCGGTAGCGCAGGCGGGCGGCGCGCACGTGACGGTCGTAGGCGCCGGAGGTGATGAACTCCGCCAGGGTCAGCTGGTCCAGTGCCCCGGTGGACCAGCCGCCCTCCCCCTTCAGGGAGACGACCTCGTCCACGAGCGAGGGCGGCAGGACGAGCCAGCCGAGGCGCAGCGCGGGGGCCAGGGACTTGCTGGCGGTGCCCAGATGGACCACGTGCTCGGGGTCGAGGCCCTGCAACGCGCCGACGGGCTGCCGGTCGTAGCGGAACTCGCCGTCGTAGTCGTCGTCCAGGACGAGCCCGCCGGTGCGGCGGGCCCAGGCGATGACGGCGGCCCGGCGGTCCGGGTGCAGCGGCACACCCGTCGGGAACTGGTGGGCGGGGGTGAGGAGTACGGCCCGCACGCCCGTCATGTCCCGTGTGTCGGTGCCGAGTTCGTCGACCGGCAGGGGGACCGTGCGCAGGCCCGACCGGTGCAGGAGCGTCCAGTGCACGTCCAGCCCGTACGACTCCACGGCGACCGAGCGCAGCCCCCGGCGGCGCAGGACCGCGCCGAGCAGGGTGAGGCCGTCCGAGAAGCCGGAGCAGACCACGATGCGCTCCGGGTCGGCGCGGACGCCCCGGGCGCGGGAGAGGTAGCCCGCGAGGGCGGTGCGCAGTTCGGGGCGGCCGCGTGGATCGCCGTAGCCGAGGGCCTCGTGCGGGGCGAGGGTCAGGGCGCGGCGGGCCGCCTTGAGCCAGGCGGCGCGCGGGAAGGACGCGAGGTCGGGGCGGCCGGGGACGAGGTCGTAGGCGGGACGGGCCTGTTCGCGGCGGCGCGGCGTGGCCTGAGGCGCCGGTCGTACGACGCTCCGCTCGGCGACCCGGGTGCCCGAGCCCTGGCGTGCGGTGAGCCAGCCCTCGGCGACGAGGTCGGCGTAGGACTCGGCGACCGTGTTGCGGGCGACGCCGAGGTCGACGGCGAGCGAGCGGGAGGACGGGAGACGGGTCCCGGGGGCCAGCCGGCCGCTGCGGACGGCCTCGCGCAGCGCCTCCGTCAGCCCCTTGCGGATACCGGACCCGGTCGGTTCGACATGGAGGTCGACACCCAGAGTGGCCCATGTTTTCCCCATGGGAATGGACCATACCCCTGGGCTACTCCCCTCGTAGGGTCGATGGCATGACGACGCAGGACATGACCACCCAGCACACCCCGGCAGCCCCGGCGACCCCCGCCGGCTCCACTCCCCCGGCTCCCGCGGCGCCCGCCGCCGGAACCGCGCCGTACGCGCCCGAGCACTCGCCCCGCCTCGCCTGGGCCGAGCTCGCCCCCGATGTCTACAAGGCGATGGTCAGGCTCGACGTGGCGGCCCGGCGCGGGGTGGACCCCACCCTCCTCGAACTGGTGAAGATCCGTGCCTCGCAGCTCAACCACTGCGCGTTCTGCCTGGACATGCACACCAAGGACGCGCTCGCGGCGGGCGAGAGCGTGGAGCGGATCGTGCAGCTCAGCGCGTGGGAGGAGTCGCGGCACTTCTACACGGAGAGGGAGATCGCGGCGATCGAGCTGACCGAGGCCGTCACGGTGATCACGGACGGCTTCGTGCCGGACGAGGTCTACGAGCGCGCGGCCCGGCACTTCGAGGAGGCCGACCTGGTCCAGCTGATCGCCTCGATCACCATGATCAACGCCTGGAACCGGTTCGCCGTGACCTGCCGCATGGTGCCCGGCCACTACCGGCCGGGCGGGCACAAGTGACGGCTCGGCCGGCCGGGGGCGGGGAGCACCCGGTGGCGGGCGGGGCCGAGCGGTTCCGGGCGCTGCACCACGGGCGGATGCCGGGCGATCCGCTGGTGCTGCCCGGGCCCTGGGACGCGGCGAGCGCCCGGGTGTTCGCGGACGCGGGGTTCCCCGCGCTCGCCACGCCCAGCGCCGGGGTGGCCGCGTCGCTGGGGTACGCCGACGGGGAGACGCCCGCCGCCGAGATGTTCGCCGCCGTCGCGCGGATCGCCCGTGCGGTCGACGTGCCGGTGTCGGCGGACGTCGAGGGCGGCTACGGGCTGGCGCCCCGGGAACTGGTGGAACGGCTGCTGGAGGCGGGGGCCGTGGGCTGCAACCTCGAGGACTCCGAGGGCGGGGTCCTCAAGGACGCGGCCCGGCACGCCGACTGGCTGGCCGAGGTGCGGAGCGCGGCGGCGGACCTGCTGTTCGTGAACGCCCGTGTCGACGTCTTCGCGTACGGCGACGGTGATCCCGGGCAGGCCGTCGGGCGGGCCGCGCTGTACGTCGCGGCGGGTGCGGACTGCGTGTATCCGATCGGGGCCCCGACGGAGGTGCTCCCGCTGCTGCGGTCCGGTGTCCAGGGGCCCCTGAACGCGTTCGCCCGGCTCGACGGGACGTCCCCCGCCGAACTGGGTGAACTGGGCGCCACACGGGTCACGTTCGGTCCCGGGCTGCAACGCCGGGCGGCCGAGACACTGGGGGACCTGGCGGCGAAGCTGCGCTAGCCGCACGGTGGCCCGTCACGGTGCGGCGAAGTCGCGCCGGCCGCACGGTGGCCCGTCGCAGGTCACGGCGACCGTCACGAGGGCAGCCACGACCGCCAGGTCGACCGGTGGCGGTCCGCCCATTTCCTCGCCGCCTCCTGAGGCGTCAGCTTGTCGTTCGCGATCATCAGGGAGACCTCGTTCTGGTCCTCGGTGGTCCACTTGAAGCTCTTCAGGAAGGCGGCGGCCTTCCCACCGGTCTTCGCGAACTCGGCGTTCAGGTACTTCTTCAGCGGGGTGTGCGGGTAGGCGCAGGCGACCTTCGCCGCGTCGGCGTCGCAGCCCTCCTCGTAGGCGGGCAGTTTCACCTCGGTCATGGGGATCTTCTCGAAGAGCCACTGCGGGGAGTACCAGTACGTGAGGAAGGGCCTCCGCTCCTTCGCGAACTGCTTCATCTGCGTGATCTGCGCGGCCTCCGAACCGGCGAACACCACCTGGTAGTCCAGCTTCAGGTTGGTCACCAGCGCCTTGTCGTTGGTGACGTACGACGGGGAGCCGTCGAGGAGTTGTCCCTTGCCGCCGCTCTCGGGCGTACGCATCCGGTCGGCGTACTTGTCGAGGTTCTTCCAGTCGGTCACGTCGGGGTGCCGCTTCGCGAAGTACGTCGGGACGTACCAGCCGATGTGCCCCGTCACGCCCAGGTCGCCGCCGGGCGCGATCGTCCTCTTGTCCTGGACGTAGCGCTTCTCCTGGTCGGGGTGGCCCCAGTCCTCCAGGATCGCGTCGACGCGGCCCTGGCTGAGCGCGTCCCAGGCGGGCACCTCGTCGACCTGCACGGTGTCGACGCGGTAGCCCAGCTCGTGTTCGAGCAGGTACCGCGCCACGGCCACATTGGCCTGGGCGCCGACCCAGGACTGCACGGACAGGGTCACCGTCCTCGCACCCCGGGCGTTCGCGAAGGGCGAGGCCTGCCTGGTCATGTCGGCGGCGCCACAGCCGGTGAGCAGCAGCAGGGCCGAGGCGCCGGCCACCGCGGATGTCGTACGAACTCGCATGTCACGCTCCTTTCTTCACGCGGCGTCCGGTCGGCTGGGTCACCCGGTCGAGCATCAGGCCGAGGCAGACGATCGCGGCGCCCGCGACCAGACCGGTGGCCAGATCGCCCTGGGCGAGGCCGAACACGACGTCGTAGCCGAGGGCGCCACCGCCGACCAGGCCGCCGATGATGACGACGGCGAGGACCAGGACGACGCCCTGGTTGACGGCCAGCAGCAGCGCGGGCCGCGCCAGCGGAAGCTGGACCTGGCGCAGTTGCTGCCCCGGGGTCGCGCCGAGGGAGCGGGCGGCCTCCAGTGCGGCCGGGTCGACGGCGCGGAGCCCCTGGGTGGTGATGCGGACCACGGCGGGCAGCGCGTAGACGACCGCGGCGGCGACGGCGGGGGCGCGGCCGACGCCGAACAGCGCGACCACGGGGATGAGGTAGACGAACTGCGGCATGGTCTGGCAGACGTCGAGGACGGGCCGGAGCAGGCGCTCGAAGCGTTCGCTGCGGGCTGCCGCGATGCCGACGGCGAAGCCGGTCACGAGGGTCACGGCGACGGCCGCGAGGACCTGCGACAGCGTGTCGAGGGACGGCTTCCACACGCCGAGCACACCGATCGCGGCCATCGCGAGGACGGCGGTCAGGGCGGTGCGCCAGGTGCCGATCAGCCAGGCCAGGGCGGCGACGGCCAGCAGCACGGCCCACCACGGCAGCCCCTGGAGTCCGTCCCGGAGCGGATCGAGGACCCAGGTGGTGAAGCGGCCCGCCCAGTCGGCGGTGCCGCCGACGTACGGGACGCCCGAGTACAGGTGGCCGGTCATCCAGTCGACGGCGCTGTTCACCGGCTCGGCGATGTTCACCGCCCACGCGTCGGGCCATTCCGTCCGGCCCGCGAGGCGGCCGGTGAGCACGACGGCGAGGACGGCCAGGGCCGCGAGCGCCCCGTACAGCCGGGAGGTGTTCTCGCGCGCCGCCCCGAGCCGCTCACCCGCAGCGGCCGTGACCCGGTCGAGGACGACCGCGAGGAGCACGATCGGGATGCCGGCGGCGAGTGCGGCGCCCACGTCCACGGAGGCGAGGGCCTGGTAGACGCGGTCGCCGAGACCACCGGCACCGATCACGGAGGCGATGACGGCCATGGACAGCGCCATCATGATCGTCTGGTTGAGGCCGAGGAGGAGTTCCCTGCGGGCCAGCGGAAGGCGGGCGGTGAACAGGCGCTGGCGGGCCGTGGCGCCGAGCGAGGCGACGGCCTCCATCACGCCCTCGTCCGCGTCGCGCAGGCCGAGCGCGGTGAGGCGGGCCATGGGCGGGGCGGCGTAGACGACGGTGGCGAGCACGGCCGCGGGAACGCCGATGCCGAAGACCAGCACGACGGGCAGCAGATACGCGAACGCCGGAAGCACCTGCATGGTGTCCAGGACGGGGCGCAGCGCGCGGTGGGTGCGGTCGGACAGCCCGGCGGCGAGGCCGAGCAGCACGCCCAGCGCGACGGAGGCGAGCACGGCGACGACCATGACCGCCAGCGTCTGCAGGGTCGGCACCCACATGCCGAGCAGTCCGCAGACGAGGAACGCGGCGCCGGTGCCGAGGGCCTGCCGCACTCCGGCGGCCCGCCAGGCCACGAGGGCGGCCAGGGCGGTCACTCCGGCCCAGCCGCACGCGAGGAGCAGCAGATAGACGGCGCGTACGGAGAGGACGACGGCGTTGCTGACGTAGCCGAAGAAGTACAGGAACAGCGGGTGGCTGTCGCGGTTGTCGATGATCCAGTCGCCGGCCCTGCCGAGCGGTCCGGTCAGGTCGACGGTCAGGGCGTGCGGCCAGCTTCCGCTGGACCAGCGGGCGTCGGCGAGGGGCACGAGCACCGCCGCGAGGACGGCGAGCAGCACGAGCTTGCCGACGGCGGGGTGCCGCAGACGGGCGGGCAGGACGGTACGGGGAGCGGACGCGGTGACTGCGGCCATCACACCGCCTCCTTCCGCGGGCCCGCCCCGGCACGTGGGTCCGCTTCCGCACGCGGGTCCGTTCCGGCACGCGGGTCCGCGTCGGCGCGCAGGTCCGCTCCGGCGACGACGGCGAGCAGCCGCTCGTGGTCGACGACGCCGAGGCAGCGGCCGTCCTGGACCACGCAGGCGGCGCGCCCGCTGCCGGACACGGTCCTGATGGCGTCGGCGACCACGGTGTCGGGGCTGAGCGCGCCGGGGTGGTCCGGTCCGCCGCAGTCGCCGGCCCGCATGGCCGTGCGGACCGTCATGACCTGCTCGCGGGGCACGTCCCGGACGAACTCGCGGACGTAGGCGTCGGCCGGTGAGCCGACGATCTCCTCGGGGGTGCCGAGCTGGACGATCCGCCCGTCGCGCATCAGGGCGATGCGGTCGCCGAGGCGCAGGGCCTCGGTCAGGTCGTGGGTGATGAAGACCATCGTGCGGCCCTCCTCGCGGTGCAGCCGGACGACCTCCTCCTGCATGTCACGCCGGATCATCGGGTCGAGCGCGCTGAACGGCTCGTCGAACAGCAGGACCTCGGGGTCCACGGCGAGCGCGCGGGCCAGCCCGACGCGCTGCTGCTGACCGCCGGACAGCTCGCCCGGTCTGCGCTGCTCCAGGCCCTCCAGGCCGACCTTGGCGACGACCTCGGCGGCCCTCGCCCGGCGTTCCTCGCGCGAAACGCCCTGGATCTCCAGGCCGTAGGCGACGTTGTCGAGGACCGTCCGGTGGGGCAGCAGGCCGAAGTGCTGGAAGACCATGGCGGCACGGTGGCGGCGCAGTTCGCGCAGCCGTCCCTTGTCCATGGCGAGGACGTCCTCGCCATCCATCGCAAGGCTGCCCGAAGTGGGTTCGATCAGCCGGGTGAGACAGCGCACCAGGGTGGACTTGCCCGAACCGGACAGGCCCATGACGACGAAGACCTCGCCCTTGCGCACGTCGAAGCCGACGTCACGGACGGCGGCGGTGCAGCCGGTGGCGGCCCGCAGGGCGGCGGCGTCGAGGGAGGCGAGTCCGGGGTCGCCGGGAACGCGGTCGGCCTTCGGGCCGAACACCTTCCACAGACCGCGTACGGAGAAGACGGGGCCGGCCGTGTCGGCCGCGCCCGGGGCGCCGGCAGGCGCGTTCGTCGCGCTCGGAGTGCTCGTGGACGTGTTCATCGCGCGTCACCCCCGATGAGGTCGGCGGCCTTCTCGCCGACCATGAGCACCCCGACCATGGGGTTCACGGCGGGCATGGCCGGGAACACCGAGGCATCGGCGATCCGGATGCCGTCGAGGCCGCGGACCCGCAGTTCGGGGTCCACCACCGCGAGTTCGTCCGAGAGCTCGCCCATCCGGCAGGTGCCCGCCGGGTGGTACACGGTGTGCGCGACCTGGCGTGCGTACGCGCTCAGTTCCTCGTCTCCGGTGACGTCGGGTCCGGGGCACACCTCGCGCTTGAGCCAGCCGGCGAGCGGTTCGGCCGCGGCGATCTCACGGGCGATCCTGATGCCGTCGACGAGGGTGCGGCCGTCGTGGTCGTCCTCGTCCGTGAAGTACCGGAAGTCCAGGGCGGGTTTGACGGTCGGGTCGGCGCTGGTGAGGTAGAGGCGGCCGCGGCTGCGCGGCTTGGGGATGTTGGGGGTCATCGAGACGCCGTGCGCGGGACGTTCGTAGCCGATGCGCTCCGGGTTGTCCGTGAAGGGGATCTGGTAGAAGTGGAACATCAGGTCGGGGCCCGGCTGTTCGGGGTCGCGGCGCACGAACAGGCCCGCGTCGGAGTCCATCGCGGAGTTCTCCGGGATCGGCCCGTTCGTCTCCCAGACGATCACCGACTCGGGGTGGTCGAGCAGGTTCTCGCCGACGCCCGGCAGATCGTGGACGACGGGGATGTCCAGCTCCTCCAGGTCACCGGCGGGCCCGATGCCGGAGTGCAGCAGCAGCCGCGGCGAGTCGACGGCGCCCGCGCAGAGCAGGACCTCGTGGCGCGCGCGGACGAGGACCTCCTCGTCGTCCTTGGTCCGGACGTGCACGCCCGTGACGCGCTTCTCCTCCAGCTCCAGCTTGTAAGCCCAAGTCTCCAGCAGGAGCGTCAGGTTGGGCCGCTCGTCCATCACGGGGTGCAGGTAGGCCACCGAGGCGCTCGACCTCTTGTTGTCCTCCGGGTGGTACGCGAGGTCGAAGAAGCCGACGCCCTCGGTGAACGGCTGCCGGTTGAAGCCCTCGACCAGCGGCACGCCGAGAGCGGACCGCGCGGCGTCCACGAAGTCCCGCGCGATGGCGTTCCGGTCCTTCGCGTCGACCGGGACGATGTTGTTCAGGAGCCGCGTCCAGTACGTCTCCATCGGCACCGCGCCCCAGCCCTTGGCGCCGGCCGCCTCCCACTCGTCCCAGTCGGACGGCAGCGGCTTGAACGCGATCAGCGTGTTGTGCGACGAGCAGCCGCCGAGCACCCGGGCCCGGCTGTGCCGGATGTGCGAGTTGCCGCGCGGCTGTTCGGTGGTCGGGTAGTCGTAGTCGAGCTCCCCGCCGAGCAGGCCCATCCAGCGGCGCAGGGTGAGGACGTCCTCACGTCCCACGTCGCTGGGGCCGCCCTCGATGACGGCGACGCTGACATCCGGGTTCTCGGTGAGGCGGGACGCGATCACGGAGCCCGCCGTACCGCCGCCGATGACGACGTAGTCGTACGTGTTCTCGTGCTGGGACATGAAGGGGTGCTCCAAAAAAGGCCGTGAAAAGGGGGTTCTCGCCGGGTGCCGGGGTCAGCCGGCGAACCAGCGGACGGGCGCGGGCGCGAGGTTCTGGTAGACGTGCTTGGTCTCGCGGTACTCGGCGAGTCCGGCGGGGCCGAGTTCACGCCCGACGCCGCTCCTGCCGAAGCCGCCCCACTCCGCCTGCGGGAGGTAGGGGTGGAAGTCGTTGATCCAGACGGTGCCGTGACGCAGCCGCCCCGCGACACGGCGGGCGCGGCCGGCGTCGGCGGTCCAGACGGCGCCCGCGAGGCCGTACTCGGTGTCGTTGGCGAGCGCGACGGCCTCGCTCTCGGTGGCGAACGTCTCCACGGTCAGAACGGGCCCGAAGACCTCCTCGCGGACGACCCGCATCCCGCGGTGGCACTGGTCGAGCACGGTCGGCTCGTAGAAGAAGCCGCCGGCGGGCCGGACTTCGGACGGCTCGGGCCGCTTGCCGCCGGCCCGCAGGACCGCGCCCTCGGCCAGCGCGGAGGCGACGTACGCCTCGGTCTTCTCGCGCTGCTGCGCGGAGACCAGCGGGCCGCACTCGACACCGTCCTCGGTGCCCCGCCCGAGCCGGATCGCACCGGCCCTGCGGGCGAGTTCGGCGACGAAGCGCTCGCGCACCGTCTCCTCGACGATGAGCCGCGAACCGGCCGAGCACACCTGACCGCTGTGGATGAAGGCGGCGTTGAGGGCCTGGTCGACAGCGGTGTCGAAGCCCTCCTCGGTGGCACAGGCGTCGGCGAAGACGATGTTGGGGTTCTTGCCGCCGAGTTCGAGCGCGACCTTCTTGACCGTGTCGGCGGCGGCGCGCGCCACCTTCGTACCGCTGGCCAGACCGCCGGTGAAGGAGACGAGGTCGACGTCGGGGTGCTCGGCGAGGCGGGCGCCGACGGTGTGCCCGGGGCCGGTGACGAGTCCCGCGACACCGTCGGGGAGGCCGGCCTCGGCCAGCAGCCGGAGCAGGGCGACGGTCGTCAGCGGAGTGATCTCGCTCGGCTTGACCACGAAGGTGTTGCCGGCGGCGAGGGCCGGAGCGATCTTCCAACTGGCCTGCAGCAGCGGATAGTTCCAGGGGGTGATCAGCGCGCACACGCCCACGGGCTCGTGCACGACGACACTGTGGATGTCGGCCGACCCGGCGTCCACCACGCGCCCGCCACCCTCCCCCACCACGAGGTCGGCGAAGTAGCGGAAGGCGTCGGCGACACAGTCGATGTCGATGCGCCCTTCCTCCACCGTCTTGCCCGCGTCCCGGCTTTCGAGCAGGCCGAGTTCCTCGCGGTCGCGGACGAGGAGGCCGGCCACGCGGCGCAGCAGGGCCGCGCGCTCGGTGACGGGGGTGTGCGGCCAGGGCCCCTCGTCGAAGGCGCTGCGCGCGGCGGCGACCGCGAGGTCCGCGTCCTTCTCGTCCCCTTCCGCGACCACGGCGAACGGCTCGGCATCGGCGGGGTCGAGGATCTCGCGCGTCGCGCCGGAGAGCGCCGCGCGCCACTCGCCGCCCACGTGGATGGTCTGTTCTGCCTGCTGTCCGGCCATGGTCGGTGTTGCCTTCCGTTCCCGTTCGATCCCCCTGCGTCACGCGGGTTTCGCCCCCGTGAGCTGTGAGCACCTGCCCCTCGGCCCCAACCGCATGCGCGATCCACCCCCCGAAGTGCGCCGGGTCACTGAAAAATCCCCCGAAAAGCGACAAGGTTCCCCGTGGGCTGCGGCGCACTGCGGCGTCTCGGCCCCGGGGCGGGCGAGATCCGCCATGTGCGGGTGGACCCCGGGGCCCGTCGGCCGGGCCCCGGGCGCCGCATCCTCGACGGCCTCGAACAGCGGGCCGTGGAGCGCGGGTTCACCGTCGTACGACTCGACACGCACACCACGCTCACCGAGGCCCGGGAGATGTACCGGGCGTGCGGATACACGAAGGTCCCGCGCTACGACGACAACGTCTACGCGGCGCACTGGTTCGAGAAGCGGCTGCCCTCAGCCGGCCGGGACCCCTCGCGCTATCGGCGTCAGGCGGCGTTCGCGCAGGCGGCCCCGGTCGGGCAGAAGGAGTTCACGGCCGTCGCGAGCTGCCCGGACATGTCCGTGCCCGGCGGACCGCTCGCGACGATGGCGTACGGAGTGCCGTCGGCGGCCTGGAAACGGTGGTCGACGGTCTGGGTGGCCCCGTACCGCTTGTCGTAGTAGCTGTAGCTGAACTCCGTCCAGCCGGTGCCGGTCCGCCGGTCCAGGTACTGGTAGTCCTTGGCCCCCCGCGCGATGCTCTCGGCCTGCGCCGAGGATTCCGCCGCCGAGGGTTCCATGATCTCGAACACCAGGAGCCTGCGGTTCCCGTCGGGCGCCGTGTAGGTGACGACGGGCGCCAGCTTTCCCTGCTTCTCCTCGCGCGCCCAGCCGTCCGGCACGTCCACGGTGTAGCCGACCGGATCGACCGAGCGGCTGTACCCGGGAGCCGGTGCCGGGGCGGTGGTCACGGCCGGGGCGGTGTACACGCCCTCGCCGCCGGAACCGTTCGAGGTCTCCGGGACCGAGCCGGACCGCGACTCCGTGACGGTGACCGAGGGGGTGGAAGGCTGCGCGCCCGGATGCCTCGCCGAGTCGCCCCGGGTCAACGCCCACAGTCCGCCGCCCACACCGCCCGCCAGCACGGCCACGGTCACGATCACCAGGAGCAGCCGCCGCGAGTCACCGGACCCCGGCGGCCGGCCACCGGGCGGTACGACGCCACCGGGCCATGTCTGCGGCTGGGACTGCTGGTGCGACCAGGCGGCCTGGGCCTGCTGCTGGGACTGGGCCCATTGCTGCTGTTGCCCGTGCGGCGGCTGCGGCGGCTGTGGCGGCGCGGAGCCCGCGGGCGGATAGGCCTCGGGCCGCAGCGGACCCGCCTGCGTGGCCGCCGCCCACCACTGGTCCCCGGCCGGCGGCGCTCCACCGGCGTCCACACCGTCCTGGACCCCGTCGGTCCGGCCCGAACCGTCGTCGACCCACTGCCGACGGTCCGCGTCCCATCGCTGCGCCATCCCGTCACCCCCGCTCCCCGTCGGCCCCACCCGACGGCCCGATCTCGGCGCGCTTCCCGCCGAACCCCTGCCGCGCCCATGCCCCCCGGCGGACCGTACGTAACGACGATAGTGAGGTTTCCGCCATCAGCACCCCTTTTTATGGGGACAAAGCACATACGTTCGATACGTACTTTCCGTACGCCCGGACGCCACCCCGCGACGACCCGGAGGCCCCTGACGGCAGAAAGCCCGCCGAGGCGGGCTTCGGCGGGCGGAGACGCGGGAACCGCCGGCTCCGGACACACCGATGCCCGGATGGTGAGCACCACCCGGGCATCGCGTGTACTGCGGCGGAACGAACGCCGCCGGGCCGGTCCGGACGAATGCCGTCACGGTTCAGCCCGGTTGGCGTCGGATCAGATCAGGCCGAGGGAACGGACCGCCTCGCGCTCCTCCTCGAGCTCCTTGACGGAGGCGTCGATGCGGGTGCGGGAGAACTCGTTGATGTCCAGGCCCTGGACGATCTCGTACCGGCCGTCCTTCGTGGTGACGGGGAAGGAGGAGATGAGACCCTCCGGCACGCCGTACGAACCGTCCGACGGGATACCCATGGAGGTCCAGTCGCCCTCGGCGGTGCCGTTGACCCAGGTGTAGACGTGGTCGATGGCGGCGTTGGCGGCCGAGGCGGCCGAGGACGCGCCACGGGCCTCGATGATCGCCGCACCGCGCTTGGCGACGGTCGGGATGAACTCCTCCGCGAGCCACTTCTCGTCGTTGACGACCTCGGCGGCGTTCTTGCCGTCGACCGAGGCGTGGAAGATGTCGGGGTACTGCGTGGCGGAGTGGTTGCCCCAGATGGTCAGACGCTTGATGTCGGCGACCGTGGTGCCCGTCTTCTTCGCGAGCTGGGTCAGCGCGCGGTTGTGGTCCAGACGGGTCATGGCGGTGAAGCGCTCGGCGGGTACGTCCGGAGCGGCGGCCTGGGCGATCAGCGCGTTGGTGTTCGCCGGGTTGCCGACGACCAGGATCTTGACGTCGTCCGCGGCGTTGTCGTTGATGGCCTTGCCCTGCGGCTTGAAGATGCCACCGTTGGCGGAGAGCAGGTCACCGCGCTCCATGCCCTTGGTACGGGGGCGGGCGCCGACGAGCAGACCGACGTTGGTGCCGTCGAAGGCGACGTTCGGGTCGTCCGTGATGTCGATGCCCTGAAGCAGCGGGAAGGCGCAGTCGTCGAGCTCCATCGCGGTGCCCTCGGCGGCCTTCAGGGCGGGCGTGATCTCCAGGAGGCGCAGCTTGACCGGCACGTCCGCGCCGAGCAACTGGCCGGAGGCGATGCGGAAGAGCAGGGCGTAACCGATCTGGCCGGCCGCGCCGGTGACGGTGACGTTCACGGGAGTGCGAGTCATGGCGTTCTCCGTATGACAGCTGGCGGTGGGGCGTCCCTGCCCCGGGTGCAGGATCGTCCCCTGCAACCGCCGCAATGATCGATCAAAGGTCCCGATGATCGATCTCTCGGCGTCAAGAGAGATCCGCCGCCAGGCTATCGCGCATCCGGGACGCCGGACGTCAGGGTCCGTGTGGCCCACCCCACAGATGGCCCGCGGATCCCCCGGGCAGGCGGTCGCCGGGCTCGGGAGAGGGTGAACTCGGCGACCGCCAAAGGGGTTACCAAACACTCCGGGAAGGGATCTCCCCCCTTCCCGGCAACACCGGATCCCGTGGGGGTACGGTCCGCCTGCCCCCGCAGAACCAACTCAATCCCCCAAACCCGAAGTTTCCTCCGCCCCCTGCCCACAGACGTTCTTTCGCCCCCTCCGCCCCTACCCGACCCACCCCGGGGCTCCGCCCCGGACCCCGCTCCTCAAACGCCGGAGGGGCTGAAAATCACGCCCGTGAGGGACGGCACCCAAGCCACCGCACACCCGCAGCCG
>NZ_JBIAQM010000074.1:0-11308 GCF_042888945.1 Streptomyces sp. NPDC002698
CCAGCCCGGCCGCTTCCCGTGCCCGGTTGCGCTCCTCGGCGGCCCGCAGCTGCTCCGCCCGGATCTCCGCCCGCCGCTCCGGCGTCAACGGCCCCTTCGGCTTGGCCGGTCCGCGCGACGGAACCCACCCGGCCGCCTTCATGGCGTTCTCCGTCGCCAGCACCTGGCGCCCGGCCACCCGTATCCGCCGCTGCACGTCCACTAAGTCCTCGGCGTCCGGCGTCCTCCCGGAGAGCCGGGCCCACCGCTTCACCATGAACAGCTCCAGGTTCGCGCGGTCCAGCTCGGTGCGGGCGTCGTCGTACTCCGCTTCAAGTTCTTCTTTCGTGGTCATGACCAAGTCCTCTCTCCAGTCGAGTCGTTCCGTGTTCCCGTTCCCACCCTTAAGGGGGGGTGGGAACGGGAACGGGAACGGTGATTCCGGGAACGGGTGGGAACGGGTCGGGAACGGGAACGGGTCACGCCAACCGGTCGGCCGGCGAACTCCACAGCTTCGCCCGGCGCGGGCCGTCGGCGACGTCGACCAGGCCCTCGTCCTCAAGAGCGGCGAGCGCCCGAATCTTGTCCTCGGCACGGCCCCGGACCCGGTCCTTCACCTCCTGAGTGGAGAGCGGACGCCCGGCCTTTGCCAGCGCCTCCAGAACCTCCGCCCGCAGCTGCTGCACCTTGGCGGCCTCCGCCTGGTCCTCGTCCTTGGGAGCCGTCGGCGGGAACAGGCGCACCGTGGCGTGCCGTTCGTCGTGCGACTCCACCACCAGATCGGCGAACCAATCCATGGACCCGGACCGGCCCGGCAGGGCATGCCTACGAAGCTGCGCGGGCCGGTCCTTGGAGATCCGGACGCGAGTGCGCCCGGTTTCCCCGATCTTGATGCCCTGGACCTTCTCCAGGACGTACATGGCGCCGTTGAGACCGTTCAGCTTGTGCGCCGAACCGATCGCGTACCGGCCCCGGTTGTCGGCCGCCTTCACGACGTGGTCCAGGGCGACGACGGCAGCCCCGGCCTTGACCAACGGGGTGATGAGCCAGCGCGTGAACTTGGGGATGTCATCGAGCTTCAGCGGGTCCAGCCCGAACACGGACATGGCCTCCGTGACTCCGTCGATGACCGCGAGCGTCGGTTCCGCGAGCAGCAGCTGCTGCACGAGCGCCAGGAGGTCCAGCTCCGTCGGGCGCGTCTCCGGCCGGAGGTACAGGAAGCGGGCCGCGACGTCGTCCGGGTCCGCCCCGAGCGTCAGGAGGCGCTTCACGACTCCGGCCGCATCGTCCTCGAAGTCGACGTAGACCACGTGGTTCCCGCGCTCGATCTCCTGACGGCAGGCGAGCAGCGCGAACCACGTCTTCCCCGACTCCGACTCCGCAGCGACCCAATGCGTGCGGCGCGGATAGAACAGGCCCGGCCCGTCCTCCCGGTGCCCGACCGTGGGGAGAATCGGCTCCGCCGTGCCGTCGAGAACGGCGGTGAGATCCTGCGGAATCCAGGAGCTGCGGGGCGCCTGTAAAGGCTCGCTCTCGGTCTCCGCCCACTGCTCCCAGTCGTCGTCAGTCATGGTGGCCAGTTGCTTTGTAGCCTCCGCCACTTGCTCCTTGGAGAGGTGCACCATGGGGGATATCCTTTCTTCAGGTCGATCACGGCTGTGGTCGGGAAAGCCCCGGGTGATGACAGGTCCACCCGGGGCTTTCTCATGCCTGGCGGCGGTCGTAGACGCGGCTCCACTCCTGGACCATGTCGGAGTTGCTGACCGCAGCCGGATCCGGCTCCGTTCCCAGGTAGGCGGCCGGGTTGCTCAGCTCCACGGCCTGCGCGTTGCGCTCGTTGCTGAGGTCGATCTCCCGCATGGCGTACTGCCGGAGAGCGAGGCGCACCACCTGGGAGGCATTCATCCCCTTCACCTCCGCCAGCTTGTCGAGAAGGTTCGAGAGGTCGAGTTCCATGCGGAAATTGCGGGGCTTTTCGAGCGGCATTTCTTTTCCTTTCGCCGTTTGCATTCAGTCTGCACTACGGCGTACTACAGAGAAAGGCCGGGAAAAGGCTCGGAAATGGCCTACCGAAGCTTTGCTTTACCGTGATCTTTTTTGCCTCCCCGAGACATTCCAGGGAACGGCACAATGGAAATGGCCGCTAAGACAGGGCCTATTCTCGTCCCCGAAACGGCACACCCTCAGGTAACGCCAACCCACATTTCCGAGGCAGCCAGTACGTGAAGTCGTTGACGTACGGCCGCAGTCGATGACGTACGCGACGACCGAGGCCGGGGAGAGCGCCGGGCAATCGGCCGGCGGTCTCTACCCTCACACCTCCCGGGCCGGACTCAGGCCCGCTCGATCGCCCGGCGTGCAGCAGCTGCTTCCCGCCGCTCCGCCAGCTTCGCCAACGTGCCCTCCCACGCCTCCCGGATCTCCTCACCCGACAGGACCCGGACCGACCCGGCCTTGGCCCCGGCCGCGACGACGAGCGTCACCACCTGGTCCATGTCGTCCGCCTCCACGGCCTCCGTCGCCGCCAGGTCCAGCGCGCGGCCGGTGAGTTTGTGCCAGGCCCTCGTGTCGACGGCCGCGCCGGAGACCAGCTGCGACGCCGCGTCGAGCTGGAACAGGATGTCCAGGTCGGCGTCCTCGGAGTCGTCGCCGTCGATGTCGAGCAACACCCGCAGGTACCGGGTCCACTCGATCGCCCGGCGGCCCTTCGTCGCCGTCTCGTACTCCGCCCACCGCGACAGGCCCCAGTCCAGGGAGCCGTGCCCGGCCGCGTCGTCCTCCGGCACACCGCCCAACAGGTCCCCGATCCGGCCCAGCAGCTCGAAGGGCGTCATGTTGCCCGCCCGGCCGGTCTTCATGTCGGCGCGTGCCAGCTCCGCCCCGGGGTCCTTCCCCTCCTGGAGCTTGGCCAGGTACTTCGCCACGGCGTCCGCCGACTTCTCCACCGCCTCGAACACGACGCCGTGTTCGTCGGAGGGCGTGAACGCCGGGTCGACCTTGGCAAGGTGACGCGTCCACACCGCGCGGAAGTGGTCTTCCAGCTCCCCCAGGGAGGCGCCGGACGGCTCGAACACCTCCACGATCCGCTTGTCGGCGCGCTCCCCCTCGGTCCGGCCGCCGACGAACAGCAGCGCGTGGATGTGCGGGTGCCAGCCGTTCCCGTCCCCCAGCGTGATCTCAGTCGCCCGGATCATCCCGATGAACCCAGCGCGGCCCCTGATGCCGATCTGAGCGCCTTCCGAGGCCTTCCGCTTGTCTCCGGCCCAGACCGCCCCCGTGATGAGCCTCTGGTAGGCCCCAGGCTGCCTCTTGAGCCCCTTGGCGGCGTCCGCCCGCGTCCCCTGGATCGCGTCCATCAGATCGGCCAGCTTGTGCGCTGCGGCGTGTCGCGCGGTGAACGTCGCGAACAGCACCGTCCCGCCCTGCTCGATCCACGCCACGGCCGCCTTGGAGACCTCCTCCGCCCGCCCGTTGCGGATCTTCGCGGAGCACACCGGGCACAGCCAGATACGGCCGCACTTCAGCAGACCGAGCGCGAGCGCGTTGCCCTCCGCCGTCCGCGCCAGGATCACCCCGGAGTCCGGGTCCATGACCGTCCGGCCGCAACCGGCACAAGCCCGGTCGGAGGTGATCTGCCACAGCGTGCGCCGGTCGGCGTACCTGCGCGCCCTCCGCTCCTTGGCCTTCCGGTCGCGGTCCGCTTCGCGGAGCGCTTCCGTGTCGTTTCCGGTCGCCCGAGGCCCGGGAACCCGCAGGTCAGAGGGGGGGCGAAACTCTGTTGTTGTTGTACCAAGGCGACCGGAAACTCCCGGACGCTTGCCTGCCGCCTTGTTGCGCTCAACGGCCGCCAGGTAGCGCTTGACGCGCTGTCGGCAGGGGTCGGAGCAGTAGACCTTGGGGCGGCCATTCTTGGGCTGGTGGAGCGGCTGATCACACCCGGGGCAGTGCCCGGCGCGGTTCTTGGGTACAGTCGACAACGAACGTCCTCGTGAGTCTGGTAGCGAGCGAGGGTTCGGAAAGGCTCGGAGTTCCCGCTCCGGGCCTTTCGTCTTGCTTGGGGCCATCCTGCACCACTGTGATGCGGGGTCAGGTACTAGGGCCTCTGTGTCTGGTGGGGTTTGACGGACCGAAGAACGCCCCGCCAGATCAACTCCGGCGGGGCGTCGTCCGGTCACGCCGTGACGATCTGCCACTCCCAGCTCTCCCCGGCCTCGGAGGCCCGCCCGGCGGCGTCCGCCAGGAGGCGAGCAGCCACCGCGGCTTTTCCCTTCAGGTGCGAGCAGCCCGCGAGCGCGGCCAGTTGGCCGGCGAATCCTGCGGCCTCCTCCGGCGGGAACGTCCGGGGCTCGGTGCCCGGGTCGTTCAGCAGCTCCAGGAGCGGCTTGCAGTCCGGCCACGAGAGCAGCCCATACGGGCGCTGCGCCGCGATGCCTGCCAGTGCTTTGACCGTGATCCGGTCCTCCCCGAAGAAGTCGGCCCCGTGGGAGATCAGGACGTGCGTCTCCGTGTCGTGAATGGCGGTCATCGCTGCTCTCCGATCACGACGACGTACGCGTCCTGGGTGGGCGAGTAGTGGACGTGCACGGCCTGGCCGGTCTCCTGACGGGCCTCAGCTGCGGCACGGGACGCCTTGAGGTCACCGCGCGGGTCACCGGCCGGGAAGCGCTCCAGGACCCGGACGACGCGCGAGCAGTTGCGGCAGCTCATGACTGCGCCCCCTCGGTGACCAGTTCGCGGCGGAGGGACGTTGCCGTGCGGCGGGACAGACCGAGCCCGCGAAGCTGGTCGATGGTCACCCGGCCGCCCTGTCCGGCGGTCAGCTCCTCGGCCGCCTTCCGGATGGTCGCGGTCACCTCGGTCACCGGCTCCTCGGTCACCTTCTCCGTGACCACCAGGCGGTCACTCGCGGCGGCCAGCACCGGCACGGGCGCGGTCATGTGGTCATCCGGGGCGGTCACCTCCTGGACGGGGGCGGTCACTTCGGTGGTCACCTCCTGCGCAGCCTCCTGGACGGCATACGAGGGGCGGTCATCCGCCGTGGTCACCGCCGGGGCGTCCTCCTCCGGCCTGGTCACCTCCACGGCCAGGTGAGCGGCCAGCGCCATGGAGATGACCGGCACGGCGCTGACTGCGATGACCATCTTTGAGCCCACGGTCAGGTGACCGGTCTCAACGAGGTGACCGAGCGCGTTGAGGATCACGGAGGTGACCACCGACCCGGCGGTCATCCACTGGCCGAGTTTCCGGACGCCGGGCGTGAACCAGGCGACCAACGCGACCAACGCGAGCACGTCCACGGCGACCGGAAGTGACCACGACAGGCGGCCCTTCCAGCCGACCGCCTGACCGAGGGAGGCCAGCGTGTCGGCGGACGCGGTGAACGCGGTCACGGCCACGATGACCGCTCCGGTGATGACCACGTGGCGGCGCTTCACAGTTCACCGCCGACCTGCGAGCGGGCACCCAGGCCCTTGGCGGTCGACGTGATCTCCGTGCTCTGGATCACGGTGCCCTGGTAGACGTTCGTGGTCGCGGAGCGCCGGGCCCGGGAGATGACCGAGCCAACTGCCGTGGCCACCATGGCGACTCCGGCGAACGGCGCGACGATCGCGAGGACTCCGAGCAGCGTCACGGACGACAGCCCCTGGAGCACGAGCCAGGCGCCGCAGCCGACGCCGGTCACGCCCGCGCCGACACCGACGGAGGCGACGGCCACACCGAGCGCCCACGCGGGGACGATCCGGGAGTCGGGCTGCGGAACGGGCGGGGTCGAGCCGATCGCGGGGACCGGTGTCGTGTCGCGGAACGACGTCGCGGGGAAACGGCCGGCGGGCTGCTCGTACGCCGCGCGGATCAGCCGGGCGGCCTCGGTCGCTGCCTCTTCGGCGGTCAAGGGATACTGCGGGTCAGTGGTCACGGTTGCCTCCGTGGTCATCAGGCGGGCCGTCCTCGTTGCTGCGGGGCGGCCCGTCGTCGTCTGGTGTGCGGGTCGTGCTGTGCGGGGGTGTGCGGGCCGGTGTGCGGCCCTCTTCACACGCCGTGTCACGTGGGGAAACGCGGTGTGCGTCTGTGCGGTGTGCGGGTCCGTCAGACCCCGGCCAGGACGGGGAGCAGCCGGTACACGCCCTCTTCGCCGGTCGCGGCCAGGCGGCCCGCCTCCGCCAGCTGCTTGAGCTGCTTGGAGACCCAGGACCGGTCGCGGCCCAGCTGCTCCAGGTACGGCCCGAGCTGCTTCACGGCGACCGTGCCGGGCCCGACCGAGGCGAGCATCGCCACCAGTTCGTCCAGCAGCTCCCGGGCCGCCTCCGGGGACGGCTTGTCGTTCGGCAGCTGCACGTCGTGCTCCACGGCCGGGAGTTCAGCCGTGGCGTCCAGGTCGGCGTCCTCCGGGTCGAGGAGCGCGGGCTCCAGGGCCTGGCCCTCCGCCACGGCGGCCGGGGAGGCTGCGCGGTCCTGGCGGCCGGTGAAGAGGCTCCCGGCGGCCTTGGCGGCGGCGGCCTCCGTCACGGCGTCCAGTCCGGCCCGAACTCCGGTGAAGCGCTGGACGATCCACGCGGCGGCCTTCTCGTACTCGCCGGACGGGCCGGTCCAGAACGTGCGGGCCGGAGTCGCGTACAGGTCCTCATCCACGCCCGCGCTGACGGCGTACACGTAGCCCTTGCGCTTGTTGCCCCACGCGCTGGGATTCGCCCCCGCGTCCAGCACCTCTTCCGGGAGAGCGAACGACGCGTCGTCGCCCCGGACGCCGAAGCAGAGGGCGGCCGGGAGGGACGCGCGGGTGTCGGTCGAGAGCTGGTAGCCGGAGGCGCGCTGCATCGAGACCACCAGGGAGACTCCGGCGGACCGAGCCTCCTGAGCGATGCCGGTGAACGCGTCGTCGCCCAGCTCCCGGAGCAGCTTCGCGGCCTCCTCGAACCAGGCCACGAGGTACGGCATTCCGTCGCAGCCGCAGGCGCCGGACGCGGCGCAGGAGTGCGCGGCGCTGGACTGGACGCGGGCCGCTGCGGGCTCCCAGGACCGGTACGCGTGGTCACGGAGCCAGCCGGTGCGCGCCGGGATGACGGCCTGGACGGCGGTCACCATGGCGGCGGCGGAGGGCGTGTCGAGTGCCGCCCAGTCGAGTGCCGGGATGAGCGGCTGGAAGTCCTGGCCAGCCTTGGCGGCGTCCGCCAGCCACATGACGACGTCCCGGCGGGTCAGCAGCTCGAAGAGGAAGTCGACGGCGCCCTCGGTCTTGCCGGAGCCGGTCATCCCCATGATCAGGATGTGGATCGCGTCCAGGAGCGGGATCACGAGGTCGGAGCCGTCGTCGTACACACCGAGGCGCAGCGGCACGGCGACCGACTCGCCCGGGGCGTACGGGCCCGGCCACAGCGTCGGGGTCTTCAGCTGGTCCTCCGGCACGATCACGAACGTCCCCTTCCGCGCGGACTCCGGGTCGGCCTGGTGGCGGATCGCGGTGAGCGGCACATCGAGGGCGGAGGCGATCCGCGGAATGGCCTTGGTCGCGTCGTCGTGCGTCAGCTCCCCGGCCGGGAGTTCGTACGGCACCGTGATCCGGTTCGGCTCCACCTTCACGTCGCGGAGCTTCGTCCGGGCCAGCCCGACCTTCTCCAGGAGCCCCTTGTCGGAGTCGCTGCCGGTGGTCTCCGGGTCGGAGCTGCGCATGGCCTGGCGGATGTTCCAGGACAGGGAGAGCACCGCGCCACCCATCAGGTACAGGTCGGAGAGAGGCGCGGCCGTCGGCCCGGAGAGCGCGGCGGCGGTGACCCAGCCAGAGGCGGCGGCCACGGTGATCGCGGAGTGGAGACGGCGCTGGGGGCCGGTCGAGCGCCCCGCCCACCAGGTGGCGGCCGTGAGGCCCACGGAGGCCAGCGTGAGGCCAACTCCGGCCCACGGGGAGTCGTTCCACTGGTGGTGCGCCCCGACTCCGGCCAGGCCGACGGCGCCGGTCACCAACCAGGGCGGGGTGTAGGGCTTGGCCCGGTGCGTGAGCCAGGCCGCGATGCCGGAGGCGGACGACCCGGAGTTCAGCCGGTCTTCCTGGCGCTGCGCTGCTACGTCCTTGCTGGTCATGGATCCGCCTCTCAGAACTTGAAGGGGTTGGTGGACGCCTGGCGCTGCGGCCGGGGCCGCATCAGGTCGGCGTACTCGCGGGTGAAGGCGCCGTATGCGGCGACGGCGCCCTTGGCGGAGGCCACGGAGCCGTCGGCGGCCTTCTTGAGCTTCCGGCTGACCTTGGCGGCCCTCAGGCGGCCCTGGATCGGGTTGTCCCCGGGGAGCTGCTGCGCCTGGCCCAGCCTGGCTTCCAGGATCTTCGCGGCCATGGCCAGCTCGATGGAGACCTGGAGCATCAGGGCCCGGACGTGGTTGCAGTAGTTGCGGACGTCCTCGGCGGAGTTGAACTCCGGCTCCCCGAGCACGAAATGGCTTCCGCCGGCCGTTTGCCCGGCCGCTGCGGACTGGCCCCGGCCGCCGCCGGATCCGCCGCTCTTGGTGACGTTGACGTTCACCCCGAACGAGGGGGCGAAGCCGGTGAACTGGGTGGTCTTGCTGGTGCCGTTCTTCGCCTGGGAGCCGTTCGCGCCCTGGCCCGGGACGTTCGCCACGGTGGACCTCTCTTGCCGAAGGTACGTATCTGCCGATCGGCAGGTACTTGACGTACCTGCCTGACTCCGAAGGTACATCGATCACTCGTCGCAGGCAAGCAAGGATGTACCTTCGGAGGGTTCGTGATGTACCTTCGGATGAGTACCGACGCAGTCCTACAAACAGGGAGATCTCATGCCGTACAGGGCGCCGGAGGGGAAGGGGTACGCGGACGTCGCGGCCCACTTCCGCACTCTGATCAAGAGCGGGGAGCTGGCCCCGGGCGACGCGCTGCCGTCGGTCTCGGAGATCCGCGAGCAGTTCGGGGTCGCGTCCAAGACCGTGAGCCGCGCCCTGTCCGTGCTCAAGAGCGAGGGCCTGGTGACCTCCCGGGGCGCGCTCGGGACCGTCGTGGCGGAGACCCCCACCGTGATCACTGGAGTTGACCGGCTGAGCCGCATGGAGCGGAACGGCCTGCGGTACGCCCCCGGGGAGACCTCCTCCGGGCATCAGGTGCTCCGCCGGTCGGTCTACGACTCCGCCGTGTGCGAGGCCCTGAAGATCGAGCCGGGCGACGAAGCGGTGATCCGCATCCGGGTCTTCCGGAAGAACGACAAGCCGGAGTCCATCGGGATCTCGATCTACCCGCCCCACACCGTGGCGGCCGTGCCCGAACTCGCCGACGACGTCCGCATGGTGAAGCAGTTCAAGGAGCTGTACACCGAGCGGACCGGCCGGGAGGTGACCACGGGCCAGCGCATCGCCTACGCCCGGCAGGCCACGACGGACGAACTGACCGCCTTGGAGATCGACGCGGCGCCACACTCAGCCGTGGCGGTCCTCGTGACCACCGTGACCTTTCACGACGATGACCAGGCGCTCGGCTACTGGGAGGACATCTACGCCCCCGGGACTCACCTGCCGATCAGCTGAAAGCCGTCCAGGACGTGAGCAGCCCCCGCCGGGAGATCAGGCGGGGGCTTTGTGCTGCTCTGGACGGCAACTCGCCGGGGTTTACATGGCCAGCCGTCCGCCGACTGCTGCTCTCGCCGTTGCGCGCGTCCACCAGGGCCAGCGGGAAGGGGGAGTGGGCTCCGTGGCGCTGAGCGGCCGTCAGGCGGCCCGGAACGGTGGCCGGGCGCCGTTCCCCCGCCGTCACGGATGCGGCTGCGTGAGGCGACCCCGGGGCCCGTCCGGGGCCGATGGGGAGCAGCTGCTGCCGCGTCGTGGCCGGGCCCGTCGTGGGCGCTCCGCTCACCGGGGCGACGTCGTGGTCGAGCGTCCGGCTGACCGCTACGAGTTGGCCGGCGGATCCTCCCGGACGACGCCGGGCGGCGGCGGGAACAGTCGACGGCGCTGCCGAAGAGACGGGCCCGGGGGCAGACCGCCCGACACAGGAGCCGGAGGGGGCGGAGGCGTCACACCCCCGGTTTCCTGGGGTTTCTCGGCAAAGTCACGTGACTTTGCAGACCCCCTCCCCGGAACGTCACGTGACTTTGCAGCGGGCCTCCGAGGAACGTCACGTGACTTTGCCGGGCCCAATGAGGCCTCCTCGGCGCGTCCCTTGAGGTAGGCGTTCAGGAGCTTCGCCGGGCGCTGCTCCGCCTCCTCCTGGCGGACCGCCTCCCGGGCCTCCTCCAGCAGTCGGTCCAGCTTCCGGCGCTCGTGTGCCCGGACGACGCACGAACGCGAGCAGTACGCCCGCGGCTTCGTCCCCCGGCTCGGAGGGACCGGGCCTTTCCCGCACCAGGCGCAGAGCTGTTCGCCGTCGCCGTTCCTCGGTGTCTCGATGTCCATGACGCACGACCGTAGCGGCCAACGCCGCCCAGCCCGGCGGCCAATTCCTTCCTGTCACGAAAGGTACGGGTTCGTCCTGACAGCGGACCCAGACCGCTTGTAGGTGGACACCTTGCGGAGCTAACCCGCGACAAGCCCAACCTGCGGCCAGTCCGCTATCAGACGGAATTCATCTCTCCCCAACCTTTTACGTGGTCCATAACTGGCGGTTGCGGAGCTAACCCGCAACAGGCCCAACCTGCGGCCAGCGGACGTGCGTGCGCCGCCCGGAGCACTCCGCACCGTGAACCCCAGGCCCGCCGACTGGCGGCCGTACCCGACCGACAGGAGACCCACCCCGTGCCTACCGACCGCACCCAGCAGTTCGTCCTCGCGCTCGTCGTCACCGCGCTGCTCTGCGTCATCGCCGACAGCCACCCGGGAGCCCTCCCGGTCCTGACTCTGGCCGTCGGCGCGTTCGTCGCCATCGCGGTCGTCCTGAAGCTGTGACGGGACACGCGGGCAGCCCGCGACCTCCGCCCGGCCCGGGTTCGCCGGCCGACCGCCGCCGCCCGTACGTGAACTGGGAAACGTACGGGCTCCGGCGAAGACGTACGCGGCTTGGCGGCCGGGGAGGATCCGCGGTGGCCTACAGGCGCCGGGCCCGGATCGGGTTGATGCCGATCGAGCGGAGCGCCCGGACCGCATCCGCGACCCGTTCCCGTGCCTGGCGCTTCCAGCGGTCGTCGTCCGTCTCGTCCGCGAGCGCCAGCTGGTGCACGGCGTGCCGGTAGTCGGTCTGGAACCGCTCCCGGTTCTCGATGCTCGGGAGACGCATCAGGCGGCCTTCCTCGGGCGGCCCAGGCGTGCCAGCCCGGCCGCTTCCCGTGCCCGGTTGCGCTCCTCGGCGGCCCGCAGCTGCTCCGCCCGGATCTCCGCCCGCCGCTCCGGCGTCAACGGCCCC
>NZ_JBIAQM010000075.1:0-11197 GCF_042888945.1 Streptomyces sp. NPDC002698
CGGGGCGGGGCGGCGGGGGCGCGGCCCCCCCCCCCGCCCCGCCCCGCCCCCCCCCCCCCCCCCCCCCCCCCCCCCCCCCCCCCCCCCCCCCCGGCACTCCTCCGTGCCCGCCCTGGGCGACCGGACGGAACGCGGCACGGACTGTCGGAACGCGGCACGCACAACAGGAGACTGCGGATGTCCCAGACCATCGCTGCACGAGTCGAGACGTACGAAACGGTGGCCCCGGCGGAGGCGCGCCGCCGCAAGCAGCGGTTCCGCAGACGCCTGGAACGGCTGATCGGCATCGCCGCCACCGAGGGAAACGAGCTGGTTCCCCTGCGCAACGGCGACCGGATCTTCGCCGCGATGCTCGACGCGGTGCGGTCCGCCGAGCACACCGTCGACATGATGACCTTCGTCTACTGGCGCGGGCAGATAGCCCGTGACTTCGCCGCCGCGCTGGCCGACCGGGCGCGGGCGGGTGTCAGGGTGCGGCTCCTGCTGGACGGTTTCGGCGCGAAGCGGATCGAGGGGGACCTGCTGCGGTCCATGACCGCGGCGGGGGTGCAGGTCGCGTGGTTCCGCAAGCCGCTGTGGCTCTCGCCCCTGAAGCAGAACCACCGCTGTCACCGCAAGGCGCTCGTCGTCGACGAGCACACCGCGTTCACCGGCGGCGTGGGTATCGCCGAGGAATGGTGCGGGGACGCCCGCGGTCCCTCCGAGTGGCGGGACACGCACGTCAAGGTGCGGGGGCCGGCCGTGGACGGCATCGCCGCCGCGTTCGCGCAGAACTGGGCGGAGTGCCACGACGAGCTCTTCGACGACCAGGACCGCTTCACCGGGCACGGTCAGCCGGGGACGGCGACGGTGCAGGTGGTGCGGGGCTCGGCCAGTTTCGGCTGGCAGGACATGCAGACCCTCGTCCGGGTGATGCTCGGCTCCGCGGAGGAACGCTTCCGCCTCGCCACCGCCTACTTCGCTCCCGACACCTACTTCGTCGACCTGCTGTGCGCGACGGCGCGCCGCGGTGTCCGGGTGGAGATCCTGCTGCCCGGTCCGTACACCGACCAGCGGGCTTGTCAGCTCGCCGGCCAGAACCACTACGGCACGCTGCTGGCCGCCGGTGTCGAGATACGCCAGTACCAGCCGACCATGCTCCACACCAAGATCATGACGGTGGACGGGGTGGCTTCCCTGATCGGTTCCAGCAACTTCAACCGCCGCTCGATGGAGCACGACGAGGAGGTCATGCTGGCCGTCCTCGACGAGGCGTTCACCGCGGCCCTCGACCGGGACTTCGACGAGGACCGGGAGAACGCCGTGGACATCGACCCGACCCGCTGGCGGCGCAGGTCCCCGGTCCAGCGCGCCAAGGAACTGGCCGTCGTACCCCTGCGTCGTTTCCTCTAGGGACTGTCGGACGAACCCCGATCCCGTCCGAGCCCGGACGGGATCGGTGAAGGGGTCAGCGGGGCCGCTCGCCGGTCTCGCAGACCTTGCGGGCGATCTCCCGCAGTTTGATGTTGTGGTCCTGGGAGGCCTTCTTCAGCACGGCGAAGGCGTCCTCCTCGCTGAGGCCGTGCCGTTCCATGAGGATGCCCATCGCCTCACCGATCTCGTGGCGGGTCTCCAGGGCATGGCCGAGCTGCTGGTGCGTACGGGCCGAGGACAGGGCGACCGCGGCGTGCGAGGCCAGGACCCAGCCGGCACTCTGGGCCGACTCGTCGAACATGTTCGGACGGCGTGAGTACAGGTTGAGGGCGCCGAGTTCGTCCTCGTCGGTGAAGAGCAGGAAGCCCATCATGCTGCCCATGCCCAGCTTTCTCAGTTCGGGCGCGAAGCGGGACCACTTCTCGTGCGGTCGGCGCAGGTCCTCGATGGCGTAGAGCTGCTCCCGGTCGGTCACCGCGTCGAAGCACGGTCCCTCCCGCAGGTCCTGCTGGATCCGGTCCGCCACGCGCACGACGTCACTGGTCGCGGCCAGCGCCCTGACCTCACCGCGGCGGACGGTGAGAATGCCGCCCTCGTCGCAGCCGTTGATCAGCACCGTCGCGTGCTGCACGATCCGGTCCAAGGTCGCCTGCACCGAGTCCTGCGCCAGCAGGTCCCGTGCCATGTCCGCCAGGGCGACGGCAAACTTCTCCCAGACCTCGCCGGACTCCTGCGTCATGGGCCATCCGATCATCCGTCGAAGCGAAACCGGCCTTCACCCGGGGGTTCCATTGTGACACCGCGGTACACCCCCGCCGTGGCGGTGGAGGAACGTCCGTACGCCGGCCCGGGCGCGTCCGTCGTACGGCGCGGCCGCCCCGTACGGCCGCTCCAGTATCCACGGGATCTTTGCACGACTCGCCTGTTTCATCCGGCGGATCAAGGGTGACCCGGGAAGGGACCGGATTCCGAAGAACGCGTTCGACTCGATTCAGGAGGCTCGCATGGAGAACTGGCGCGAAGGCGCGTCCTGCCGCACCGTTGACCCCGATCTGTTCTTCCCCATCGGGAGCACCGGACCCGCGCTGCTCCAGATCCAGGAGGCGAAGGCGGTCTGCGCGGGCTGCCCGGTCCGTGAGGAGTGCCTGCGCTGGGCCCTGGACACGGGCCAGACCGTCGGCGTCTGGGGTGGTACGAGCGAGGCGGAACGGCGTGCGCTGGCGCGGCGCCGCTCCCGTGGGCGCTCCCGGAGCACCTCCGCGTAGAGCGGGAGGGGCAGCACCGGGCCTCGCCACAGGGCCGGGTTCGGAGCAGGCGACCGGGTCGCGGCGCAGCGAGAAACATTCCGCCGACGAGATCCGAACGAAGGGCACGATGGAGATCGATCCGAGCCGGAACAGGAAGTCGTCGTACGGGGGACCGGGGACGCTCACCAGCGCGTTCGGCGGCGAGCTGCGCAACGTGTCCGACGCGCGGCTGGCCGCGGACGGCTATCTGCGGGCCCTCGCGCGAGCGACACCACCGTCGGCGGCCGAGCACTGGGACGACATCCTGCTGGTGGTCACCGAACTCGCCGCGAACACGATCCAGTACGCTCCCGGCCCCTTCGAGCTCCAGATGCGTCCCACCATCGGCGGTGTGCACGTGACGCTCCACGACACCAGCACCACCCCGCCCGCGCCACGCCGCTTCCGCCCGTCCCAGGGCGGGGGCGGCATCGGCTGGCATCTCGTCCACGCGCTCTGCGACCAGGTGAGTGTGATCGTGCGGCCCGACGGCAAGGACGTCCACGCGTTCCTGCCCTGGTGACGGAACGGCACCCGCGTCCGCGCACGCCGACGCGGAGGTGTCGTTCCGCGCCGCATGGGCACACGGTTGCGGTGAGGAAGCTGTTCCGTCGCACGATCGAGGTGGAGCGTTGAGTCAGGAGCCGGAGCCGTCCGAGCGGGAGCACGCGGTGTGGGACCGGGTGCGCCGCACCGCCACCGGGATGAACCATCACCGGGCGAAGGCGGCCCTCGACGACGCGAGGAAGGCGGCCGAGGAGAGTCCGTCCGCCGGCGGGACGACGCCCGACACGCAGACGGAGTTGGAGGAATGGGAGCGGATCACCGAGACCCTGGCCGACCACGCCGGGTCCTACGACCCCGCCACGGACCCCTTCGTCCAAGGCCAGCTCGCCGTCCGGTCCCGTCGCACACCGGCATCGAAGCAACATGGCTGAGCCGTTCCTCCCCCGTTGTCAGTCCCGTACGGAACAATGCTGGTCAGCCAGAAGATCACCGCACCCGTGCCGTGATCCCGTCCGTCCGTCGAAAGGCCGCCCGCACATGACGCCGACCCCGCACCTCCGTGCCGTGCCGCGAGCGCCGATCGGAGGCCGGTGACCATGTTGCGGCCGCTGCCCCGCACGCCCGCCCCGCTCGGCCCCGAAGGTGCCGAGATCCTGCGTCTGATCACCCAGCGCCGGTTCCCCGTCCGCCTCACCGTGCATGCCAACGGCCGCCGTCGGTACGGCTATTGGCTTCCCTTCGATCCCTCGACCGGGCGCGGCGGCTGCTATGTCGCCCTGCCCACCGGCGAGTGCGACGCGCTGCACGCGGCGGGACGGATCACGCTCGGCGACCCGCTCGTCGACCCCGCGAAGACCACGTACGCCGTCCAGGCCACGGCACGTACGACCACCGTGGGCCGGGGCGAGACGACCGGACGGGGTGAGGGAACGGGGCGGAGTGAGGGAACGGGGCGGAACGAAGCGGCCGGTCGGAGCGAACGGATGGCTGCGAGCGGCTTCCGGCACGCCCTGACGGCCTGACTCCCTGCCGCACGCCCTGACCACCCGGCTCCCCGCCGTCATGCCCTGACACCCGACTCCCGGCCGGTACGCCCGCCGGTACGCCCTGACGTCCCGACTCCCCGCTCCGGCCCTCGGACGGCACGCGGGCGGCACGTGGAGGGGATGCGGACGGCACGCGGAGGGCATGCGGACGCCATCCGAACGACGGCCGACCGACGTGTCCCACCCGTACCACTGGCACTTACTCTGCAGTAATATCCGCGGGCAGGCCCCCCGAGGAGGAACCGTGCCACGGCCCGAACGATCACCCTTGCTGCTCGCAGGCCTTCTGGCCACCGCGGGCGTCGCCCACTTCGCCGCACCACGGCAGTTCGACGCCATCATCCCGCGCGCTCTCCCGGGAGCGCCCAGGACCTGGACGTACGTGAGCGGCGCCGCCGAACTCGCCCTGGCGGCAGGGGTGGCACTCCCCCGGACGCGCAGGGTCGCCGCGCTCGCCACCGCCGCGTTCTTCGTCGGGGTCCTCCCCGCCAACGTCAAGATGGCCGCGGACTGGCGTGACCGCCCCGCGCCGCTCAGGGCCGCGGCCCTGGCACGGCTCCCGCTCCAGGTGCCGCTCATACTGTGGGCGCGCGGAGTCGCCCGGTCCGGAAAGGGACAGTCATGACATCTCAGGTGAACGTGGGCGACCAGGTCGAGGACTTCGCTCTGCCGGACGAGACCGGGGCGACGCGGAGCCTGTCCGAGCTGCTGGCCGAGGGGCCGGTGGTGCTCTTCTTCTATCCCGCGGCCCTCACCGCCGGCTGCACCGCCGAGGCCTGCCACTTCCGCGATCTGGCCACCGAGTTCACGGCCGCCGGCGGGCGGCCGGTCGGGATCAGCGGTGACGCGGTCGACCGGCAGCAGGAGTTCGCCGACCGTCACACGCTCGGCTTCCCGCTGCTGTCCGACGTCGACGGAGCCGTGCGGGAGCGGTTCGGGGTGAAGCGGGGCTTCTCGCTCGCCCCCACCAAGCGGGTCACCTTCGTCATCGCGAAGGACCGCACCGTCCTGGAGGTGGTCCGCAGCGAACTGCGCATGAGCGCCCACGCCGACCGCGCTCTGGCCGCGCTGCGCGACCACAAGGGCTGAGAGGTCCCGGGGCGCGTCGCGCACGGCCCCGTCTCGCGCACGGCCCCTGTACGGAGTGAACGGGCCCCGCCCCTATGCGGATGGAGGGCGGGCCCCGTTCACTGTGCCCCATTCTCGGTACGGCCCGTGTCCGCCGACAGGGAGTGCGACCCGGTGACGTGGGGGACGCCGGACACACCCCGTGCGCGCCGCGCGCCTCCCGTGTGCGCCCGCGCGCGAGCGGCCTCCCTGCACCGCGCGCGAGGCGGCCTGTCCCGTTCCCGGCCGAACGGTCATCCTGGAGCCGAAGACCGGACACACGAACCACGGAGGCCCCATGACGGACCAGGTCACATGCCTCGAAGTGAGGCCGGCGGCGGGACACATCGGCGCCGAGATCACGGGAGTCGACCTGGCGGAACCGCTGACGGACGAGGTCGTGGCCGCGATCCGGGCGGCCGTACTGCGCTGGAAGGTCCTGTTCTTCCGCGGCCAGCGGCTCGATCACGCCGCGCACGTCGCCTTCGCGCGCCGCTTCGGAACTCCGGTCCGTCTCCGCTCCCGGGGCAGCGCGTCGCCCGTGGAGTTCCCCGAGATCGAGACGACGGCCGACCGTCTCGAACTGGGCGGGCGCTACGGCATGGACCACGAGGAATGGCTGCGCAGGCGCCGTCACTCGCTGCTGCGCGGGTGGCACTGCGACCACGGCGCCCGGGTCGACCCCCCGGCCGCGACGATTCTGCGCGCCGAGACCGTGCCCCCGTACGGCGGCGACACGACCTGGTCGAACCTGGCCGTCGCCTACGCGGGCCTCTCCGCTCCCGTGCGCGCCTTCGTCGACACCCTGCGCGCCGAGCACCGGCTCGGGGTCGGGTACCAGAGCCGGCCGGGCGACGACGCGTACGTCCGTCATCTCCTGGACCGTCAGATCGCCACCGACCACCCGCTGGTGCGGGCGCACCCGGAGACGGGTGAGCGGGTGCTGTTCGTCAACGGCTACTACGTCGAGCAGATCCTCGGGGTGTCCCGGCCGGAGAGCCGGGCGCTGCTGGACATGCTGCTGGAGCAGGCGACCCGGCCCGAGTACACGGTCCGCTTCCGGTGGGAACCGGGCAGTGTCGCCTTCTGGGACAACCGGGCCACCATCCATCTGGCACCGAGCGACACCGCCCACCTCGACCACCCCCGGGTCATGCACCGGGTGATGCTGGCCGGTGATGTCCCGAGGGGGGTGACCGGTGTGCCGTCGGCGCCGATCGTGGGCGGCGAGCCCGGCCGCTGGTGAGCGCGGTCCCCGGGCCGGGGACGGGACACCTCCGTCAGAAGACGCCCTGCCCGGGGACCAGGATTCCTCGCGGGTCGTACGTGTGCCGGGCGGTGGCGAGCCGTCGGTAGGCGGGGCCGAAGTGCTCGCGCCAGTCCGCCGCGCCGAAGGGGACCGAGCCGACCGGGTAGTGGGTGCCGCCCGCCGCGTGGACGGTGTCGTAGGCGGCGCGGTTGGCCGCGAGGAGACGGTCGACGGTCGCGGTGTCCTCGGGCGGGGTCGTGCGCAGGACGGCCAGCAGATAGGACACCCGGTCGTCGGGAGTGCGCAGCAGCGGGGTGCGCAGGTTCTGGCGCAGCACCGGGTACAGGAGGACGACGCCGGGCCCGAGGTCGGCCGGGGTGAGGTCCGCCAGCAGGGATTCCGCCAGTGCCGCCGTCGAACGGCCGGGCAGCAGCAGGTTCAGCCAGGGGTGGGCGAAGGCCCACAGGCCCGCTTCCTTGAGGGCGGCGACGGAGGGCGCGAGCCGGTCGAGGAAGTCGTAGTAGCCGAGGTCGCTCGTCCGCACGCCCGCGGGGTCGTGCCGCAGCCCGCGCAGCAGCGTGGTGTCGTCGGGGGCGGGACCGGCGGGCGGCCCGTAGGCGACGGCTTCGAGGACGTAGCCGTTGAACGCCCCGCCGGCGTCGGCGGTCACCTGGCCCTCGACGTAGGCGAAACGGCCCTCTTCGACGAGCAGTCGCTGGTCGTCGAGGAACGTGCGCAGGTCGTCGTACGGCAGCAGGTAGTGGCGTACGGTCCCGGGCGCGGGGACCAGGCGCAGCGTGGCGCCGACGATGATCGCGCACTGGCCGAGTCCGGCGAGCACGGCGTGGAACAGATCGCGGTGGCGGGTCGGGGAGCAGCGGACGAGGTCACCCGCGCCGGTGACGACCTGGAGTTCCGTCACGTTGTCGACCTGGGCGCCCTGCTGGTGGGTCTGGCCTCCGATGCCGCCGACCGAGAGGGTTCCGCCGACGGAGAGTTCGAGGTAGTCGGTGAAGGTGGGCGGGGTGAGTCCGTGGGCCAGGGTGGCGTGGGCGACCTGGCTCCATCTGGCGCCCGCGCCGACGGTGACCGTCGTACTGCCCGGTCCGACGGGACCGATGGAGGCGAGCGGCGCGGTCTCGATGACCAGGCCGCCGTCGACCTGTGCCTGCCCCTGTGTGGCGTGGCCCTGGCCGCGCGGTGCGACGGACACACCGTGCTCGTTGCAGAAGCGGACCATCGCGACGACGTCTCGCACCGAACCCGGTCGCAGCACCGCGGCCGGACGCCGGTGGACGATGTGTCCGTAGTCGTCGGCGTCCGCCGTGAGCGAGGCGTCGTCGGTGTGCACGCTCCCGTCCAGCGGCGGGAGGCCCGCGAGCGGCCGGCGGCCGGTGCCGGTCGTGGCGGCCGCCCAGCTCCGGGTGAAGGGATCGAACCCGACGACCGCGGCGCCGGCGGCGGCGAGGCCCTGAAGTGCGGTACGTCGCGAGGGTGTCCGGGGCATGCGCTCCTCCAGGGGCGGCCGCATCGAGATCAACTGGGGCAGAGTGTAAGGGACTTGAGAGCCCTTGGGGCCGGTTGATCCGAACGGGGTCACTGGTGCGCCGGCCCGGGTCCGGCCTCGTCCCGTCGGAGCCGACGGCCGGCCGCGGCGCCCCTCCCGCCCGGTGCCGGGCGAAACGGCCGCGTCCGCCGCCCCGGGAGGGACGGCGGACGCGGTGGACGAAAAACCGGGGACGGTCAGTTGGCCGGCGAGGCGCCCTTCGGCTCGTCGCCGTCGACGTCGACCGGCGTGCGGCTGTATCCCTGGAGCTCGAGCGGACTGTTCGCCTTCGCGGCGCCGCCCTCGGCGTTCTGCCCGCCCAGGTTCTGGCGGACCGAGTCGAGGATGGTCAAGCCCTGGGCGACCAGGCCGGCCGCTATCTCGCCGAGACCGTCGGCGCCGTTGAGGACGTTGACGTTGGCGCCCGCGAGACCGCCGGCCGCCTCCTTGACGATCAGGGGCAGTTGGTCGATCAGCATCCGGTCGAGCGCGACCCGGTCGTGCGAGGCGGCCGCCTCGGCCTGGATCTTCATGCGCTCGGCATCGGCGATGGCGAGCACCTTGATCCGCTCGGCCTCCGCCTCGGCCGGCTTGACGACCTCGGCGACGAGCTGCTGCTGACGCAGCTGGGCGGCACGCTGGGCGAGTTCGGTCTGCGCCGCGAGGACCTCCTGCTGGGCGTGAGCCTGGGCGAGCGGGCCCGCCTGGGCGGCCATCGCCTGTGCCCGGTCCACCTCGGCCGAGTACTCCGCCTGCACGATGGCCGTCTGCCGGGCGTACTCGGCCTGGTTGCGCGCCGCCACCTGCTGCGCCTCGACGGAGGCCTGCGTGGCCTGCGCCTGGGCGATCTGGGCCTGACGCTGGATGGCCGCCTTGTGCGGCGCGGACATCGCGTCGATGTAGCCGGTGTCTCCGTCGTCGATCGACTGGATCTGGAGCGAGTCGACGATCAGGCCGATCTTCGCCATCTCCAGCTTCGAGGTGTCGAGGACCTCGGCGGCGAGCTTCTGCCGCTCGGTGACGATCTCCTCGACCGTCATCGAACCGATGATGGAACGCAGATGGCCCGCGAAGATCCGGCCCGTCAGGACCGACATCTGGTCCTGGTCGGACAGGAACCGCTGCCCCGCGTTGATGATGCTCTCGGTGTCGTTGCCCACCTTGAAAGCGATCACGGCACGGACGTGCAGCGAGATGCCCTGCCTCGTGACACAGGTCTCGGTGACCTCCGCCTCGCACATGGACAGGGTCAGGAAGCGGGTCTTACGGAAAATGGGGAGCACGAACTTTCCGTGCCCCGTCACCACTCGGAACGGCGCGCCCCCCAGTCCCCGCCTGCCACCCGAGATCAACATCGCCTCGTCGGGAGCGGGTACGCGATAACCGAACATGCTTCTCCTTCTCAACCGGCGCCGACGGCGTCGCCGTCCAGCGCGTCCAGGGGGTCGGCCCACTCGATGACGTCGACCGTGCGACATCCCCTGGACTCGATCACCAGCGCGGTCGCCCCTTTCGGCAGGGGCTCCCGAGACCAGGCGAGGAAGGTCTCGGATCCGCCTCTCACACGCACCAGGATCTCGCCGGGACCGGCGGATCCCCGGGTGCCGATGAGCAGTTCCCCCGTGCAGCCGATCACGGCTTCGTCCTTCACCACAGCCGGCCACCCCCCATCACTCTGAATCTGTCTCCGACCTTAGACCCAGCCCTCTCAGGGCGCGCACGCCCCCCGTCGGTCGGCAGCCGCTCGGCGGGGTACGCGCCCGGGCCTCAGGAGAAGTGTGGGCTCAACTCCTGGTGAAGCGGTAGGTCTTGCTGTCGGTCAGCACACAGAAGCCCGGGGACACCACGATCACGCGCAGGGTGGCGCCGCGCCGGTCGTAGTCGATGCCCTCGATCTCGAAGGTGCCCGAGCAGGAGCTGCGCAGCGGGAGCTGGCGCAGCGCGGTGACGTGTCCGGAGACGTCGGCCGAGCCGTTCGGCTCGCCGGACAGGTCGATCTGGAGGAGCGGCCTGGTCATCCCGAAGAGCGTGCCGGCGGGGTCGTCGGACGAGCAGAGCAGCCGGGTCGCGGTGACGAAGTCGCAGCCCTGTACGTCGCGCACGGCGTGGTCGAGGGTGACGGTGGAAGCCCACGGAAGGTCGGCCGAGGGCGATGTGGCCGGGTTGACGCCGGGGGTCGGGAACACCAGGAGCCGGTTCATCGTGCCGTACTCGCCGGACACCATCCACGTACCGCTCGGCGCGATGCTGACGAACGAGTTGTTCAGCGCCTCTCCGGCGCTCAGCTTGTGGACGTACTCCGACCAGGCGCCGCCCGGTGCCTGCACGCGGAACATCTTCGCGCTGCCGGAGTCGCTCTGGTAGGGCTCCACGTAGTAGCCGTTGTACGAGGCGTCCGGGTCGCCCACGTGGTTCCAGCCCCGGCTGCTCACGCTCGTGGGGACGGTGCCGATGCCCGTGTAGCGGTTGGGGCTGCCGGCCGGGACCTCGACGGAGGTCAGGCCCTGGCTCTCGGTCAGCGGGTCGGCGCGGTCCGAACCCACCTCGTTCCAGGTGTCGGCGGCCGAGGCCGGCGCTCCGGTGGCCACGGAGAGGACGGCGGCGGTGGTGAGGGTGACGAGCCCGGTCAGGACCGCGTGACAACGTCGCCGTGCGGGCATGCGCATGAAAGGTGCTCCTCGATGGGGGGTGTCCGGTCGGCGCACAGTCTGGCCCGCCATGTTGGTCATGTACAGACCAATCCGCGTTCGACACCGAACCCCGTCATCGCCGACACGCCCCCGCCGTCTCCCCGTCGCCTCCCGCCCTCTCCCCGCGCCCTCTCCCGTCGGCCATCACGTCGCCGCCGGCATCGAGCCCGGCCTCACCGCCCGCGGGGTCGGTCGAACCGCCGACCTCCGCGCCCGCACGCTCCCACACCCCCCGGACACGGCCGGGGGGGGGGGGGGGGGGGGGGGGGGGGTGGGGGGGGGGGGCGGGGGGGGGGGCGGGGGGGGGGGGGGGGGGGGGGGGGGGGGCGGGGGGGGGGGGGGGGGGGGGGGGG
>NZ_JBIAQM010000076.1:0-8816 GCF_042888945.1 Streptomyces sp. NPDC002698
ATCATCGAGGTTCTCGATGTCGGCGTGCCGCTCCGGGACACCTATGACTACTGGACGCAGTACGACAAGTTCAGCAGCTTCGCCAAGGGTGTCCGTGACGTCTCCAAGGACGATGAGGGCGGGAGCGACTGGAAGGTCAAAGTCGGTCCTTCGTCGCGCAGCTTCAAGGCGACCGTCCAGGAACAGATTCCGGACGACCGCATCGTGTGGACCTCGGAGGGAGCCAAGGGGAGCACTCGCGGTGCGGTCAGCTTCCATGAGCTGGCGCCCACCCTGACTCGCGTCGTCCTGGTGGTGGAGTACTACCCGTCGGGGTTCTTCGAGAAGACGGGCAACCTCTGGCGGGTGCAGGGGCGCCGCCTGCGACTGGACTTCAAGAACTTCCAGCGATACGTGACCCTCACCAACGAAGAACCCGAGGGCTGGCGCGGCGAAATCCGTGACGGAGAAGTCGTCGTGTCCCACGATGACGCCGTCGAGGAGGAAGAGGCCGAGCAGCAGGAGCCGGAGGGTGAAGAGCCCGAGGGTGAAGGCGATACGGAGGAAGGCGTCGACTCGGCGTACGAGGATGAGAACGAGGGCGAAGAAGCGGCGGAGGACGCATACGAGGACGAGGACGCATACGAGGACGAGGAGGGGGCGAACGACGAGGAGGAAGCTCCCAAGAAGAAGAGAGGACAGAAGCGACGCCGTGAGTGACGTCGACTTCCGGCCGGGCGGGCATCAGCTCCGCAGGACGTAGCCAAAATGCAGAGCCTGGTTCATACGATGCCCCGCGCATCCATGTTCGAGCCTTCGCTCAAGACCCACTGTTTTGCTCCTTCGATCCTTCCATCGCTCGCGCCCGGCCCCGGCGGGGAGGGCGCGGGCCGCGTCCGCCCGAGGGAGGCAGGAGGCCAGGATGATCACTCAAGGGCAGATTGCCGCCGTGCTGGGCCATCCGGTGTACGACGTCGACGGAAACAAGATCGGCGACACCAAGCATGTCTTCCTCGACGATGCGACCGGCGAACCCGAGTGGGTCAGTATCAAGACCGGGCTCTTCGGTACCAGCGAGTCCTTCGTCCCCACTCGCGAGGCCACCATGGTGGATGACCACCTGGAGGTCTCCTACGCCAAGGCCACCGTCAAAGACGCCCCCCATGTCGACGTCGACGCCGGGGGCTTCCTCACGGTGGACGAGGAACACCGTCTCTACGAGCACTACGGCATCGCGTGGGACGAAGGCCGAGGTTGGCAGCAGGTCGCCAACCCGTCTGACCAGGAAGGGCGGGCCCGCACCGATTCACGGGCAGTCCCTGATGTCACAGAAAGAGCCTCGCTGCCCTACGGCAACACCACCGCTCCGGGGATCACCCGCGACGGCAAAGAGATTCCCGACACCGAGTCTGCCCGCCCCGATGGTTCCGAAGACGGTACAGGCGCGATGACGCGCTCTCAGGAGGGGCGGCGCGCCGGCATGGAAAGCCCCGCGGCAGGGCAGGTACGGCTGCGTTTGTACGTGGCTCCTCAAGAGTGGCGATAGGGGATCCCGTCTTCCGGTCGCTGCGATCTGCCGCGCCGTGGACCCTGGTCGAGGCGGACGTGGTCTTGAGCCGCACGCTGACCTCGTGGCCGAGTCCGCCCCCGGACATCGGAGACACGGGCGGGGTCTGGGCCGACGAGCAGGCGCGCATCTGCGACCACCGGGCCGACACGCTGGGTCACCAGCCGCAATCCGGACGACCTGGAGGCGTTCCGCGAAGCTTTTCTCACCGAATTCGCCAAGGCCCGCAAGGACTTCAGGTGACGGAGCACCGGCACCGCTCTCGTCTCCGGTCGGACGTTAGCCACCCCGATCATCGGGAACCCGTCCAACGCATCCGAGCGGTCCTCCGCGTCCGGGCGCTCGCAGAAGGGGAGCCGATGGTGATCGAGGCACGTGGATCGGAGACGGTGCTGGACACACGTGCCCTGGGGAAAGCGCTCCGCGAGCGGGTGGACGGCGAGGTGCGGTTCGACGTCGGCAGCCGGGGGACCTGCGCGACGGATGGCTCGAACTATCGGCAGGTTCTCGGTGACTGTCTGCGCGACCTGAAGAAGCTCTTCGCCGACTTCGGCTACGACCACCCCTCCCTGTACGGGCACTTCGGGCAGGGCTGTGTACACACCCGCATCCCTTTCGAGCTCACCACCGCCGAAGGCGTCACGAACTTCCGGGCGTTCCTCTTGCGGGCCGCGGACCTGGTGGCCTCCTACGGCGCTTCGCTCATCGGTGAGCACGGCGACGGGCAGGTACGCAGCGAGCTGCTGCCGCGCATGTTCGGGGAGGATGTGGTGGCCGCCTTCGGGCGGGTGAAGGCCCTGTTCGACCCGGACAACCGGATGAACCCCGGCAAGGTCGTAGACCCGTACCGAGTGGACGAGAACCTGCGCCTGGGATCCGTGTGGCGCCCGGACAGTCACGACACGCACTTCAGCTACCCGGACGACGAGCACTCCTTCGACCGGGCCGTGCTGCGCTGCGTCGGCAACTGCCGCACGCACGAAGGCGGCGTCGTGTGCCCCTCCTATCGGGCGACCGGCGAAGGCCGGCAGCCCCCGTCCCTCACCCGGGCGGTCACCGGGCAGACCCATTGCCACCAGCACGCGGTGACGAAGGACGACGCCGACCGCGAACCGATGCGGCGCGCCGGGATCGACGCGAGCGTCCTGGACGCAGGCTGCTGCGGTCTGGCCGGCGACTTCGGCTTCGAACAGGGCCATGACGACCTGTCCATGACCGTGGCGGAGCAAGGGGTGCTGCCCACCGTACGGGACACCGTCCCCAGCGCACTGGTCCTCGCGGACGGCTTCAGCTGCCGTACCCAGATCGAACAGGGCGACACCGGCAGGCGCGCCCTGCGTCTGGCCGAGGCACCCGCACGTGCCATGGACGGCCGACACCTGCCCGCCGACCACCCCGAGAAGCCCGCCGACCGGCCCGAGGACTCCGCCCGTGACGGCCGCCTGCCGGCCGCGGGCGCCGGGGCCTGCGCCCTTGGAGCGGCAGCGGCCGGGACCTACTGGTTCCGCAACCGGCAATCAGCGCGATGAGAGGAAATCCCGTGTCCATCAAGGTGTCCGACTACGTTCTCCAGCGGCTCCGCGAATGGGACGTCGACCACGTCTTCGCCTACGCCGGCGACGGCATCAACGGCCTCCTCGCGGCCTGGGGACGATCCGACAACAAGCCGAAGTTCGTCCAGTCGCGGCACGAGGAGATGTCCGCGTTCGAGGCTGTCGGCTACGCCAAGTTCTCGGGCAAAGTCGGCGTCTGCGCGGCGACTTCGGGCCCCGGGGCGATCCATCTCCTCAACGGTCTCTACGACGCGAAGCTCGACCACGTTCCGGTCGTCGCCATCGTCGGACAGACCAACCGCAGTGCCATGGGCGGCAGCTACCAGCAGGAGGTCGACCTGCTCAGCCTCTACAAGGACGTCGCTTCCGATTACTGCGAGATGGTGACCGTCCCCGAGCAACTGCCCAACGTCATCGACCGGGCCATGCGTACCGCGTACGCCAAGCGCACGGTGACCGCAGTGATCATCCCCGCCGACGTGCAGGAGTTGACCTACTCGGAGCCGACCCACGCCTTCAAGATGGTGCCGTCCAGCCTCGGCCTGGCGCACTCCGCGCCGGTCCCGGCCGCGTCGGACCTCGCTCGCGCGGTCGAGGTGCTGGACGCTGGCGAGAAGGTCGCGATCCTGATCGGGCAGGGAGCGCGCGGTGCCGGTGCCGAGGTGGAGGAGATCGCCGACGTGCTCGGCGCCGGGGTGGCCAAGGCCCTGCTCGGCAAGGACGCGCTGCCGGACGATCTGCCGTACGTGACCGGATCGATCGGGCTGCTCGGCACGCGCCCTTCCTACGAGTTGATGCGGGACTGCGACACCCTGCTCGTCATTGGCTCCAGCTTCCCGTACACGCAGTTCCTGCCCGAGTTCGGCCAGGCCCGCGCCGTGCAGATCGACATCGACCCGTTCATGATCGGGCTGCGCTACCCCTTCGAGGTCAACCTCGTCGGTGACGCGAAGCAGACGCTCGAGGCCCTGCTGCCGCGGCTGAAGCGTAAGCAGCACGGGAAGTGGCGCAAGAAGATCGAGAAGGACACGGCCCGCTGGTGGGAGGTCATGGAGCGGCGTGCGGCCGTGGACGCGGACCCCATCAACCCCGAGTACGTGGTGCACGCGCTCGACGCACTCCTGCCGGACGACGTGATCCTGGCCGCCGACTCCGGCTCCGCCGCCAACTGGTACGCACGGCACCTGCGGATGCGCGGCGCCATGCGTGGTTCCCTGTCCGGCACGCTCGCGACCATGGGGCCGGGGGTGCCATACGTCATCGGCGCGAAGTTCGCGCATCCCGATCGTCCCGCGCTGGCGATCGTGGGCGACGGAGCCATGCAGATGAACGGCATGGCCGAGCTCATCACCGCCGCCAAGTACTGGCCCGAGTGGGAGGACCCGCGGCTGGTCATCGCCGTCCTCAACAACCAGGATCTCAACCAGGTCACCTGGGAGATGCGCGCCATGTCCGGCGCCCCGCAGTTCCTGCCCTCGCAGGCGCTCCCGGACGTTCCGTACGCCGATTTTGCCCGCTCGATCGGCCTCGGCGGGCTACGGGTGGAGAAGCCGGGAGACGTGGAGGACACCTGGCAGCGGGCGCTCGGCGCCGACCGGCCGTTCGTCATCGACTTCCGCACCGACCCCGCCGTACCGCCGATCCCGCCGCACGCCGGCCTCGACCAGATCGAGGCCGCGGCCTCCGCCTTCGTCAAGGGCGACAGTGACCGGGCCGGCATGATCCGGCAGGGGCTGAAGGCGAAGGTGCAGGAAATGCTCCCCGGCGGCAAGCAGCGCCGGGACAAGCCGGAGGAGTGATGACCCCGCGCATCGCCGCCGACGGCGAGCTGCTCGTGGACCGGATCAAGACCGCCGTGTAAACCGTCCCCACCGACACACCGGAGGGCGACGGCACGCTGGCCTGGGACTCGACCACCATGATCGTGGTCCGGGTCAGCGGCGGCGCCACCGTACTCGGATACACCTACGGCGCGTCCACCGCCGCGACCATCCTCGCGAACAAACTGGCCCCCGCCCTGCTGGACCGCTACCTCGCGCGCACCGGCTACGCGTCGCAGCAGACAGACGGCAGCGAACCCGGCCCCGCACGGCTAACCTCTGGCACCCCGCGGACGAAGCCCCGGAACACGACCCTGGAGCACACGGCTCCTTCGGCGGGACGTCCCACCCCCGCTCGGCCCAGGCGGCACTTGCGCGACATCGTGGGCTTGTGTCGGCCGCCGCGACGGGAGCGGTGGTGGGTCTGGGAGCGGTGATACGGCGCAGGCGACTGCGTTGGCCGGGGAAGAGGCGCTGCTCAGTTCGCCGGGTGGCCCGGGGTGATGTCATGGGTGTCGTTCAGCGTCAGCAGAGGGGTGCGGCTGTCCGCGAGATTCTCCGCCGCCTCCGGAGCGAGCAGGAAACCGACGTGGTCGCCGCCGTCGATCCGGTTCTCCACGCGGCCGACGAACCAGGCAGGGGCCTCGTCGAGGATCAGTGATCCGCCCGGTCCCGGGTGCCACGGGGCGTCGGTGAACTTGTCCGTACGGTCGCCGGTCTCGCCGCCGAAGAGCCGGGCCAGCCGGTCCTGGTCGCGGCGCAGCAGATGGACCGCGAGCCGTTCGGCGTGCTCGGCCACCCGGTACGTCCGGTTGGCTCTGGACAGCCAGACCATGAACCGGGCGGGCCGAATCGAGCACTGCGAGGCGAATCCGACCAGGCAGGCGGCTCTCTCCCCGTCGGCCTCAGCGGTCACCACGTACATGGGGTAGTCGAGCAGGTCGGTGAAGGGATCGAGACCGGTCACGGTATTCGGCTCCTGCCTCAAGAGATCGGATGTCGGCCAAGCGTTCACCGCTTCCGTGTCCCGGCCGGCTCACGACGCGCCGGACGGGACACGGACGAGGTACGAGCGGATTCCCCGGGTACCCGGCTCTGTGCCGCAACGCGTCTCGGACGAACTGCTCGTGGGCGACGGCACAGGGCGGGAGGTCGCTCAGGAGTGTCCCGAGTGATACGCCCCACGCCCGTTCGAGGCAGTCGAGGAGAGGCGTCGCGATGTCTGCGCGGTCCGGGCCCGAGCCTGCTCGGGAGGAGCACGGTGCGGTGGAAAGGACGGGCGTACACAGCCCAGGCCCAGGCCCCAGCCTGGTGGACGCCGTGGAGATGTCTCGGAAGGCGGTCCAGGAGCCGCCGCGTCGAGATCCACACGGCGGCCGCAGACGGTCGTGGGTGACGGTGGGGTTCGCTCTGGGCCTGGGCGCGAGTCTGGCGTGGCTCGCCGTTCAGACCGTTCTGCGTGTCAGCTCGATGCTGACCTTGCTGCTGCTGGCCGTGTTCATCGCCATCAGTCTGGAACCACTTGTCGTGTGGTTCACGCGCCGGGGTCTTCGGCGCGGCTGGGCCGTCGCGATCGTGCTGACGGGGTTCGTCGTGGTACTCGGCGGGTTCCTGGCTCTGGTCATTCCGCCGGTGACCAAGGAGATGTCCGCGGTGGTCGACGCGGTGCCCGGCTGGTTGCAGCAGGTCCACGACCACCAGTCGGCGATCGGCCGCCTGGAGGACCGCTACCACCTGCTCGAGAAGGCCAAGCGGCAGATCGGCTCGGGAGACGGAGCGGCCGGGCTGGCCGGGGGTGTCCTGGGCGCAGGCCAGATGGTCCTGAGCACCCTCACGTCGACGGCGATCGTGATCACGGTGACCCTGTACTGCATGGCGGCCCTGCCGGCCGTCAAACAGTTCTGCTTCCGCTTCGTGGCCGCGAGCCGACGCGAACGCGTCGAGGGTGTGGCCGAAGAGATCATGAACCGGACAGGGAAGTTCATGCTCGGCAACCTCGTCACCTCGGGGATCGCCGGCATGGCGACCTTCGCCTGGTGCGCGGGCACCGGCGTCCCCTACGCCGCCGCCCTGGGCATCTTCACCGCCCTGATGGACCTGATCCCGATCGTCGGCTCCACTCTCGCCGGTATCGTCGTCAGCCTCGTCGCGCTGTCCGTGTCCCTGCCCATCGCGATCGCGACCGCGGTCTTCTACGTCGTCTTCCGGGTCGCCGAGGACTACCTCATCGTGCCGAGGGCCATGAAGTTCGCGGTCGACGTCCACCCGCTGGTCACCGTCCTCGCGGTGCTGGTCGGCGGGGCGTTCCTCGGCATCATCGGCGCCCTCGTCGCCATCCCGGCGGCCGTCGCCGTCGGCCTGGTCCTCGACGAGTACGTGTTTCCCGGGAAGGAGCGAAAGTGAAGGCGCGTCGGCCGCCGCGCCGCGCAGGGCGTGTTCACCCGGAGGGCTGTGGTCGAGTTGCGGTACCGCCGTGCGGCCGGATGTTCCGTACGGCGTGCCGGCAGGGCCAACAGCAGGTCTGTCCGGCCGCCGGGGTGCCCGGCAGCCCAGAACGTCGGGGAGCCGTGATGCGCATGCGGCGGGTGCACAGGGGTACTCGATCGAAGCTCGAATCCAAGATCGCCGCAGGGTCGGTCTCAGCCAGGAGCGAGTGATGCCTATGGGGCCCTCGATATCTGCCGTCCCGGCTGACCTCACACCCGTTCAGGAGACGTTCTCATGCCTGACAACCCGGTCGACAAGCATCCCCGCCCCGAATTCCCGCAACAGGACCAGGAGCATCCTGGATGGACGGGCCCCATGGATCCACCGCCCGATCACGGTGAGGACTCCTACGAGGGCTCCGGCCTGCTGAAAGACCGCAAGGCACTGCTGACGGGAGGCGACTCCGGCATCGGGCGGGCGGTAGCGCTCGCCTTCGCCCGCGAGGGAGCGGACGTCCTGTTCACCCACCTTCCCCAAGAGGCGGAAGACGCCGCCGAGACCGCCGCTCTGGTCGAACAGGCAGGGCGCGAAGCAGTCGCTGTCGAATGCGACATCCGCGAGGAGGACCAGTGCCGCCGGCTCGTGGAACGAGCGGTCGAGGAGTTCGGGCGGATCGACATTCTCGTCAACAATGCCGCGTACCAGATGTCCCAGCCGGACGGCATCGAAGCGATCTCGACCGAGCAGTTCGACCGCGTCGTGCGCACCAACCTGTACGGCATGTTCTGGCTCTGCAAGGCGGCCCTCCCGCACATACCCGCAGGCGGCTCGATCATCAACACGACATCCGTGCAGGCCTACAAGCCGAGCCCGCATCTGCTGGACTACGCCACGACGAAGGGCGCGATCGTCACCTTCACGCAAGGGCTGGCGCAGATGGTCGTCCGTGACGGCATCCGCGTCAACGCCGTAGCACCCGGGCCGGTGTGGACCCCGCTGATCCCCGCGACGATGCCGGACACCGCCGAATTCGGCAAACAGGCCCCGATCGGCCGGCCCGCCCAGCCTGCCGAGATAGCCCCCGCCTACGTCTTCCTCGCCTCCCCGCACGCCGGCTACATCACCGCGGAAATCGTCAACGCCACCGGTGGAACACCGCTGCCCTGAGCGGCCAAGGGCTCCACCGGCTCGGCCCACCGCACCACCTTGCCGATCACCGGACCGGCCACGACGACGGCGGGTGCCCGGTAAGGTCCGAAGATTCCGCCGATCGGTCGGTGCGCGGCTGTTTTGCGTGGGGGCCGGCGGGGACTCGGGCGGTACGCCGCCGGAGCACCGAAGCTCCGCCTGGTGGTCCGGGCGTTAGCGAGCCGGTGAACGGCTTTCAGAGACCGGAGCCACGGGCGCCGTCGTATCAACTCACGGGCGTCAGGCTTCGCATCCTCTCCATCACCGCCGTGCCGCGGTCAT
>NZ_JBIAQM010000077.1:0-8669 GCF_042888945.1 Streptomyces sp. NPDC002698
GTGGGCGCGGGCCGACGACTCCGGCGACGAGGAGCGGATCAGCGCGGCGCGCGGTCGAGTCGGGGACGCCGTCCAGGCGCTGCGGGCGGACGGGGTCGACCCGGTCCGGGGACGCCTCCCGTAGGTGAGCCGGCCGTTTTCTCTGCCCTAGCACTCCGCGGATTCGGGCCGTACGTGAAGTGGTTGACGTACCGGCGCACGGGATGACGTACGCGCCTCCCCGGCCTGGCAGGATCGGCGCCATGGACACCGAGACACCGACAGACGCTGAGGGCAACCGGCTGTGCGCCTGGTGCGGCGAAGGGCCGGTCCCTCCGAGCCGGGGGACCAAGCCCCGGGCCTACTGCTCGCGTTCGTGCGTGCAGCGCGCACACGAGGCCCGGAAGCTCCAGCGGAAGCTGCTCAACGCGTACATGAAGGGCCGGGCCGACGAGGTCGAGCTACGCCCCAGAAAGTCACACGACTTTCCCGCCGGAGACCGAGGAAAGTCACAGGACTTTGCCGATGGAACGTCACGTGACTTTCCGAAACAGCAGGTCACACCGCCCGATCCTCCGGCCAGGCCGGACGGTTGGGTGCGGTCCGAGGACGAGATCAATGCGCAGTTGGCGGAGCTGGAACAGCGCCGGACCGGCCAGCCGGACGCCCAGCCACCGACCCGGGACGCCTAGCGGAGCGCCCGCACGGCGCCCGACCACATCGCGGCAGCAGGTGCTCCCCCGCAACCCCGTGGCGGGCCGTCACCGCCCCGTACGGCGCCCAGCAGGACGACGGCGGGGGAACGGCGCCCAGCCACCCTCCGGGGCGCTCTGACGGCCGCTCAGCGCCAGCCACTCCCCCACCCCTTCCCCGCTGGCCTGGATGCGCGCGCAACGGCGAGAGCCGCAGTCGGCAGACGGCCCGCCATGTAAGCCGCCCAGGGATGCCGCTGTCCTGGACGGCAGTTACCCCCTTGCACAAGGTGTGCACCGTAGGGCAGACTGTGCACATGAACGAACGACAGACCCCCGCCGACCTCAGAGCCGCCGCCGAGCGCTCCCTGGTGGCGCCGGGCAAGAAGCGGCTCAAGGCCGTGGCCGCGCTGAAGGCGCTGGACGCGGAGCTGGAGCCCCTGGTGGTGGAAGCGCTCCGCAACGAGGTGTCCGCGCTCCGGATCTCCGAGTTGACCGGCATCCACCGCAACACGATTCGGGCGATCAAGGCACGGGGGACACAGTGACCTATACCGACCACAAGGGGCGGACGCCCGAACAGCGCGTCGCCGACACGGTCCGGGCAGGCTCGTTCGTGACCCAGGGCCAGCGGGACCGGGCGACGCTGCTCCTCACGGATCTGCTGGCCGCCGCCGACCGCCACGGCGTCACCCTCGATGACTTCGACTGGTCGATAGACCTCCCGGGCGGGTGCCTGGACGCGATCGTCACCAAGGACCACGGCGCTCACACCGAGTAACGGAGTTTCCCGCCCCTCGCGCGCGCACGCGTAGGGGGCCCTCGACCGGAAACCGGAAACCGGAAACCGCACACGCAACGTAGGGGGAGACATGACCCAGGACCACGTGATCAACGTCCAGCCGTGGCAGTCCCGACGCCCGGCGCTCGCCGCTCACTTCGACTGGACGTGCTCCTGCGGCCGGAAGGCCTCGAACCCCTGCGTCGACCGGCGCGCGGCCGAGGCGGACGCCCTCCGGCACACGCCGGTCGAGAACACCGTGAGCGCCTACAGCCACTGATCCACAACTGAAGCGGGCCACACCGGGTGGTGGAACACCCGGCGCGGCCCTCACAACGAACACGAGAGGGAACCTCGTGCACATCGCTGCTGCTCAGACTACCGACGCCCCGAGCGTCCTCGTACAGCTCGGACCGGAAGGCGTGGCCGTCCTGTTGGCCGTCGTCACGGTCCTGATCACATGGAAGTCCAAGACCGTCCGCGCTGCGGAGCTGCGGCTCCTCCGGGCGGCCTGCCGCGAGAGCTGGGAGCTGCTGCGCCTCGGCCTGCTGCTCATCCTCGGCCGGACCGTCCCGACCCGCGAGGAGCGCAAGATCCTGCGGCGGCTCTCCCCGAAGCACTGGAAGGCACACGCCGGACTGCGCGGCCTGGACGGGACCCTGACCGGCCGTCCGAAGCTCACCGCCGCCGGGATCGTCGTCTCCGTCCGGCTGGACGGCCAGTGGACGGCCCGGAAGCTGGCCAAGGCCGAGGCGCACGTCCGGTCGCTCGTCGGATGCCGGACGACGCTCCGCATCGAGATCGAGGCCGGGAAGCGCGGCGGCTGGGCCCGGATGACGTTCCGGACCCGCTCCGCCGTCGACACGGCGGACATGACGTGGACGCCGGAGCGTCAGGGCCTCGGCCTGGACACCGTGACCGGAGAGCCGGTCCAGATCCCGCTGTACACGCGCCTGCTGCTCGCCGGATCGTCCGGCGCCGGGAAGTCCGTGACGCTCCGGCCGTCGCTCGCCGAGATCGCCGCCGACCCGCTGTCCGCGATCGTCATGGTCGACCTGAAGCGCGTGGAGGGGGCGCTCTGGAAGTCCCGGGCCCGGATCGCCCGGACGCCGGAAGAGGTCGAGGCCGTCTCCGAGGAGCTGGTCGCGGAGATGCTGGAGCGGCTGGAGATCCTGGAGACCCAGGGCCGCGCGTCCTGGACGCCGACCGAGGACCGGCCCCGGATCGTCGTCCTGGTGGACGAAGGCGCGGAGGTGTCCAGCAACGCCAAGGACGCCGTCCCGTTCCTGGAGTCGATCGCCCGCATGGGCCGCGCCGCCGAGATTCACATCTGGTGGTGCACCCAGAAGCCGACCATGTCCGGCGCCTCCGCTGGCATCCCGGCGCAGATCGCCGCACAGATGGACGTCCGGCTGTGCCTGCGGGTGGCCACGGCCACGGAGGTCCGCACGGTCCTCGGGGAGGACGCCTCCGCCGACGGCTGGGACGCTCACACGCTCCCGAAGCCCGGGTTCCTGCTGATCCGTGGCACGGGTCGGAAGCCCCGGCCGGTGAAGGTCTGGTTCATGGACGACGACACGGTCCGGGCGCTGCCTGCTGCTCGCGTCTGGAGCCGTCGCCCCGATCCTGTCGACCCTGTCGGGGGTGTGCCGGCCGTTTCCCCGAGCCTGCCGGACAGCCTCCCCGCGGATCTGTCCGTGAGCCTGGAGAAGGCGGCGGCCGGAGCCGAAGCCCGCGTCCTGGAAGCCCTCACCGAGGCCGGGCGGCCGGTCCGACAGAAGGACGTCGCCGAGGCGGCCGGGCTCTCCAAGGGCGCCGTCTCCAAGGCCGTGGCGCGGCTCCTGGCCTCCGGTCAGATCGAGCGCCAGGCCGACGGCTCCGTCACGACGCGCCCGACGGAGGTAGCGGCATGAGCGCCGTCCAGAAGGCCTCCCAGGACGCCGTGGAGGCCGCACAGCAGGCCGACCGGTACGCGGAGATCCTGGCCGTCGTCGCGGCCGTCCAGGCGGCTCAGACGGCCGCACAGCCCCACGGCTGCGCCTGCGACAAGCAGCAGGCCAAGCCCCGCCGTTCGGCCGGAGAGCTGGCCGTCATGGCGGCCGGAGCGTGCGCCTGCGTCGGAGTGGCCACGGCCGCGCTCCTGGCCGTCGCCCTGGCCGCCGTCGCGGTCGCCGTCTCAGCGCTCGTCTGCCTGTTCATCATTCGCGAGATCCGGAAGGGGTCGAAGTGACCGCCGACAAGCCCGCCCGTGACGTCCTCGGCTGGGCCGCCCTGGTGGCCGCTCTCGCCGTGACCATGAGCGCCGAGTACGCGCTCGCCCGTGCCTGCGGCTTCGGTGAGTTCGTCGCCGCAGGCGTCCCGGCCGCGCTGGACATCTACGCGGTGAGGGCGCTCCGGGCGCACCGGGACGTGCCCGTCGTGGTCGCCGCGATGATCGCTGTGAACGCGCTCTCGCACCTCGTGGCGGCCGGGATTCTGGGCGTCTCCTGGCCGCTCGTGGTGGCCGTCTCAGCGATCGCCCCGCTCGTTCTGTGGCGGGTTCACCGGCTGGCCGACGCTCCGGCCGAACAGGCGAACACCGTGGAGACGGAGCAGGTGTTCGCCCCGGTGTCCGACGAACAGTCGGAGGTGTTCGCCCCCGAGCCGACCGCGCCGGAGGCCGAGGAGACCGAACAGGCTCCGGCCGAGCCCGAACAGGCCCGGCTCTCGCAGCAGGCGGCGGCGGCCGTCATCGAACAGTCCTGGACGGCTGGCCTCGGAGTCCGTGAGACGGCCCGGCTGGCAACCCGTGCGCCGTCGACCGTGACGGCCGCGTTCGCCCGGCTGGAGAAGGCCCGGGGGCCGCAGCCGCTCGCCGGACAGTTGGCCCTGGTGAAGTGATCGAACAGGACCGAACGGCCGGACTTCCTTCGGGGGGTCCGGCCCGAACCTGTTGCACAAGGTGTGCATGATCGTCCATACTGTGCAGGGGCAACCGACTGCCCCCCTAGCACCACTGACCCCGCATCACATGCGGCAGGATGACCCAGGCAAAACGAAAGGCCCCGAGTTGGCGCTCGGAGCCTTTCAAGATCCTCGCTCGCCTTCACACTCACGAGGAACCGTTCATGACCCATGATGCAACACACTCGATCCCGGCCGCGACTCCTCCGGCTGATCACGCCCCTCTGAGCCCCCTGAAGGCCCTGGAGCAGCGCCAGGCCGAGGCACGCGCCGCAGGCCGTGCCCGGCGCGCTGCGGCCTCGGCAGGCCAGACCACAGACACCCCCACGGACCGGCGCCTTGGTAGGGATAGAGGTTATGCGTCCACCCCAGGTCAGGACACTGACGGGGGCCGTCGCGGAGCGCGCTACGCGGGCCGTGAGGCGCTGTGGGACATCAGCACCCGGAAGGGCGCGCGCCTGTGCGGAAAGGTCCCCGTAGCGGGCGGTGTGGCCACGGCGCTCAACGTGGCCGGGCAGGCGACGCACCTCGGCCTGATGCACTGCGGCCTGATCTGGATCTGCCCGGTGTGCTCGGTCAAGATCCGGTCCGTCCGGGCGGACACCCTGGCCGACGGCTCCACGGCGTGGACCCAGGACGGCCACGGAATCGCCCTGGTGACCCTGACGATCCGCCACTACCAGAGCCAGCCGCTCAAGCAGCTCACCAAGCAGGTCACGGCTGCGTGGCGGAAGGCGTTCAGCGGGCGGCCGTGGAAGAACGCACAGGCCACGTACGGGATCGTCGGGTACGCCCGCGCCCTGGAGGTGACGTACGGGGAGGCGAACGGCTGGCACGTCCACCTGCACGTTCTGTTCTTCCTGGATGAGGCCTGGAGCAAGGACCGGGCGGACGCCTTCCAGGGGGAGACGGGGGCCCGTTGGGCGGAGATCTGCGGGGCTGTGGGCGCCTACAAGCCCTCTGCTGCGCGCGGGGTCCGTGTGGACGCTCTGGGGGCCGGTCAGGACCCGGCAGACATGGCCCGGTACGTGATGAAGGGTCAGGACGGGAAGCGGGCCGCGTTCGAGCTGGCCGACCCGGACACCAAGAAGGCCAAGACCGGGCACCGGACGCCCTTCGAGATCCTGGCCGACTTCCTGACGACCGGCGACGTCGCCGAGGTCGAGCTGTGGCACGAGTACGAGGGCGCCATGACCGGCATGAGGGCGCTCGTGTGGTCCCGGGGGATGCGGGACATCCTCGCGGAGCTGATCGAGCTGGACGACCGGACGGATGAGGAGATCGTCCAGGACGACGACGCCGACGGCATGACGCCGGTCGCGCTGATCCCGGCCGAGGCGTGGCGTGAGCACGTGGTGCGTCACCGGGGCCGGTCGCTCGCGCTGCTCCACGCTGCGGAGGAGTCCGGGCAGGCCGGTGTGCGGGCCCTGATCGAGTCGTGGGACCTGGTGTGGGGTCGGGACGTCCTGGACCCCCCGGCCGAGGACACCGAGAGCTGAGGGGAGGCGGCCCCGCGGCCGTCACATACCGCTACGGCCGGCACAACCGTGCGTGATCACGCGCGCGGGGGCCGGAGCCGTCCCGTGGCGCCCCTCCCCCGTTCCTGGACGCGGTAATTCGCGTTGCCGTTACCTGGGGTGTGCCGTTTCGGGGACGAGAATAGGCCCTGTCTTAGCGGCCATTTCCATTGTGCGCTCCCCTGGAATATCTCGGGGAGGCAAAAAAGATCACGGTAACGCAAAACCTCGATAGGCCTTTTCCGGGCCTTTTCCCGGCCTTTCTTTGTGGCGCAATTGAGCCACAGAATGGCGGTGAGGGAAAGGAAACCAAAATGCCTCTCGAAGAAAGCCGTAATCTCCGGCTGTCCGTGGAACTCTCCAACGCGCTCGAAAGCGCCTCGAAGGTCCAGAAGGTGACTTCCTCCGAGATCCTGCGCCGGGCGCTCACGGAGTACCTGTCACGGGAAATCCGTCTCAGCCACGAGCGCCGGAACGACGCGATCGAATTCGCCAATCCGGCGACTTCCCCGGACACCGTTCCGTCTGTGGCCGAGGCCTCGGATGAGGACCTGGCGAAGCACTGGGGCGACTTCTACGGCACGGATCTGCGGACCGCATGAGTGAGGTCACCGTGCAGCTCACGGACCGGCAGGAGGCCGATCTAGCGGCCATAGCGCAGTGGTCCGGCCAGGGCGCCACGACGGGGGACATCGTCCGTAAGGCCGTGATCCGGTACCTGTCGGATCACCCGTGGCTGAACAGTGAGGCCGTCGCTTATCCGCCGCTGCCTTTCGCATGACAGAACCCCCCAGGAGGGAGGGAAGTCCCTTTGCCCTGGGGGGTTCATAGCCACACGGTTCTGAAGAAAGGATAGACCGGTATGCCACGCCTGACAAAGGCAGATCCAGAGCCGGAGCACGAGCCTTTACGGGCGTTCGGATACCACACTCAGGAAGCTCTCAACCGCATGCGCGGGCAGGAGGAGGCCCGGCGGATCATCCGCCGTGAGCACCGCCCGCAGATACCGCAGCCCAAGTCTCTCGCGACGTTCCTCGCGGAGCCTGACGAAACGGCCCGCTATCGGATCGAGGGGCTGTGGCCGTCCGGCGGGAACGTGCTCCTGTCGGCGCAGTACAAGGCAGGAAAGACGACCATGGTTCACAACCTCGTGAGGTCCCTCGTGGACGGAGTGCCATTCCTGGAGCAGTTCGACACGGAGCCGGTGTCCGGCCGCGTCGTCGTCCTGGACTTCGAGATGCCGGAGGCCGAGGCACGCCGCTGGCTCCGCGACACGGGCATCGAGCGGGCGGACGCCGTGATGTACATGAACCTCCGGGGCCAGGCCGCCGCGTTCGACCCCACGGATCCGGCCTGCCGGGCGGAGTGGGCCGAGCTGCTGCTCTCCGTCGGCTGTGACGTCCTGGTGGTGGACTGCCTGGCCCCGATCACGGCCGCGCTGGGCCTGGACGAGAAGGACGGGCTGGGCCCGGTGCTCCAGGGCCTCACCGCTCTCGGGGCGGAGGCCGGGGGCGCCGAGGTGTTCCTGATCCAGCACATGGGCCACAAGAACGAGCGGGCCCGGGGCGACTCGAACCTGCTCGGGTGGCCGGACGCTCTGTGGACCGTGGCACGGCCCGGGGAGGACCCGGCGGGCCCCCGCTACTTCAAGGCGTTCGGGCGGAGCGTGGACGTGCCGGAGGCGTGCCTGGTGTACGACGGCCAGTCTCGGGCCCTGTCGTTGGGCGACGGCGGCCGGAGACGGCGGGCCGAGGCGGGGACGTTCGGGAACGGCGTGGACCGTCACGTGCAGGAGCTGCTGCGCGCGGGAGTGCCGGAAGGCCTCGGCCGGGACCGGCTGAAGGCGTGGGCCGACTCCCACGGGGTCGCTCTCCCGAGCAACAACGGCGTGCTGTCTCAGATCACGAAGGCCGTGAAGGCGTGGCAGGAGTCGGAGCGTCTGCCCGGCCTGGAGTGACCTGCCCAACCTGCCCAAGGGCAAAAGTGCCGGCCGTCTGCCCACGACCTGCCCAACCTGCCCAACGCAGGAGAGAAACCGCAGGTCAGGGCTGCCCAAATTCCTGCCCAACCTGCCCAATCGACCTCCGCTGCACCTGCCCTGCCCAAACCCCCCCCTAGGGGGTTGGGCAGGTGGGCAGGTCCGGGCGGGGCTGAAGAACGATCACACGAGAGGACAACGACATGACCACGAAGGATGAGCTGGAAGCGGAGTACGACGACGCCCGCACCGAGCTGGACCGCGCGAACCTGGAGCTGTTCATGGTGAAGCGGTGGGCGCGGATCACGGGGAGGACGCCGGAGGCCGAGGACTTAGTCCACGTTCAGCGGCGGATACGGGTGGCACAGCGGCAGGTCCGGGCGACGGAGAACGCGTTCAAGGCGCAGGGTTGGGTGCCGTCCCGGGGGAAGTCCTTGCAGGATCTGCGGAGGGAGCAGGCCGACGCGGCGGCGGAGGGGCTGACGCCGGAGGAGTGGGCGGAGCGCCGGGCGGCTCGGGAGGCCAAGCAGCGCGAGGGGATGCAGCGGGCGGCGGAGGAGCGCAACCGGGCACGGGAGGCGGCCGGGTTCCCGCGCCGTGGCCGTCCGAGGCGGATCGCATGAGGATCCCGAGCCTTGAGCCCCGGGCACGCCTTCAGGCGGCGTACCGGGACGCCATGGCGGAGTGGGCGCGGGCCGACGACTCCGGCGACGAGGAGCGGATCAGCGCGGCGCGCGGTCGAGTCGGGGACGCCGTCCAGGCGCTGCGGGCGGACGGGG
>NZ_JBIAQM010000078.1:0-1932 GCF_042888945.1 Streptomyces sp. NPDC002698
CTGGCGGGCGATACCGCCGGTGAAGACCACGATCAGCGCACTGACCACCGCCAGAATCATCAGGACGACCGTCACGCCGACACGCACCGGCAGGACCTTCCAGACCGGGCGGCCCTCGGGCATGTCGTAGACGGCGTTCGCGGCGCGGATGAACGCCGCGACGTAGCCGGACGCGGACCATATGGCCACGACGAGGCCGACAATGGCGACGATGGAGCCAAGGCCTGCGTTGCCCTGCAGCTGCTCCACGGCGCGGGTGATGATGTCGCGGGCCGGACCGGGTGTGAGCTGTTTGAGATTGTCCAGGACCTTGTCCGTGGTCGACTTTCCAGTGATGCCCAGCAGGGAGACCAGGGCCAGCAGGGCGGGGAACAGGGCGAGCACGCTGTAGTACGTCAGCGCGGCCGCCCGGTCGGTCAGCTCGTCCTTCTTGAACTCCCGCAGACTCCCAGACAAGACCTTGCCCCACGCCTGTTTGGGCAGCTCCGTCGGCCTGTCCGGCGCCCGCTCCTCCACCTCGGGCCCGGGCCCGGCCTCCTCAGGCGTCGGCACGTCGTCGACACCGTTTTGTTCTTTCCGCCCTGGAAGACTGAATTTCGCCATGCGCGCCGAGTACCCCGGTTCATGTCATTGAGCAGTGGTCCGCGGGGTGGGTCCAAACTGTGCGCCCAGGTTGCCTCAGGCCTGGGCCTGCCTGCCCCCGAGCCGACGGTGACACAGACCGACCGCTGCCCAGCCCGGTACTCTCCCAGCGTGGTGACACCTGGCCTCTGGACGGCAGGATCGTCGGCATCGGGACCGAAGGCGACCAGGACCTGACCGACGTGCGAACGGCCCGTCGGGCCGTCCTCGACGCAGGCGTGGTGCCCCTGATCATCACCCCGAGCGGTGGCGTCCTCGGCCCCGACGGCGAACCCGTATCCGTTCAGCGCACCTTCGCCGACGTCCGCTCCACCGAGTTCGACGCCCTCCTGCTCGCCCTCGCACCAGCGGTCGGAGCAGACTCCCATGGAGCCCGCGTTTCCAAGGCCGACGACGACGTCGCAGTGGCTGCAGGCATCGACCCGCGCGTGCCGCTCATGCAGGCCAGCCGTGCTTTGAGCACGGGCCACCGGCTGCTGGCCACGGGTCTCGAAAGCATGCGCTGTCAGCGCGGTGGGCGTAAAGAGAAGCGGGGCCGCGGAGTGTTTCCTGCGGGCCCCGCTTCTGGTTGGTGCTGAGGTCAGATACGGCGGTGATTCTGGTAATGGGCGCCGATCTGGCCGTGGTAGCCGGCGTCACCGACGTGCTTGTCCTTGTCGAACTCGGGGGAGTCCTTGATCTGGTCCTTGGTGAGGGCGACGTAGATCTTCCGCTCGGCCTGGTCGACCGACTTCACGGTCCCGGCTGGCAGCAAAACATGCTTGCCGAAGATCCACACGCCGGTGTCGACGATGAGGTACGCGGAGTTGACGTCGTCCGAGTGCTTGTCGACCTTGCCGATGCTTCCGTCGGTCGCCTCGACCTTGTATCCGATCAGGTCGGTGCCTGCGGTGTGGCCGGTGGTCGGCTGGTAGCCCCAGATGCTGTCACTCATAAAGAACGGCTCCCTTGTCGAGATTCATTGCTCCTGCCGCAGCCGAACTGCGGGTTGTACAGGCGTCATCGAATTCGGTGACGCTTCTTCGGAAAGCCGGGTTCCCCGGCCTCCCGGGCCCCACACATTCACGCCGAGGCGAAATGCGGATGGCCGGAGGTGCCGTGCTGGAGGCCATGGTTCCTGGCGTCACGGCCGCCTCCGGCCATGATCCAGGTACCCCGTATCGGTAGAATCACCACTTTCGTCCCTGCAGTGGCAGGAAGACAGGAAACGGGTGGGGGCCGCCGCCGCGGCGGGGGGGCCCCCCCCGGGGGGTGGGCGGGTGAGGGCCCCGTAACAGCGGGGACCCCGGG
>NZ_JBIAQM010000078.1:1942-8249 GCF_042888945.1 Streptomyces sp. NPDC002698
CCGTCCCGGCGGTGGCAGTATGACTGGAACGGGGTGGGGCCCGACGCCGCGGCGTCGGGCCCCACCCGTGCTGGTGCGCTGTTCAGGCCCGCTTACCAGCGGTACCAGCGGCCGCGCTTGCCGCCGCTGGCCGCAGGCCGGATCACGAAGCCGAGGACCCACACCACCAGCACGATGACGGCGATCCACCACAGGGCCTTCAGTGCGAAACCGGCACCGAAGAGGATCAAGGCGAGCAGAAGAACAAGAAGAACAGGAACCATAGTTATCAACCTCCGAGCCCTCGCGTGCCCTGCGGATCGATCTCCACTCCTACGGATCTAATTCAACTCTTGGAGCGCCCGCAGCTCGGAGTATCTGTGTGGCAGCCTTCCGGTTTAACGGTGGCGTCTGGGGTGACACGGGGGACGAACCTATTTCGAGTGAGACAGGGAGTGAGTGGTTGTGGCTGCGGACGAGAAGGCTCAGGCCAAGGGCGAGCAGACCAAGGGCAAGGTCAAGAAGGTCGTCGGCGGAGCGGTCGGCAACGAGTCCCTGAAGGCCAAGGGGCAGGCCGAGGAGTCCAAGGGCGACCTGCGCGCGGCCAAGGAGAAGGCCAAGGACGCCATCAAGCCCAAGTAGGCGCATCACTCCTGATCCCGGCAGCCAGTTGGCTGCCGGGATCTGTGCTGTCCGGCCCGGCAGCCGTCTGCGCCGCCCACCCGAGGGCGCCCTCTCGTCGAAAGTGCCTCCCGCCGCACCGAGCTCCACGTGGGAGCGGGTCGTTTCGTCGACGCCCCGGGGTCCTCGCGGGTCGCGGCTTGGTCGATGCTGATGAGTTCGGTAGTCGCTGCGCCCTTCGTTGCCGCGTCGTGTGCCGCCATCCGGGGTTCGGGGTGATGCAGGTGCCGGGGCGGCGCCGGTGTGCGCTCAAGCGCTGGAGCCGTCTGCTGCCGAGGAAGAGTCTGTGCATCGCCGGCATGACGGTCCTCACTGAGCTGTCGGCGCTGACCATTTGGTCATGACGGAGGCCGCTGACGGTCTTGCCGCCGGCGGCGCGGCGGTGGTGCGGGCGAGATGGTTGACCGTGAGCCGGCCCAAGCCTCTGGTGCCGCCGTTCAGGCCGGATGCCGCGCATGCGCGGCATCCGCGGACTGCGGTCATGCACAGCCACCTCGATGTTGTCCGTGGGCGAGGTCAGGTCCAGGGTGCAGATTTCGCCGCCGTGGCACAGGGCATTGGTGACGAGATCCAAGACCACCAGAACCACGGGTTCGACAGCCTTTGCCGTGATCGCCGGCCCGAGGTCATCGAGGAAGCGCCGGGCGCTCACGCGCGCGCGTCGGCTGCGATGCCGTGGAGCGGACGGTTGCGACGCTGACGCTCTTCGTGTCCATCAGGTCCCCTGGTCCCCTGCATCGTCATCGCCGTTCGTCTGCGCGGTGCCTGTGCCCTGGCCTGCGGCCAGCAACCCGGCAGCGACGGCTTTGCTCCTCTTGCCGTAGCTGTTCGAGGCCGACTACCTCTCCGTCAGACACGCGAAAATCTATGTTGGGCAGAGTAGACATTGGGTGGTGGCGTGACTATGGTTTCTCTCGTAGCCCAGAGAGACAGCGAGGCCCGGCAGACATGAACTGCCGGGAGCAGTACATGCAGTTGCAGTGCGCAGGACGGTGCGGTGGTGGAGTTTCGAAGTCAGGGTGTTGCAGGACGGCGACGGGACTGACAACCGGACCGGGTGGCCCGCAGTGATCAGGGGCCACCGTGAGCAGAACCGCAGTTGATGCAGTGGCAGTACCGGTAAGTGCAGTTCGCAGTACCCAGCAGTGAAGTCAGTGAGCAGTACCTCGGTAAAGGCGCCGGCTGCGGGCGCGCGTACCGGGAAGTTCGGCAGCGGGGTTCCAAGCCAGAGCAGACGCAGGACGGGCGACGGGGCTGGCTGCCGAAGTGTGGCGCTGTCACAGGCCGCCGAGCAGTTCGCAACACCAGCAGGTCGCAGTAGAGCAGTACCAGCAGTGTGCAGTCCCCCGCTTAGTAATTAGTTGATCAACGAGGGAAGAACGGAGGGGCCAAGCGCCATCTGGATCGCCCGGGCGTAAGTGTTGAGCCCGGGTACCGCAGGACATCGATAGTGAGGTGGTCTCCGGTCGAGCAACCGCGATCCCCGCGCCCCCGACAGCATCTTGGTCGGGTCCGCGGAAACATGAGGCCGGCGCAGTATCAGGGCCGGCAGATGGTGTAGCTGTTCCTTCGGGGCCCTGGCGCTACTGGCGCCAGGGCCCCTCCATGCGTTCCACAGAGAGGTGCGATGACAGCAGACGACTCGTTCGGCCGTCTCGATGACGACGACTACCCCGCCTACACGATGGGCCGGGCCGCCGAGATGCTCGGCACCACCCAGGGCTTCCTCCGCGCCCTCGGCGAAGCCCGCCTCATCACCCCACTGCGCTCCGCGGGCGGACACCGCCGCTACTCCCGCTACCAGCTGCGCATCGCCGCCCGGGCCCGCGAACTCGTCGACAACGGCACCCCCATCGAGGCCGCCTGCCGCATCATCATCCTCGAAGACCAGCTGGAAGAAGCCCAGCGCATCAACGCCGAACACCGCCGCGCCGCCGGATAGCGGACCAACTGCCCGGTCCTGAGGCAGCTTTGGACCGGCAATTCCTCTCCGGTCTGATACTTAGCGGGCCTCGGCAGCAGGGCTCCGGCGATGAAGTCACCGGAGCCCCTTCACGCTCCAACAGGCAAGTCCGCGCTTCCGTGTCCGTCTGACAGAGGGAAACAGGCACGAGCCGGCACCTGGACGGCAGGGTGGCCCCGACCGGCGCGTGCCGGTGGGGCCCACACTGCGTGTGCAGCGGATTCGTGCCGCGGTGGTTCCTCAGTGGTCGGAGTAGCTGAAGTCACCCATGGTCCAGGCGCTGACGTCGGCGATCGCCACGCGGTACATCCCGCCCGTCTCGGGGATTCCGACCGTGCCCTGCAGGATCCGGGCGACATGGAAGTGCAGATGCGTGGGCGGCCCGTTCTTCGCGGGGGTGTCGAAGACGGCTGAGAACTCTCCCAGGCGGGCGGAATCCGTCAGCACGTCCGACACCCTCTGCCGCCACACTGCTTCGGGAGCAAGCCGGCCGGTGATGACCGCACCACCGGTGACCACGGTCAGGGACATCTGGTTACTCTGCCCGGACTCCACCAGGGTGGCGATGTCAACGAGCAGCTCGTCAGGCTTCGACATGGGGAAGATTATATTTAGTGGCCATCCGGCCTTTTGAGCGGTGGCGACAGCGGGTGGGGCGGGCGTTCACGGTATTGGCGCCGAAGGCCCGGCGGGTAACCGCGGTGGCGCGTGCGAGGCGATGAAACCTGGGTCAGCCGAAGCCGGCGCTGCCATCGTTCTGGTTAAGGGCGCGCCGATGGCGGGCGGTCTGGAGTTCATTGGGTGAGGACCATGGCGGTGGTGACGATCATTGAGCGTTTTCAGCGCTGCTTCTCCAGAGTGAGGACGGCCTTGGCGATTGACGTCATTCGATTTGGGCTGCATCGCGATCTTCGGAAGATCCGCCAGGGCTTGAGTCGTGCCATCGCGCGTTCGACGGGCGCTCGGGACGTGGCCAGTGCGCGGTTGACCGTCTGTTCTGTCGGGGTCAGCCGGCCGCCGGGTGGGCGCCTGCGCCCGGTAGTGACCCAAGGTCCGGCGCCCGTGTAGGCGCGGTCGGCCAGGAGGGGGACGCCCTGGCGCTCGCAGATCCGGATGATTCCATGGGTGCGGGCCGCGGTCCGGTCGTGGCACCGGCCCGGCAAGGCCGGTGAGACCCACAGCACGTGCCCGGTCGGGTCGGTCACGACCTGCACGTTCACGCCGTGGCGGCGGTGCTTGTGCGAGTAGTCGGCCTGGCCATCGCCCACGCGGTCGCACTCGGCGAGCGTCCCGTCGAGCAGGACGTACTCCGGTTCGTGCTCACGTAGGACCTTGAGCAGGCCAGGTGTCTGACCAGCGAGAAGGTTGATCACGGCAGTGGTGTATGCGTGGGCGGTACCCACCGAGATGCCGAAGCCGGCCGCGACCTGGGCCAGGGTGTCGTGCTTGCGCAGGTACACCAGAGCGACGAGCGCGCGTTGGTGCGGCGGGAGCTTGCAGCGGCGGTCACCCTCGCGGGTGACGATGAGCATGGTGACCCACTCGACCAGCGTATGAGGCAGGTCGAGTGCGGCTGGATAGGAGACCAACGAGACACCTGCACCATTGAGTTGAGACGTCGAACGCCTCCCTCAACGGCACGGGTGTTTCGTGCGTTGTGGCATGCCTCGTCGTCATACCAACAGAGTGGCCACTCTGATGGGATGACGACGGTGAGAGGTAGAGCATGATCTACCAGGTGACGACGGAAGCGGATACGGGCGTGGGCAGCGATGGTGTCGGTGTGTGGTACGACCGGCTGGGTTGGGCGTACGGGCTGATAGCAAGCGATCCGGCTGTACGTGCTGTGGCGCTTGTCCGTCTGGCTGACGCAGAGAGGAACACCCGGGATGCCTTGGATCGGTACAACAGGACGTGGCGACGGGGGTATTCGCCGAGGCGGAAGGCGGCGAGCAGGAACTACGAGGAGATCCGCAAGTATGCGCTGCCAGACGCGTTGTGGGACCGGCCGGCCGGTCCCGACATCGTCGCGTGGCCGGGTCTCCCCTACGCACTGCTCTTCCTGGAGTGGGAGGCGAGATATCCGCAGGAGTGGACACGGCATGCCAAGGCATGGGGAACGAAGCAGGGCCTCATCCGAGACGTGGCTGTCGCTCACCACGAGGAGACGGTCAGAACCAAGCTTGCCGACCTGATCGAGATCGTTGTCCAGCGGCCTTACCGGTGCAAGGACCGCGAATACGTGCGCGCGGCCAGGGCTGTGGACAGTGACGACCTGCGCACCAGGCTTAAAATGGCCGCCCGTTCGGACAATCCGTGGGCGCAGCGCCATGCCGGATACATTCTCTGGCTCCTGGACCGCCCCGAGGTGCCGAATACGCGTCACGTCTGGCGGACCTGGCTGGCGGCGGCACCCAGAGAGTAAGCACTGATTGGCACCGCCCGGGGGTCGGGTCAGATCTCGGCCGCGCTGCCCGGCCGTGCCCACAACCTCACAGCGGGCCGCGTGCACCGGATCACTCGGATCTGCAAACGCCAGGACATCCCTCTCCTGGCCGACCGCGCCTACCAGGGAACCGGACCGTGGGTGACCGGGCGCACACGGCCCCCGACGGTGCACTGCCCCGACCCAGCGCAGGGTGAACTGAGCACTGGCCCAGGCCCGAACACCCGTCGAACGCGGGGTAGCACAACTGAGGACCTGGCGCATCTTCCGCCGGTCCCGCGTACGCCCCAATCGTATGACGCCAATCGCCGCAGCAGCCCTCACTCTGGAGAGGTAACGCTGAAAAGGCTCATTGACTCACGGTCCGTCAGTCGGTGCCGACTGGCGGGAAGGACTCCCGCGGTTACGCCCCTGAAAGAAATGAAATTCAAACGGTTGCGGGACACCGTAGCGACGACGCGGGCGTGCGTTTCGCGACCGCCTAAAGGCTGTCCAGGTGTCGTCTTTTAGCATGGCCTCATGATCACCGGTGACGCCCAGGAGTCCAAAGGAGGACGGGAAGCTGTGTCCCGCGAGGCCGCTGAATCCGAATACGTTCACGTCGCTTCAGGTCGTGGAGAACGTCGTGAAGACGTGCTGCCTGTCGGATCACGAGATGGTAAAGCAGAAGAGATCGCTCATCCTGTTGCCGCTCTGGTGGAGCGGGCGGCCGGCCTGGCCGAACCGATCAAGCCGAGGTTGCGTGGCTGGCTCCATGCAGGGATGCTCCCCGCCTCACTGATCGCGGGCATCGTGCTCATCTGTCTGGCCCGCACGCCGCAGGCGGCCCTGGCCTGCGCCGTGTACTCGGTCACCGCCTGGCTGCTGTTCGCAACGAGCGCCGTCTACCACCGCGGTACCTGGGGGCCGCTCGGCGAGGCTCTCCTGCGACGCCTCGACCACGCCAACATCTTCCTCATCATCGCCGGTACCTGCACGCCCCTGGCCGTACTCCTGCTCCCGCCGGACCAGCGGTCCGTGCTGCTGTGGATCGTATGGGCGGGCGCACTGGCCGGCATCGCGTTCCGGGTCCTGTGGGTCGCGGCTCCGCGCCGGCTGTACACCCCGTGCTACCTGGCCCTGGGATGGGCACCAGTACGGTATCTGCCCGACTTCCTGCACACCGGGGGAGCGGCCGTACTCGCCCTGATCGTGGCCGGCGGGCTGCTCTACAGCGCGGGCGCGGTCGTCTACGCCCT
>NZ_JBIAQM010000079.1:0-7156 GCF_042888945.1 Streptomyces sp. NPDC002698
GCCCCGCGCGCGGGGCCGCCCCCCCCCCCGCGCCCGCCCGCCCCCCCCCCCCCCCCCCCCCCCCCCCCCCCCCCCCCCCCCCCCCGCGAAGCTGTTTGGCGACTGTCAGCCGGAGCCTCCCAAGAGGCCTCCGTTACCGTTGCCGTTTCCTCTGGTGGTCCCGGTGGTGGCGGTCGCCGTCGGCGAGGTGGTCACGCCGCCGTCCGTGCCGCCGGCGTCCGTACCGCCGGCGTCCGTACCGCCGTTGTCGGTCCCGCCGTTGTCGGTCCCACCGTTGTTGTTGCAGTTGAAGTCGAACTTCCTGCAGGTCTCGGTCGCCGAGGGCGTGGGAGACGTGAGCGTCGCACTCGGGGTCGGGCTCGGGCTCTCGGTCGCGCTCTCGGTGGCCGAGGGCGTCGGCGTCGGGCTCGGGACGTCGTTGAGGACCGTACCGATCTCCTCGGGCACCGGGAAGGACTCCACCTTCTCGCCCTTGAGCGCCACCTCCATGTAGTCCCGCCAGATCTGGGACGGGAACGAGGCACCGTGGATGGTCTTCTCGCCACCCGTGCCGTACATCTGCAGGAACTCGCGGTTCTTCTTGGTCTCGTCGTCGTCCAGGCGGTACATGCCGATCGCCGTGGACAGCTGCGGGGTGTAGCCGACGAACCAGGCCGACTTGTTGCCGTCGGTGGTACCGGTCTTGCCGGCCACCTCACGGCCCTGGAGCTGGGCGTTGGTACCGGTGCCCTTCTCGACCACGGTCTTCAGGACGTCGGTGACGTTGTCGGCGACCGCCGGGGTGAAGGCCTCCACCGTCTTCGCGATCTTGTCGTGCTGGAAGACGGTGCCCTCACTGTTGGTCACCTTCTCGACCGAGTACGGGTCACGCTGCTTGCCGCTGGCCGCGAAGGTGGCGTACGCCCCGGCCATACGGATCGCGCTCGGGGAGGAGGTACCCAGGGAGAACGACGGGAACCTGGCGCTGGCGAGGCTCGACTCCTTGATGCCCGCGCTCAGGACGGATTCCTTCACCTTGTCCAGGCCGACATCCATGCCCAGCTGGACATAGGCGGAGTTGACGGACTCGCGCATCGCCTCACGCAGATCGATCTTGTACGTGGGCGGGTTGAGGGACTGGTCGCCGTCGTTCGTCTGCAGCCACTCCTTGCCCTTGTCGTCCGTCCAGTCGGTTCCGTTGTAATCCTTGATCTTGAGCTTGTTCTTGCCGCTGTAGAAACTCCTCGGCGAGACCTTCGTCCGCTGGTCCTGCGGCTGGGACGGGGGACCTTCGGGATCCCTGACACCCCAGGACATGGCGGCGGCCAGCACGAAGGGCTTGAACGTCGAACCCACCTGGGCACCGGTCTGGTCGGCGTTGTCGGTGAAGTGCTTGGTCGCGTCCACACCGCCGTAGATGGCCTCGATGGCACCGCTGTCGGGGTTGACGGACGCCCCGCCGAACTGGACGTACTTGTCGTTCTGCGGCCGCAGCTTGGGCTTGATGTTCGCCTTCTGGACCTTCTTCACCGCGGCTTCGAGCGCGTCGACCTTCTTCTTCTCGAAGGTCGTGTGGATCTCGTAGCCACCACGGCGAAGCGCGGTCTCGGTGATCCCCGTCTTGTCGCTGTTCTTGGTCAGGTACGCGTTGGCCAGGTCGATCAGGTAGCCGACCTGCCCGCCGAGCGCCGCGTTGGACCGCGGGGACTGGATATCGGGGAACTTCTTGTACTTGGCGCGCTGTGCCGCGGTCAGACGGCCGTCCTGGACCTCCTGGTCGAGGATCCAGCCCCAGCGCTCCTCGGCACGCTTGCGGTTGGCCTCCGGCGTGGCGGACGAGTCGATCGACACAGCGCCCGCGGGGTCGTAGTACGTGGCGCCCTTGAGCACGGCCGCCAGGAAGGCGCACTGGTCCGGCTTCAGATCCGTGGCCTTCTTGTTGAAGTACGCGCGCGCCGCGGCCTGGATGCCGTAAGCGTTACGTCCGTAGTACGCGGAGTTCAGATAGCCGGCCATGATGTCCTCTTTGGGCACCTTGGCCCCGACCTTGATCGAGACGAACAGCTCCCTGAGCTTGCGGGAGACCGTCTGCGACTGGTCCTCGAGCATGGCGTTCTTCACGTACTGCTGGGTGATGGTGGAACCACCCTGGGTCTGGCCGCCCTTGGCCATGTTCACGAAGGCACGGGCGATACCCATCGGGTCGACGCCGCTGTCGGTCTCGAACGTCTTGTTCTCGGCCGACATCACCGCCCAGCGCATCTCCTTGGGGATCTCCGCGTAGCCGATGATCTGGCGGTTGGCCTCACCACCGGTGGCGACCATCTGGCTGCCGTCGGCCCAGTAGTAGACGTTGTTCTGCGCCTTGGCGGTCTTGCCGATGTCCGGAATGCCCACGAGGGCGTACGCGACGCTGGCGGCCGCGACCATGCTGCCCAGGAAGCCGATGAACAGGCCCGACACGAGCTTCCAGGACGGCACCCAGCGCGCGGCGCCGTACCGGCCCGCGCGCGGGTAGTCGATGATGCGTTTCTTGGCAGGCTCGGGAGCGCGGCCTCGACCGCGTCCGGGACCGCCCGGACCCGGGGGACCACCGCGTCGGCCGCCCCCTCCTCCGGGACCGCCGCCGTGACCCGCGCCGTCTGCGGCTCTGCGCCGGCTTCCGCCGCTTCCGCGCTGCGTGGCACGCCGCGCGTCGGCACGGCTGCCGTACGAACTCTCTTCACCCCCCGGGCCATATGGATCGGAAGGAGACCCGGTGGCGTCTCGCGGTGCATCGCGGCGGCCTGCGGACGGGCCTGCCTGCGGCTGGCCGCGCCGGGCCGCGGCACGTCCGCCGCCCTGCGGCTGCGGCGGTTTGCGACGGTGCTCGCTCATCGAACGATTACTCCTCGGGCAGGCGCACCTTTGCGCGCCTGGAAACGGCGGCTGGTTTCCGGTCCCCCCGAAGTACGGATGTGGTCGATCGCGCATTCACCCGTACTGCACCAAAGACGTTGACGTACTCAGACGTCACTCGGTTCCCGGTGGTGTCCATCCCGCACAGAGTACGCACCGCCAAAACCTGCCTAGCACCGAAGTTCACCCCAAATCAGGCAACTTGCTTCGTATGAATCGGTGATGTGACGCCGTTCACTCTGCTCCCTCTTGTCGCATCCGCAGGGTCGTTCTATCGTGCTGATGTATCGAGTCGATACATCAGCACGGCATAATGACCGTGCCGACGAGACAGCGACAGGGGAGGAGGCGACGATGAGCCGGCGTGCCGGAATCCTCGAGTTCGCCGTACTCGGCCTGCTCCGCGAGTCTCCGATGCACGGCTATGAGCTGCGCAAACGACTCAATACGTCACTGGGTGTGTTCCGTGCCTTCAGTTACGGAACGCTCTACCCCTGCCTCAAGACGCTGGTCGCCAACGGCTGGTTGATCGAGGAAGAGGGATCCACGCCCGAAGACGCCCTGTCGGCAACACTCGCGGGACGTCGCGCCAAGATCGTCTACCGATTGACGGCGGAAGGTAAGGATCACTTCGAGGAGCTTCTCGCGCAGACGGGTCCCGACGCGTACGAGGACGAGCACTTCGCGGCTCGCTTCGCGTTCTTCGGGCAGACGTCACGCGATGTGCGCATGCGCGTACTGGAAGGTCGCCGCAGCCGTCTGGAGGAGCGCCTCGAGAAGATGCGCGCCTCGCTGGCGCGCACCCGGGAGCGCCTCGACGACTACACGCTTGAGCTCCAGCGCCACGGAATGGAGTCCGTGGAGCGCGAAGTGCGCTGGCTGAACGAGCTCATCGAGAGCGAGCGGGCCGGACGGGACGTCAAGCGTCCCGGTACGGACGGCTCCGCTCAGCAGGACAACACATCTGGAGAGACGGGCGGCCTGCCCCGGCACCGGGACAGCCCCCGGCCGGATCCGTCCGACGACACCGCCACGTGAGACCCCGTTCGGGGTTTCACCGATAGACACAGGGAGCAACCGGAATGGGTTCGGTTCGCGTAGCCATCGTCGGCGTGGGCAACTGCGCCGCCTCGCTGGTTCAGGGCGTCGAGTACTACAAGGACGCCGACCCGGCGACCAAGGTGCCCGGCCTGATGCACGTCCAGTTCGGCGACTACCACGTCGGTGACGTCGAGTTCGTCGCCGCGTTCGACGTCGACGCGAAGAAGGTCGGCCTCGACCTCTCCGACGCCATCGGTGCCAGCGAGAACAACACCATCAAGATCTGCGACGTCCCGAACAAGGGCGTCACGGTCCAGCGCGGTCACACGCTCGACGGTCTCGGCAAGTACTACCGCGAGACCATCGAGGAGTCCGCCGAGGCGCCGGTCGACATCGTCCAGATCCTCAAGGACAAGCAGGTCGACGTCCTCGTCTGCTACCTGCCCGTCGGTTCCGAGGCCGCGGCGAAGTTCTACGCCCAGTGCGCCATCGACGCCAAGGTCGCCTTCGTCAACGCTCTCCCGGTCTTCATCGCCGGCACCAAGGAGTGGGCGGACAAGTTCACCGAGGCGGGCGTCCCGATCGTCGGCGACGACATCAAGTCGCAGGTCGGCGCGACCATCACGCACCGCGTGATGGCGAAGCTGTTCGAGGACCGCGGTGTCCGTCTTGAGCGCACCATGCAGCTCAACGTCGGCGGCAACATGGACTTCAAGAACATGCTGGAGCGTGACCGCCTCGAGTCCAAGAAGATCTCGAAGACGCAGGCCGTCACCTCGCAGATCCCCGACCGTGAGCTGGGCGAGAAGAACGTCCACATCGGTCCCTCGGACTACGTGGCCTGGCTCGACGACCGCAAGTGGGCGTACGTCCGCCTCGAGGGCCGCGCCTTCGGCGACGTCCCGCTGAACCTGGAGTACAAGCTCGAGGTCTGGGACTCCCCGAACTCGGCCGGTGTCATCATCGACGCCGTGCGCGCCGCGAAGATCGCCAAGGACCGCGGTATCGGCGGCCCGATCCTCTCCGCGTCGAGCTACTTCATGAAGTCCCCGCCGGTCCAGTACTTCGACGACGAGGCCTTCGCCAACGTCGAGAAGTTCATCAAGGGCGAGGTCGAGCGCTAAAGCACGCCTGCGTGCTCGCTGTCGAGGGTCCCCGGGCTTACTGCCCGGGGACCCTCCTCGTATGTGAGGCTGTGACCCATGGCCGTCGTGCGTGACCTGCGCGTCCTCCTGCGCTTCCAGGGATTCAGACGCCTGCTCGGTGTACGGCTGCTGTCCCAGGGCGCCGACGGCGTCTACCAGGTCGCGCTGGCCACCTACGTGGTCTTCTCGCCGGAGAAGCAGACCTCGGCGGCCTCCATCGCCTCCGCCATGGCGGTGCTCCTTCTCCCCTACTCCCTCGTCGGTCCCTTCGCGGGCGTCCTGCTGGACCGCTGGCAGCGTCGGCAGGTCTTTCTGTACGGCAACCTGCTGCGCGCGGCACTGGCGTGCGTGACGGCGCTGCTGATGCTGAGCCCGGCGCCCGACTGGCTCTTCTACACCTCCGCGCTCTGTGTCACCGCCGTCAACCGCTTCGTCCTGGCCGGGCTGTCGGCCGCGCTGCCCCGTGTCGTCGACGCGGACCGTCTGGTGGTGGCCAACTCGCTCTCACCGACCGCGGGAACGCTCGCGGCCACCGTGGGCGCGGGTCTCGCGTTCGCCGTACGGCTGGTCGTCGCGGACTCCGACGCGGCGGTGGTCCTCGTGGGAGCGGCGCTGTATCTGTGCGCGGCCCTCGCCTCGCTGCGTATCACCCCGGGGATCCTCGGGCCCGACCAGGAGCTGGTCCGGTCGTACGTGGGCACGGCCCTCGCCGGCACCGCGCGAGGCCTCGCCGGAGGGGTACGCCATCTCGCGGAGCTCCCACGGCGGGAGGCTGCCTGGGCTCTGACGGCGATGACCCTGATGCGTTTCTGCTACGGCGCCCTGACGGTCATGGTGCTGATGCTCTGCCGTTACGCGTGGGCGTCCGGTTCGGACGACGGGCTCGCGCTGCTGGGACTGGCCGTGGGCGTCTCGGGAGCCGGCTTCTTCGTCGCTGCCGTGGTGACGCCCTGGGCGGCCGGGCGGCTGGGACCGGGCCGTTGGATCGCCGTCTGCGCCGGCACCGCCGCGGTCCTGGTGCCCGCGCTGTGCCTCCTGTTCGCCCCCTCACCCACGCTGGGCGCCGCCTTCGTGCTGGGCGTGACCACACAGGGCGCGAAGATCGCCACGGACACCATCGTGCAGTCCGCCGTGGACGACGGCTTCCGCGGCAGGATCTTCTCGGTCTACGACGTCCTGTTCAACGTCGCCTTCGTCGGGGCGGCCGCAGTGGCCGCGCTGATGCTGCCTTCTGACGGACGGTCCGTTTCCCTCGTCCTCACCGTGGCGGCGATCTACGCGTCAATTGCGTTCGCTATGACCCGATTTGAGATTCGGTAAGTGTCACATCAGGGACACAGAGCCACTCCTGACTACTGAGTTGTCACAGGGGCCCGATAACTTACGTGCGTCTTACGTTCGTGTCGCGCATCTACGTTCCAGGGGGGAACTCCAGTGACAACTCCGCCGCCGCCGCAGAGCGGCAACCCGTACGCCCAGGGGCAGCCGCCGCAGGGCGGCAACCCGTTCGCGCAAGGGCAGCCGCCGCAGGGATACCCGCAGCAGCCGGGCGCCGGCTTCGCCCCGGCCCCGCCGACGCAGCCGAAGCGCAAGATCACCTTCAAGCTGGTCAAGAACGTCGTGGTCGTCGTCGCGGTGGCCGTCGCGGTCATCGGTGGCTACATAGCCAGCCGCGACGACGCCAACACGGCAGCGGTCGGTGACTGCATGCACCGTGGCAGCAGCAACTCGACCAACCCCGACCTCGAGGTCGTCGAATGCAGCTCATCGCAGGCGGAGTACATCGTGCTGGCCAAGGTCGAGGGCTCGTTCACCTCGGCCGCCGCGGACAGCAAGTGCGAGGAGAAGGCCAAGGACTTCCAGTACTCGTACACCGAGAGCGGTGACGGCAGCGACTTCCTGCTCTGCCTGAAGGACTACTCGAAGTAAGGCAGCTGCGGAAAGGGGCGGTGTTTCACGTGAAACACCGCCCCTTCGCGTGGCCGGCCCGTCATGTTTCACGTGAAACATGACGGGCCGGCCACCGCGCAGCCCCGCACGGCCCACCATTGCATGAGCGCTGCCACCGCGGCGGGAAGCTACATCGGCCCGGG
>NZ_JBIAQM010000080.1:0-6171 GCF_042888945.1 Streptomyces sp. NPDC002698
AGACGCGGGGCGCGGGTGGCCAGCAGCCGCAGGACCTTCTGCACCCACCGGCGCACGGTGGAGGCAGAGATCTGGTTGCCACCGGCCATATCGGAAAGCCGCTGGTCATGGCGGAGGACCGCGAGCACGATCACGGCCTGGGTGCCCGCGGGGACCTTGCGCCAGCGGCTGCCCAGACGGTTGCGCTCCTGCCGTATCAGATTTCCCACGAGGTCGAGAGCCCGCTTCGACACCGGAAGCGAGACCTGGTAGACAGCATGCTGAGAATCCTCGGTGGGCTGGTTTTTCGTCACAGATTCACCAACACCCGCCGGGGGCCCTCGCGTTACGGAAGGAATCAGCCGGTCCGCGGGCATTTGGGGCGGTCAGCGGGGCAGATGGCGGCCCGCTCCGGTGCGGACCAGCCAGCCCCGGTCGGCGAGTTTGCGCAGCTGACCACGGACCGGCCCGACCTTGCCCGGCGTGAGTTCACGGCCCAGCGCGCCGGCCACGTCCTTGGCCATCACCGGACCGTCCGCTGCGGCAACGATCTCCATGATCCGCCGATAGTCCGATGTCAGGGCTTCCGGCCCCATCCCGTCCACACGGTCCGGCACCAGCCGCATCCCGGCCGCATCCGGTGTCACAGCCACCAACCGCGGCTCCGGCTCCGGCTCCACGATGCCCGACGGCCTACGCCCGCCGTCCGTTGCCTCGGCCCACTGGCCGTAGACCACCTCGGCAGCCTCAAGCCGGGCGACCTCGACGTCGATCTCCGCCAGTTCCTTGCGCAGCAGCTCAGCCCGCTCAGTCAGCATCACCCGCCGCTCGATCGTCCACGTCAACACATCCGCCATGAACAGCCCCTCCCCGGTTCACCCTTCCCTGGCAGAGCGTACGAAGGGATCACCGTCCGAGAGCCGATTCCCACAGAACGCGTCCATGACGGACGATCACCTGCCATCGATCTTGCTCCCGGCCAGCCCGAGCCCACTCCAGAGCCACACCAGCCCCTGTGACCTGCAAATTTCAGGATGGCGGATCTTCATTGGCTGAAGATCGAGCCTCTCCTGCCCGGCAACGGCAAGCCGGGCGGGCAGTGGGCGGATCACCGCAGAGTGATCAACGGGGTGCTGTTCCGGGCCCGTACCGGGGTGCCCTGGCCCGACCTGCCCGAACGGTACGGTCCCTGGCAGACCGTCTACGAGAGTCACCGCCGCTGGTCGGCCGACGGCACCTGGAAGGCCGTCCTGCAGGAATTACAGATCGAGGCCGATGCCGGTGACCCGGACGGGACGCTCGCCGGCCAGGCCGACCGGCAGGAGTGGGCCGTGAACATCGACTCCACCTCCTGCCGGGCGCATCAGCACGCGGCCGGGGCACCCCGCAAGCCTCCGGCCGACCACCCGTAAAAGGGGGCGGGGCACGTGAGGAGGCAGATGGACGCGAGGCGTCGGGGCGCTCACGGGGCGGGCTGACCAGCAAGGTCCATCTGCTCTCCGACGACCGGGCCCGCCCGCTGCACTGGCTCACCTCACCCGGTCAGCGAGGTGACAGCCCGATGTTCGCCCCGATGCCGGACGGCTTACGCGTCCGGCACCACGGCAGGGGCCGCCGGATCGGGTGCGCGGCGACAAGGCGTACCCAAGCCGCGAGAACCGCGCCTACCTGCGGCGGCGCGGAATCAAGGCCACCATCGCGCAGCCCGACGATCAGCGGGCTCATCGCAAGCGCCGGGGGCGAGCCGGAGGCCGGCCCCCGGCCTTCGACAAGGTCCAGTACCGCCGCCGCAACGCGGTCGAGCGGTGCGTGAACAAGTGGAAGCAGTTCCGCGCCGTGGCCACCCGCTACAACAAACGCGACTACATCTTCAACGGCACCCTGACCATCACCGCGATCGTCATCTGGCTCCGCGACACTGTCCAAGAGCCATCAGAAACGACCTAGGGCATGGTCGGCCTGGCGGGCCTTCGCTCCGCGCTGTCGTGCGTGACCAAGCAGGAGCGGACGAGCTTCAGATTGCGCAGTATCTGCGTTCGGGAGCCGTACTTGCCGCCACCGGATCCCGCGTCCACGACATCCTCAGCCCCGACCACGAGCTGATCGAAGGGCTCCGGCCGCACACCGATGGCAAGTGGTTCTGGTACTCGGACCTGGCCCCACTACGTCGAGCGCTACCACCTGGCACTCGACGAAGAGTTCCTCCAGCATGCCCGAGACCAGAACTTCACCCCACCACAGCTGTCATGCACTGACCTCCTCCAGATTGAGGGCTCCCTGTTCGACAACGAAGACGCCTGACCGCGGCCAAACTTGACGCGTTTTCGCCGATGCCCGCCGGTCCGCCCGGTCCCACAATGACGTCACGGCGAAGGCAGGTGCCACACCTGTCCCACGCACCTCCCGACATACCGTCACCCCACCCGCCGACCACCCCGTCACCGAACCGCGACGACGAGCCGCGACGACGACAGTGACGGGACACGGCAGCGCGCGAACAGTCCCAGCAGTCACCGGAAGTAGCGGCAAGCACCACCAAGCACCGTCGCCAGGCTCCGGATCCCCCACACCCCCACACCCCCACCAAGGACGTGACGAGCTGTGAATCGGCAGACCTCCCCCACACCCCCCGCCCCGCACGCGCTCGCCCGGGCCGGGCGTTCACGCCTGATCCGCGCACTGACGACGCTGACGCTGTCGCTCGGCCTCGCGACAGGTCTGATGTTCGGCTCCTCCGGAACGGCGATGGCCGACGAGATCGGCCAGGCCCCCACCAGTTCCAACATCACCGGCAACGGCAGCTTCACCGTGACCAGCGCCGCCGTCACCGGCCAGAGCGGCTTCGGCGGAGGTCAGGTCTACTACCCCTCCACGGCCGGCACCTACCCGGTCGTCGCCGTCTCCCCCGGCTTCACCGCCTCCTGGTCCAGCATCAGCTGGCTCGGCCCCCGACTGGCGTCCTGGGGATTCGTGGTCGTCGGCATCAACACCAACTCCGTCTACGACCAGCCCGCCAGCCGGGGAACCCAGTTACTGGCCGCGCTGAACTGGGCGGTGAACTCCGCGCCGACCGCGGTCCGGTCACGGGCGGACGGCACCCGGCGCGGGGTGATGGGTCACTCGATGGGTGGCGGCGGCAGCCTGGAGGCGCTGGCGGCGGACACCACCGGCCTGGTCAAGGCCGCTGTACCGCTGGCCCCCTGGGACAGTGACAAGACCTGGAACAACGTCAGTGAGCCGGTGGCCATCGTCGGCGGCCAGTCGGACACCGTCGCATCGCCGAGCAGCCACGCGATCCCCTTCTACAACACGCTCGCCGGGCAGAAGGAGTACGTCGAGATGTCCGGGGCCTCGCACGGCGCGCCCGCGGCGTCCAACACCACCACCTCCCGGGTGATGGTGTCCTGGTTCAAGCGCTACCTGAACAACGACACCCGCTTCACCCCGTTCACCTGCGGATATTCCGGCAGCGCCATCTCTTCCTTCCTGACCAACGCCTGCTGAGCAGCCTGCGGGCGTCGCACGGTGCCCCCGTCCTCCGGGCGGGGGCACCGGTCTGCCGCGGGACCGCGCGTACCGCTGCGGCACGGCTCCACCGGCCGGCCGTCACCCCGGGTGGCCCGGCGGCTCAGCGCGCGGCCGGCACGGGCGCGGGAGTCCCGTTCACGTCGAGGCGCCGGTCGCACAGGGCGGCCAGCAGACCCGCCGGCATGAGCCCTTCGCCGATGTTGCCCAGCGGCGGCACCCTGAACGCGAGCGCGGAAGCGACGAAGACGGCGAGGGCGCCCAGGGCGACCCACGGCACCCCGTGACGTCTCCACACCACCACGCCGATCGCCAGCAGCGCCAGGATGGCGACGACCGCGGCGACGGGAGCCCCCGCATCGCCCGCGTCGGTGTAACGCAGGGTGTCCGCCCAGGTGCGGGGCTCCAGTTCGAGGCCGGGCAGGGTGGTGAGAACCCCGAGCACCGAGAGCGCTCCGGCGACCGCCCAGGCCCACCGTGCCGTACGCCGGCCCGGGCCGAGCAGCAGCGCCCCGCACACGACGGCCAGCGGGGTCAGGACCGCGTGTGCCGTGAACTGGCCCGTGTTGAGTGCCTCCAGAAGCGCGCCCTCTCCCGCCGCCGCACCCACGGCCACGACCAGTGAGTCGTACGCCAGGGCGAGGCCGAGGACGGCGATCCAGGGCGCTGTCACGTTGGCTGACCGGGTGGGATGATCTTCTGGTTGATCACGCTGGGAGGGGTCGTCCGTGGGGAGTGCGTCGCCGTCGTACAGGGGGCACCGGTACCCGGTCGAGGTGATCTCCCACTGCGTGTGGCTGTACTTCCGCTTCCCGCTCAGCTTCCACGAGGTCGAGGAGTTGGTGCTCCAGCGAGGCGTCATCGTCTCCTGCGAGACAGTGCGCCGCTGGTGCGCCAAGTTCGCCCAGGCCTACGCGAACGGACTGCGCCGCCGCCGGCTCCGGCCTGGGGACAAGTGGCACCTGGACGAGGTGTTCGTCAGGATCAACGGGGAGCTGAAGTACCTGTGGCGGGCCGTCGACCAGGACGGCAACGTCCTCGACATCCTCGTCCAAAACCGTCGCAACAAAGCTGCGGCCCGACGCTTCTTCCGCCGCCTGATGAAGAAGACCCGGGCAGTGCCGAGGGTGATCATCACGGACAAGCTGCGTTCCTACGGCGCCGCTCACCGCGAAGTCATGCCCTCCGTCGAGCACCGCTCCCACAACGGACAAGCTGCGTTCCTACGGCGCCGCTCACCGCGAAGTCATGCCCTCCGTCGAGCACCGCTCCCACAAGGGACTGAACAACCGGGCCGAAAACAGCCACCAGCCCACCAGGCAGCGTGAACGTGCCATGAAAGGCTTCCGCTCCGTCGGCGCGGCCCAGCGGTTCCTGTCCGCATTCAGCGGCATCCCACCCCACTTCCGACCCCACCGCCACCTGATGACCGCATCCCAACACCGAGCTGAGACGACCATCCGCCTCGCCATCTGGGACCACGTCACCGGCGCTGCCAGCCGGCCCACCACGTCCTGACCACAAGCCCGGACCGCGGACCCCACCACGCCCCGACACGCCATCAGACACCCACACACCCAACAACGTGACAACGCCGCGGACGGTATTACGGGCCAGCCCCTGTTGGCGGGCGATCGCGCGCAGTCCGATGCCCTGCTCGAGTAGAGCGTGGACAGCCGCGTGCTGTTGCCGGACACGGCGGAGAGTCGGCCGGTTGTCCGCGGCCCTCTGGGAGAGGGCAGATCAAGGTTCGTATTCTCCGTGTCCGCGACGGCCTGGGCCGTGGCGGCGTCGTGCGGCTCACATAGCAGAGCTCGATGTTGGACGACTGTCTTCTCGACGGCCTCGGCGAGGTTCGACCAGATGTGCCACCGGTCTGCGACGTGGGATGGCGTCCGGGGCGCCGAGCCGTCCGGCCTCGGCATAGGCGGTGGAGCGGTCCCGACAGATCACCTCGATCCCGGGATGGTCGGCGATCCACCGGGCGACCGTTGATGTCGTCCGGTCCGGAAGCAGGTCGATGGGCTGGCGGGTTTCGATGTCGATCAGGATCGTGCCGTACTTGTGGCCCTTGCGCAGCGCGAAGTCGTCCAACCCGAGCACCCGCGGTGTCGAGGTATCGGGCTCCGGCAGGCGACGGATCAACCGCAGCAGTGTCGACCTGCTCACCCCGACTGCCAGAGTCCGGGACAGGCGGGCACCGGCACGGCCGGCCAGCATCACCGCCACACGTTCCAGCACCGTCTGCAGCCTGGCGCTGCGTCGGCCATGCCGGACGGTCAGTCCGTCGACCCGCTCGGCGAACGTCGCCTGCCTGCATAAACGTTGACCGCAGCGGAACCGCCGCACCTGTAACTCGATCAGCACAGGGCGGCCGCCGACCGAACTGTCGGCGAGCCGCCGTACGTACCGGCTGTGCACCCGAGACGACAGCGTCCCGCACGCTGGACATACGGCCCGCTCCGCAACCGCCCGGGCCCGCACGGCCACCAACTCGCCGTCAGGCACAACGTTTTCAATCACGACACTTTGGACTTGGTGGAACCACAAGTTCTGGAGGAGGACATCACCCACGACCGTTCATGATCACGGTTTCGGTGACCCTCCGTGGTCCCGGCACTGAAAGTGATCCAGAACCAGAATTCAGGCGTCGCCGAGACCGCGTCC
>NZ_JBIAQM010000081.1:0-6023 GCF_042888945.1 Streptomyces sp. NPDC002698
CCGCCGGGCCCCAATCGAATTGAATTCGGACACGCCGAATTCACCCCGGCTGGGAGATCGTGCTGGTGGTTTGATTGCCGCATCAGCGGCGGAGGTGCCGTCGCGGAACCGTTCCGGCTCCGTGACAACTCGGAGAACTTTACGGATCCGCCGGGACGGTGTCAACCTCCCCTGTCAAGATCTTTTAGAGCGCTCCGGCAGCGGCGGATCAGCGGTGCCGGCCCGGCTCACCGGATCAGGAAGGCCGACGGATCCCTTTGCGGTTCACGGACGCGTGCCGACGGCGCACCTCGGCGCCGGCTTGTCCCGTGACCCGCGAGGCTGAGGGTCATGCCGGGTCAGGGTCGGTACCGATGGCGCCGACCGAGCGAAGCGAACGCCCGAGGTCTCCGGTGAGGATGCGGGGGTGTCGCCGCCACCACCAGAGCTCGGGGCCGGGCATTCCGTGGAACTGGTCGAGTGCTTGGCCGTCGTCATCGACAGTCGCGGCCTTGTACCGGTCGTCCAGAGCTTTGATCTGCGGAGTCCAGATCTGGACGATGTGCTCGTCCAGCAGGAGCCATGCCTCGTGCAGCCAGTTTCGGCAGTAGAGATCGTTGGTGTACTCGTAGATGTCGTCGCCGTAGCCGCGCTCGATGCCGCTCACCAGGGCGGCCCACGCATTCACCCGTTCAGCGACCGTGAAAGCCGTTCGCCAGCCGCGCTGGTGCAACAGCTCTCCCACCTGGGTGTCAGTAGCCACGGGCGTGAGGCTCTCATGTCGAATCCGTCCGGGCGACCGAGATACTCCTGTTCCCCCAGCGGTTCCAGAGCGTGTGATGCCAGACATCGGCGTCGGGACCCGGGCGGGTCACTGGCGGCAGAGGGCCTGGGCTGGTCTCGATCAGGTGCAGCAGCGACCAGGCCACGCCGTAGCAGTCGTCGGGACCGAAGCAGGCAGCCAGAGCGTGCGCTTCGTCGGCCGTGACGGGCGCGGAGATGGCTTCGAGTTGTCTGTATCGCCGGTCGACGATCTCCTCCTCGTCGGTGTCCCAGTCGGGGAGGGGGCCATCGGCGACGAAGGCCTGGACTTCGGGTCTCATCCGTGAATGCTCGACTGCTGCGGCTGCTCTGCGCAAGGTACGTAGCCGCGGTCAGGCGGCAGCCATGCCGGCCTGACGACCTCATCGCGACGGCCACCACCCGCCCGGTCAAGCTCGGCCAGCCGTTCACCCGCTGGTCGCTGCGCAAGCTGGTCGCCTACCTGCGCAAAGTGCACAGCCGGGTGATCCGCATCGGCCGTGAGGCGTTACGGTGCCTGCCCGCCCGCCCGCCGCAGCATCACCTTCCAGCGCACCAAGACCTGGAAGGTGATGCCGGACCCCGAACGGGAGACGAAGCCGGACCGTCTCGAGCACGTCCTGGACCGCTTCCCGGAGCGGGTTTTCGTCTTCGACGAGTTCGGCCGCTGAGGATCCGGCCCACCGCGGGCTCGGGCTCTGCACGCCTACCTCCGCCGGCGCAACGTCAACGCCCGCCACCGCGACGTCCTGGCCGCCGGACGCAAGGAACGCGCCCGCATCCGCAGCGAGAAAGGCATACGCCGCGGATCTGCCTGGTCTACTTGACCAGCCGGAAGGCGGGGTGCGCAGCCCAGGCCCGCAGGAACTCCGCCGTTCCCAGCGCCATCCAGTCGTCGTCCGCGATCCCCGACACCCCCGGAAGGCCGGCAACGACCGACGCCTGTCCGTCCAGCAGCTCGGCTTTGGCCACGCCTCCGATGACGTCCATGACAGCGGCGGTCAGCAGGGCCGTGGTCACGTGGTCGATCTCGCGATTGCAGCAGGCACTGACATTGACGGCATGGGTCGGTCTGAAGCCGAGGACGATCTCCACCTCGGGCTCGTCCGCGTGCTCAGCCTCGAAGGTGCTCTCGTCGCCGGCACCGGGCCCCATCAAGTAGACCAGGAAGGGCCGACGCCAGTCCTCGCGCTGCGGATTGAATCCCACCAGGGCCGTAAGCGCGTCGTCCGCGGTGGCGTTGCCGAGGAGTGGAAGCGGGAACGGCTTTCGCCAGTCCTCCTCTCGCCTGTCCTCGACGCCCAGTAGCTCTGCGGGCACGTTGACGTCGAAGAACCCGGGCCGCTTCTCAGCGAAGTGGGAGGAGAGCCCCACCATCAACGCGCGGAACTCCCGCAGCGCAGCCGGGGAGAGCGGCTCCGCCAACTCGATCACCAACGTCGGGCCAGACATGCTGGGAGCCTAGTTCGATCGGCTCCGCGACCGCTCAAATTTGTTCCCACACCGAGTCCAGCCGATCCGAGGACCGACGCCGCCGATCCGGCGAACCTATGCGGTCAAAGCACTGGAGACCTTTACAGCGCCTAACAGAATGGGCCCTGCGGGTTGATCTACAGAGATCCCGGCTCGCCGTTGGTGACGAACCGCGTCAGGGATTGCTCCAGCAGTTCCAGGAACTGCCGCAGGTCGTCGGCTACCTTGTCGAGCTCTGGTTCGTCCTGTGATGCCGTCCGCGTTCGATGAACCGACCCGTCAGGGCCCGCGAGGTAGGAGAAGCCGCCGCCGTTCGAGCCGATGGCCACCTTCTGGTCCGCGCCGGCATCGACAGCGCCGTGCTCCTGGAGTCGCAGAAGGACGTCACCTGCCGGGTCGAGGAAGTAGCCGTTGCCGACGTCCGCCCAGGTGACGTCGCCGATGCTGTCGTAGAAAGTGACCAGGTCAGCCGGGATAAAGCCCGCTTGGGCAAGCGCGCGAGCCGCGGTTTGATCGTCGCGGCTGGCCGGCCGGACCTCGTTGGTGCCGGGGGGAAAGCCGTGCCGACGCTCGAACTCGTCTGTCATTGCCGTGAGGATCCCGGAGACTCTGTCTGTCCACGAGGCCAGCCAAGCGGGTGAAAGCGAACGGTCACTCATGAGGCCGGATCATGGCATGAGCCACGGACATCCATGACGTGACCAGCGGCCTTGCACCCCACCGTCAGCCCAATGCTCTGAGTTGTCGGTGCGTGATGAGGCAGCAGGCGAGCTTCAGGAACGCTTCGTGGATGTCGGCTCGCCTTTCCCACCGGATCCGCAGACGTCGGAAGCCGTGCAACCAGGCAAAACTCCTTTCCACCACCCAGCGGTAAGTACCCAGCCCGGTGCCGTGTCGGGTGCCGCGGCGGGCGATCGCGGGCACGATCCCACGGGCGCGAACCTGGTCGCGGTAGATGTCGTGGTCGTAGCCGCGGTCGGCGAACAGCGAGTCCGGCTTGCGACGGAGACGGCCGACCCGACCGCGGACCGGCGGGATCGCGTCGAGCAAGGGCAGGAGCTGGGTGACGTCGTTGCGGTTGCCGCCCGTCAGCAGGACAGCCAGCGGGGTGCCGTGCCCGTCAGTGATCGAGTGATGCTTGGAGCCGGCTCGGCCCCGGTCGACCGGCGAGGGGCCCGTCTGCATCCCCCCTTTTAGTGCCCTGCCGTGGGAGGAGTCGACCACGCAGCGGGACCGGTCCAGTCGCGAGGCCGCGTTCAGTTCGGCCAGCAGCACCTCGTGCAGTCGTTGCCAGACGTCGGCTGGTTTCAGTCCCGCAAGCGGCGCCAGCACGTCATGCCCGAGCCGAAGCCGAGGTCCTGCGGCAGGTACTCCCACTGGATCCCGGTGTGCAGCACGTACAGGATCCCGCACAGCACCTGCCGGTCCGGCAGCGGCTTGCGGCCCGGATGCCGAAAGCGTCGCTCACGCTGCGGCAACAGCGACTCCAAGCAGTGCCACAGCTCATCCGACACGATCCACGGCAACGTCCCCACACCGAACCGAACGCTCAACTACCGCCCTGGACATGGCCCTCAGGACCGAGCCACCTCATTGTGTTAGCCGCTGTTAGAGGACCGGTTCGCCGTTCTGCTGTCGCTCCGGCCGGAGTTCGATCCGGCCGCCCACGTCACCGCCGATGACTCATCCCTCCCCTTCCCGCGGCCCGTCGTCCGTCTGCTGCACGCCGTCCAGATCGTCGGCGTAGTGCTCGATCGCCCGCCGGTAGTCCTGCACCCGGCGGTCGCTACTGGTGGCGGCCACCGTCTTCAGCAGCAGCCGCACCGCCTCGCGGCCTTCACCGTCGTTGTACAGCGCCATGGCCAGGAAAGACTGCAGCGCCGGATCATCCGGGAACTCCTCAAGCGCATGCCGCAGGGTCCGCACGGCCGCCCCGTAGGAGCCCAGGACCCGATGAGTGCTTCCCAGCCCGAGGAAGGCCCCGTGACGATCTTCCGGAGACAGTCCCGCACCGCCCAGGGCCCGCTCGTAGAACGGAACGGCCTCGGCCTCCAGGCCGAGGACATCGTGCGCCCAGGCCGTCTGATAGGCGACTTCGGCATCCTTCGGATACCGCTCGGCCAGCTCCGTCAATTGTTCCCGGGCCTGCCCAGCCCTGCCCTGCTCCCGCAGCTGCACGGCTCGCGCCAGCGCGGCATCCCTCTCGTGATCATCACTCATGGCACCCCACGCTGGCACACCGCACCCAGTCGGCAAAAGCACCCGCCACACCACAGTCAGCACAGAGCAAGCGGCTGTACGGATACGGCGGGCTGCTCTGCGAGCCGTAGTCGGCGTCGGGGTTCAGTCGCCGGCCCGCTCCACCGGAATCCACACCTCCGCGTCCGCGTGCGTACCGTCCTCGGACACCCGCGTGCGCGAGAGCGACGGACCCGGCCGGCTCCGGTACGGGTTCGACGGGAACCACTGCGTGTACACGTCTCGCCAGAGGTACTGCACCGCCAGCGGGAACGGGCCCGAGGACTCGAACACTGCCCACGTCCCCGGCTCGACGTCGAGGCTGTCCGAAGCGCCGGGCACCTCCGCGTCGCTCACCACCCCTTGGAAGTAGTCGATTTCGGTGCCCTCCGCGTCGTCCGCGGAGTGGTTGCTGACGGCGGCCACGACACCGCCGGGCTCCCCGTCCGCGTACTCCGCCCAGCGCCCCAGCGTCTCCTTGCCGATGCTCTTGACGAACTCCACGATGGCCGGGTTCATCCCCTCGTAGACCAGCGGGACCTGTGTCCCCCTGCCCACGAGCCTGAACCCGTCCTTCTCCACTACCCGGTACCGCATGCTGGTGCTCCCTTCCACGATCAGCCGGAAGGACATCCGCGGCTGGGATTGCAGCGCCGCACCCGTCCGCCGCGCCTCGCCGGGACCGACCCCGTGCACGGCGCGAAAGGCACGTGCGAACGCCTCGCCCGAGCTGTACCCGTACCGCACCGCGACATCGAGCAACGTCCGCTCTCCGGCGAGCACTTCGGCCCCGGAGAGCGTCAGCCGCCGGCGGCGGATGTACTCGGAGAGCGGGATGCCCGCCAGCGCGGAGAACATCCGCCGGAAGTGGTACTCCGACGTCATGGCGATACGGGCCAGCTCGGTCGCGTCGATGGGCTCGTCGAGGTGGTCCTCGATGTAGTCCATGGCCTGATTCAGCCGCTCCAGCACTCCTGGCCGTCCTTCCCTTACGGATCCCCACGCTAGGGAAGTCCCACTGTGCCGGACCCGACATCCTGTGCCCGGCACGGTCGGGTCAGCTCACCTGCACGCCTGCCTGAGCACGACCGTTGGCCGGCCCCGCCGACTGACTCAAGTCGCCTTGTTTCGAAGGCTCATGCCCTTCGGTGTCGGCCGATCGGCGGGCTGACCGTCGAGGACTTGCGTCTGTTGATCGGGCAGGGCGAGGGACTCGCTCATCTTCTGCCGCTCGCCCTGGAGGTGCTGCGGGACGACCCGATGGCCCAAGGTGACATGTACGAAGGCGATCTGCTGTCCGCCGTTCTCACCAGATGAGAAACAAGTTCGGGGTTCCAGCAGCAGGGCTGGCTCATCGTCAACGGGCGTCGATTCCGCCGTTGTTCGGATAGGCGTTGTTCGGATAAGTCCTGAACGCAGAAAACCCCCGGACCGGTATCCCCGGTCCGGGGGTTTTCTTCAAAATTTGTTCGGCGGCGTCCTACTCTCCCACAGGGTCCCCCCTGCAGTACCATCGGCGCTGTGAGGCTTAG
>NZ_JBIAQM010000082.1:0-5802 GCF_042888945.1 Streptomyces sp. NPDC002698
TCGGCTTTCTCGCCGTTCGGGGTGGCGGCGCGGCGGGGGCGCGCCCCCCCCCCCCCCCCCCCCGCCCCCGCCGGCCCCCCCCCCGCCCCGGGGCCCCCCCCCCCCCCCACGGCCGGGGGCCGGGCGGAAGTCTCCGCCCGGCCCCCGGTCCCGTCTCAGGGCCGCTTCGAGGCGGCCTCGCGCTGATGCGGTATGGCGGTCTCCAGGAAGCCCGTCCCGCCGGACTGGAGCGCGACCGTGCGGGCGGGCGACGGAATCCGGATGCCCTCGTCCCGGTAGCGCTTGTGCAGGGCCTTGATGAACTCGTGCTTGATCCGGTACTGGTCACTGAACTCGCCCACGGCCAGGATCACGGTGAGACCGATGCGCGAGTCGCCGAAGGTGTGGAAACGTACGGCGGGTTCGTGCTCCGGGACGGCGCCGTCGATCCCGGTCATCACCTCGGCGACGACCTCGTTCGTGACCCGCTCGACGTGGTCGAGGTCGCTGTCGTAGCCGACGCCGACCTGCACCAGGAGTGTCATCTGCTGCTCGGGCCGGGTGAAGTTGGTCATGTTGGTGCCCGAGAGCTGGGCGTTGGGGATGATGACCAGGTTGTTGGAGAGCTGACGGACCGTGGTGTTGCGCCAGTTGATGTCGACGACGTACCCCTCCTCGCCGCTGCTCAGCCGGATGTAGTCGCCCGGCTGGATCGTCTTCGAGGCGAGGATGTGCACACCCGCGAAGAGGTTGGCGAGGGTGTCCTGGAGTGCGAGGGCGACCGCCAGACCGCCCACACCCAGGGCCGTCAGCAGGGGAGCGATCGAGATCCCCAGGGTCTGCAGGACGACCAGGAAGCCGATCGCCAGCACCACGACCCGGGTGATGTTGACGAAGATGGTGGCCGAACCGGCGACGCCCGAGCGGGACTGCGTCACCGACCGGACCAGGCCGGTGATCAGCCGGGCCGCGGTGACCGTCGTGACGAGGATGAGCAGCACGGTCAGTGACCGGTTGACGGTCTTGTCGACCGGCGCGGTCAGCGGAAGCACCGCGGCCGCGGCGGCGACGCCTCCGGCCACCGCCGACCACGGTACGACGGTGCGCAGGGCGTCGACCATGACGTCGTCGCCGCTCCAGCGGGTGCGCTCGGCGTGCTTGCCCAGCCAGCGCAGCAGCATCCGCAGCAGGAACGCCGCCAGCAGCCCGGCCGCCACGGCTATTCCGGCGATCATCAGGTCGTCCAGGGTGACGGAGCGCTTCATCGGTGACCTCCTCGGAGACCGTGACCGGGGTGAGGGCCCGCGGGCCGAATGTGCTGTGTAGTCACTTGCCACCTGCTCGAATCCGGGAACGCGATCATGCCCGGACGGGCGTTCGCCGTCGTCCGGGGAGACGGCTCATCCTGCCGCATCCGGCTGCCCCTCCGTCACCAGCCCTACGGGGGACAGCCCTTGACGCTCCGATCCGACCACCGCGCACCCGCAGCCGGGATCCGACGCGAGGGGCCGTGCCGGTACATCGATGCCCGTCGCCACCGACGGTCACATCTCCGTCCAACGGCGACGGGCTGATGCACCGGCACGGCCCCGACCCACCCACCGGACCGGAACCACGGCCTCCGCCGCACACGCGCCCGCCGGTGTCACGGTTCGCCGAACGCGCCGTGCCGCCCCGCGCCGGACGCGAAACGGGCCGCGCCCTCCATGCCCTCCTCCAGTACGCCCATGCCGTAGCGGAGTTCGGTCCGCATGGCCTCCTTCTCGATCAGGCCCTCCTGGTCGAGGACCGAGGCCCGGTCGCTGCGCAGACAGGACTGCGGGAAGCCGGCGATCTCGGCGGCCAGCCGCTCGGCCTCGGCGCGGGCCCGGCCGGCCGGGACGAGACGGTTGGCGAGCCCCATCTCGTACGCCTCCCGGGCGCCGACCGGACGGCCGGTGAGGATCATGTCCATCGCACGGCTCATGCCGATGAGCCGCGGCAGCCGTACCGTGCCCCCGTCGATCAGCGGCACGCCCCAGCGGCGGCAGAACACCCCGAAGACGGCGTCCTCCTCGGCGACCCGCAGATCGCACCAGAGCGCCAGCTCCAGACCGCCGGCCACGGCGTGCCCCTCGACCGCGGCGATCACCGGCTTGGTCAGGCGCAGCCGGGTGGGACCCATCGGCCCGTCACCGTCCTCGGCGACCTCGTTCCCCCGCTCGGTGCCGATGGCCTTGAGGTCCGCGCCCGCGCAGAACGTGCCGCCCTCGCCCCAGAGCACGGCGACGCGCGCCGTCTCGTCGGCCTCGAACGCGCGGAAGGCGTCCGCGAGCTCGGCGGCGGTCGGCCCGTCCACCGCGTTGCGGGCCGCGGGCCGGGAGAGGACGACGGTGGTGACGTGACCCTGACGTTCGCTGCGGACCGGCATCGCGCCGTCCCCTTTCGGCGGCCGGCGCGCCACACCGCACGCCGTGGTTACTCCTCGGTATCACAGCGCGCGGCGCACCGCACGGCCCGGGGACGGAAAGGCCCTCGTCCCTCGCGGTCCCCTCGCGTCAGATCACCTTCCAGCGGACCAGCGCCCCGAGCGTGAGCGCCCCCGGCAGCAGCGGCATCCACACCGTGATGATCCGGTACGCCAGCACCACCGCGGTCGCCACGGCCACCGGGCCGCCCGCCGCGACCAGGGCCACGACCAGCGCGGCCTCCACCGAACCGAGCCCCCCGGGCGTCGGCACCATCGCGACCGCGATCGTCGCCGCCAGGTAGGCGATCATCATGTGCGTGGGTGACACCGGGAGGCCCAGCGCCCGTCCCACCGAGGCCAGTCCGGCGGCCTGGAGCAGCGGGAACGCGAGCGAGCCGCCCCACAGGGCGAAGGCCCGCGACGGCCGGGTGTGCACCGAACGGGCCTCTCCGAAAGCGGTGCGCAGGAAGGAGAGGACGGCCGTGCGCAGCCGTCGTACGAGAGCGAGCACCGCCAGCGCGGCGCACAGGGCCACGACGACGCCGAGCAGCAGCGGTCCGATCGCCCCCGCCGGTATCAGACCGTCGACCCGCAGCGCACCGGGGAACGCGATCAGCAGGCCGAGCAGCAGGGCCAGCCGGGCGACCGCCTCGGCCAGCAGATACAGCGCGAGCGCGGCCGAGGAGCGGGCGAGCGGCACCCCGCACACCGTCATGAACCGCAGATTGACCGCCCCGGCGCCCAGCCCCGTCGGCAGCAGATGGTTCGCGGCGCCCGCGGCGAACTGCGTGGCGAGCAGCCGGCAGGCGGGCAGCCGTTCCATGACCGCGCCCTGCCGGGTCACGGCCGCGGCCACCCAGGTCAGACAGGTCGCGGCGGCCGCGGCGAAGAGCCAGGGCCACTCGGCCGACCGCAGATGGCCGAACCCCTCGACGAGCACGGACCGGTGGCGCACGGCCACCACGAGGACCAGCGCGAGCGGGAGCAGACACAGGACCGGCCGGACGGCAGGCCGCAGGGTGAGGCGGCGGGGGAGCCGGGGCAGCGCCCGGGGAAGTCGTACGGCTGTCACATTCGGAGAGGTTTTCCCCGCCGCACCAACGTGAGGTTGCGGGCGCGGGGACGGCGGCTGACGTGCCGGGCAAGCCGCGGGAGGGGTGGCCCCCGGGTGCCCGGTGCCGACCCCGGTGTTCACCTCGACGCCCACCGCGGCACCGATTCCGGTACTCGGCTCGGCGCCCCGCACGGTGTCCACCTCGGTGTCCGCCCTGGTCCCGAGCGCGGTGCCGCCCTCGGCGTCCGCGGGGGCCCACCCGAGCGGGTGGGCCCGCCCGGATCCGTTGACCTCAACAAAGCTTGAGGTCCTACTGTCTCTCTCATGAGCATGGAGACCACAGCCTGGACACAGCTGCACAGTGTCATGAACGCCCAACAGGAGCGTCGTCCCTTCGACCGCGCGACCCTGCGCCGCATCGCCGCCTTCGCCCGCCCGCACCGCCGTCGTATCGCGCAGTTCGTCCTCCTCAGTGTGGTGACAGCGCTGCTGGCCGTCGCGACGCCGGTGCTCGCGGGGCACGTCGTGGACACCATCGTGGCCCACGGGGACGAGAGCACCGTCGTCCGTCTTTCCGTGCTCATCGCCGTCATCGCGCTCGCCGAGGCGGCCTTCGGGATCCTGGGCCGCTGGCTCTCGTCGACGCTCGGCGAGGGACTCATCCTCGATCTGCGGACGGCTGTCTTCGATCATGTGCAGCGCATGCCGGTCGCGTTCTTCACACGTACACGTACGGGCGCGCTCGTCAGTCGACTCAACAACGACGTGATCGGCGCCCAGCGCGCCTTCAGCAACACCTTGTCCGGCGTCGTCGGCAATGTGGTGACCCTGCTGCTCACCCTGGTCGTGATGCTCACCCTGTCCTGGCAGATCACCCTGCTCGCCCTGGTCCTGCTGCCGGTGTTCGTACTCCCCGCCCGCCGGATGGGCAGCCGGATGGCCAGGCTCCAGCGGGAGGCGGCCGACCTCAACGCCTCCATGGGCACCCGGATGACCGAGCGCTTCTCCGCGCCCGGCGCCACCCTCGTCAAGCTCTTCGGGCGGCCCGGTGAGGAGTCCGCCGAGTTCGCGGCGCGGGCCCGGCGGGTGCGGGACATCGGGGTGCGTACGGCGATGGCCCAGTCCGCCTTCATCACCGCCCTGACCCTGGTGTCCGCCCTGGCGCTCGCCCTCGTCTACGGGCTCGGCGGCTGGTTCGCCCTGCGGGGCACCCTGGAGCCGGGCGCCGTCGTCTCACTGGCACTGCTGCTCACCCGGCTGTACGCGCCGCTCACCTCGCTGGCCGGGGCGCGCGTCGAGGTCATGAGCGCCCTGGTCAGCTTCGAGCGCGTCTTCGAGGTGCTCGACCTGAAGCCGCTCATCGAGGAGAAGCCGGAGCCCCGCACGCTCCCGGACGAGCCCGCCGCCGTCGAGTTCGAGGACGTCCGGTTCGCCTACCCGTCCGCCGACAAGGTCTCCCTCGCCTCCCTGGAGGAGGTCGCGGCCCTCGACACCCGGGGCGGCGACGAGGTCCTGCACGGCATCTCCTTCCGCGCCGAACCCGGCCAGACCGTCGCGCTCGTCGGCTCATCCGGCGCCGGCAAGTCGACCATCGCGCAACTGCTGCCGCGCCTGTACGACACCGACGCCGGCACCGTACGCATCGGCGGGGTCGACGTCCGTGAGCTCAGCGCCGCGTCGATGCGCGCCACCCTCGGCATGGTCACCCAGGACGGGCACCTCTTCCACGACTCGGTCCGCGAGAACCTGCTCCTCGCCCGGCCGGCCGCGACCGAGGACGAGCTGTGGGACGTGCTGCGCCGGGCCCGTCTCGAGGAGCTCGTACGGTCGCTGCCCGACGGCCTCGACACCGTGGTCGGCGAGCGCGGTTACCGGCTCTCCGGCGGCGAGCGTCAGCGCATGACCATCGCCCGGCTGCTGCTCGCCCGCCAGCGGGTCGTCATCCTGGACGAGGCCACCGCCCATCTCGACAACACCTCGGAGGCGGCCGTCCAGGAGGCGCTCACCGAGGCACTGGAGGGCCGCACCGCCGTCGTGATCGCGCACCGGCTGTCGACGGTACGGGCAGCCGACCTGATCCTGGTCGTCGAGGCGGGCCGGATCGTCGAGCGGGGCACCCATGAGGCCCTGCTCGCGGCGGACGGGCGCTACGCGGAGCTGTACCGGACGCAGTTCAGGACGGGCAGGCACGACGAGCCGCGGATCCCGGCCACGGCGGACGCGACGCCCTAGTGACCTGAGTCAGAGATTCGGTGGCAGTAGGCGGCGACTTTGTCGAGGATCTCGTCTGCTGTTTTCGTCCAGACGAACGGTCTGGGGT
>NZ_JBIAQM010000083.1:0-2792 GCF_042888945.1 Streptomyces sp. NPDC002698
ACACAGTGGACGCGAGCAACTGAGGACAAGCCCTCGGCCTATTAGTACCAGTCACCTCCACCCGTTGCCGGGCTTCCAGATCTGGCCTATCAACCCAGTCGTCTACTGGGAGCCTTAACCCCTCGAGGGGGTGGGAATACTCATCTCGAAGCAGGCTTCCCGCTTAGATGCTTTCAGCGGTTATCCCTCCCGAACGTAGCCAACCAGCCATGCCCTTGGCAGGACAACTGGCACACCAGAGGTTCGTCCGTCCCGGTCCTCTCGTACTAGGGACAGCCCTTCTCAATATTCCTACGCGCACAGCGGATAGGGACCGAACTGTCTCACGACGTTCTAAACCCAGCTCGCGTACCGCTTTAATGGGCGAACAGCCCAACCCTTGGGACCGACTCCAGCCCCAGGATGCGACGAGCCGACATCGAGGTGCCAAACCATCCCGTCGATATGGACTCTTGGGGAAGATCAGCCTGTTATCCCCGGGGTACCTTTTATCCGTTGAGCGACGGCGCTTCCACAAGCCACCGCCGGATCACTAGTCCCGACTTTCGTCCCTGCTCGACCCGTCGGTCTCACAGTCAAGCTCCCTTGTGCACTTACACTCAACACCTGATTGCCAACCAGGCTGAGGGAACCTTTGGGCGCCTCCGTTACTCTTTAGGAGGCAACCGCCCCAGTTAAACTACCCATCAGACACTGTCCCTGATCCGGATCACGGACCCAGGTTAGACATCCAGCACGACCAGACTGGTATTTCAACGACGACTCCACCTGAACTGGCGTCCAAGCTTCACAGTCTCCCAGCTATCCTACACAAGCCGAACCGAACACCAATATCAAACTGTAGTAAAGGTCCCGGGGTCTTTCCGTCCTGCTGCGCGAAACGAGCATCTTTACTCGTAGTGCAATTTCACCGGGCCTATGGTTGAGACAGTCGAGAAGTCGTTACGCCATTCGTGCAGGTCGGAACTTACCCGACAAGGAATTTCGCTACCTTAGGATGGTTATAGTTACCACCGCCGTTTACTGGCGCTTAAGTTCTCAGCTTCGCCACCCCGAAGAGTGACTAACCGGTCCCCTTAACGTTCCAGCACCGGGCAGGCGTCAGTCCGTATACATCGCCTTACGGCTTCGCACGGACCTGTGTTTTTAGTAAACAGTCGCTTCTCGCTGGTCTCTGCGGCCACCCCCAGCTCATGGAGTAAATCCAGTCACCGGTGATGGCCCCCCTTCTCCCGAAGTTACGGGGGCATTTTGCCGAGTTCCTTAACCATAGTTCACCCGAACGCCTCGGTATTCTCTACCTGACCACCTGAGTCGGTTTAGGGTACGGGCCGCCATGAAACTCGCTAGAGGCTTTTCTCGACAGCATAGGATCATCCACTTCACCACAATCGGCTCGGCATCAGGTCTCAGACTATGTGTCAGGCGGATTTGCCTACCTGACGTCCTACACCCTTACCCCGGGACAACCACCGCCCGGGATGGACTACCTTCCTGCGTCACCCCATCACTCACCTACTACAGGTCTGGTCCGTCGGCTCCACCACTCCCCTTTGCCCGAAGGCTCCGGGGCGGCTTCACGGACTTAGCATCGCCTGGTTCGATGTTTGACGCTTCACAGCGGGTACCGGAATATCAACCGGTTATCCATCGACTACGCCTGTCGGCCTCGCCTTAGGTCCCGACTTACCCTGGGCAGATCAGCTTGACCCAGGAACCCTTAGTCAATCGGCGCACACGTTTCTCACGTGTGTATCGCTACTCATGCCTGCATTCTCACTCGTGAACCGTCCACCACTGCCTTCCGGCGCGGCTTCACCCGGCACACGACGCTCCCCTACCCATCACAGCGGGCGTTGGCCCTATTGCTGCAATGACACGACTTCGGCGGTACGCTTGAGCCCCGCTACATTGTCGGCGCGGAATCACTAGACCAGTGAGCTATTACGCACTCTTTCAAGGGTGGCTGCTTCTAAGCCAACCTCCTGGTTGTCTGTGCGACTCCACATCCTTTCCCACTTAGCGTACGCTTAGGGGCCTTAGTCGATGCTCTGGGCTGTTTCCCTCTCGACCATGGAGCTTATCCCCCACAGTCTCACTGCCGCGCTCTCACTTACCGGCATTCGGAGTTTGGCTAAGGTCAGTAACCCGGTAGGGCCCATCGCCTATCCAGTGCTCTACCTCCGGCAAGAAACACACGACGCTGCACCTAAATGCATTTCGGGGAGAACCAGCTATCACGGAGTTTGATTGGCCTTTCACCCCTAACCACAGGTCATCCCCCAGGTTTTCAACCCTGGTGGGTTCGGTCCTCCACGACCTCTTACAGCCGCTTCAACCTGCCCATGGCTAGATCACTCCGCTTCGGGTCTTGAGCGCGCTACTGAATCGCCCTGTTCGGACTCGCTTTCGCTACGGCTTCCCCACACGGGTTAACCTCGCAACGCACCGCAAACTCGCAGGCTCATTCTTCAAAAGGCACGCAGTCACGAGGCAAGCACAAGTGCTTGCCCGACGCTCCCACGGCTTGTAGGCACACGGTTTCAGGTACTATTTCACTCCGCTCCCGCGGTACTTTTCACCATTCCCTCACGGTACTATCCGCTATCGGTCACCAGGGAATATTTAGGCTTAGCGGGTGGTCCCGCCAGATTCACACGGGATTTCTCGGGCCCCGTGCTACTTGGGTGTCTCTCAAACGAGCCGTTGATGTTTCGACTACGGGGGTCTTACCCTCTACGCCGGACCTTTCGCATGTCCTTCGCCTACATCAACGGTTTCTGACTCGTCTT
>NZ_JBIAQM010000084.1:0-3040 GCF_042888945.1 Streptomyces sp. NPDC002698
CGCCGCGGCGCCAAACTGATCTACGCCTACGCCGAGGCCACCGTCCCGCTGATCACCATCATCACCCGCAAGGCCTTCGGCGGCGCCTACGACGTGATGGGCTCCAAGCACCTGGGCGCCGACCTCAACCTCGCCTGGCCCACCGCCCAGATCGCCGTCATGGGCGCCCAGGGCGCGGTCAACATCCTGCACCGCCGCACCATCGCCGCCGCCGAGGACCAGGACGCCACCCGCGCCCGCCTCATCCAGGAGTACGAGGACACCCTCCTCAACCCCTACACCGCGGCCGAACGCGGCTACATCGACGGCGTCATCATGCCCTCCCAGACCCGCGCCCACGTCGTCCGCGGCCTGCGCCAGCTCCGCACCAAACGAGCCTCCCTGCCCCCCAAGAAGCACGGAAACATCCCGCTCTAGAACCCCGCAGACCCGGATCCTGGGAGCAGACATGACGATCAAGGTCGTACGGGGCAATCCGACCCCGGAGGAGCTGGCCGCCGCGCTGGCGGTGGTCCGAGCGCGCGCCGCGGCGGTGGCGTCCGCCCCGTCCGGCGCGTCCGGGCCGCGTGACTCCTGGTCCGACCCCGCCCGCATCGCCGCGCACCGGCTCCCGCGGCCGGGCCCGACGTCGTGGGGCCGCAGCTGCTGGCCGGGCTAGACCCGCGTCGGCACACGAGAACCCTTGACCCTTGATCCCCCTGCGGACCCTGTCCCAGGGGGATCCCGGCTTCCTGGGCAGCTGCCCCGCCCTGGCCCTGGCCCTGGTCCTGGCCCTGGCCCTCCAAAGGCGGCACGGGAGCCGCTTTCACAGGATGCGCGCAAGTTGAGTACGCGTACTCAGGCGTCCGGCCGCCCCGTCGTCGCACGATCGGGAGCATGCTGTGGTCCGACCCCGAGAACGAACCCCCCAAGGATCTCCGCGACATGCAGGACATGTTGCGACGCCTGGGCGTTCTCCTGGCGCTGGCCATGGTGGTCGCGATGATCCTGGTGGGCGTCCGCTGATGTCCGTCCGGCAGCCGAAGCACGGGCGGATCGGCGCCGATACCCTGATCTCATGACCGATCAGCCGCGCCGCCGTCTCGTCCTCGCCTCCCAGTCCCCCGCCCGGCTCAATCTGCTGCGGCAGGCCGGACTCGCCCCCGAGGTGATCGTGAGCGGGGTCGACGAGGACGCCGTCACCGCACCCACTCCCGCCGAGCTGGCCCTCGCGCTGGCCGAGGCGAAGGCCTCCGTCGTGGCGGCGCGGCCCGAGGTCCAGGGCGCGCTCGTGATCGGCTGCGACTCCGTGCTCGACCTGGACGGCCAGGCTCTCGGCAAGCCCGCCGACGCCGAGGAGGCCACCGCGCGCTGGAAGGCGATGCGGGGCCGGTCGGGCACGCTCCAGACGGGGCACTGCGTCTGGGACACGGCGCAGAAGCGGTGGGAGTCCGCGATCGCCTCGACCGTGGTCCGCTTCGGCGAACCGACGGACGCGGAGATCGCCACGTACGTCGCCTCGGGCGAACCCCTGCACGTGGCGGGCGCGTTCACCCTGGACGGCCGCTCGGCGCCCTTCATCGAGGGCATCGACGGCGACCACGGCAACGTCATCGGCATCTCGCTGCCGATGGTGCGCCGGCTGCTCGGCGAACTGGGCGTCGGCATCACGGAGTTGTGGACACCCCGGGAGGCATGAGGACCACGGACCGGAGCATCCGGTCAGGCAGTCCGCCGACCGGCCACTCCGGGAACGTCCTTACGGCAGAGGGCGGTTGAGGCCCGGACGCCCGCGTGCCTCAACCGTCGGCCACCCGGACACCCGGACGTCTGAACCCCGGGGCGCCCGGACGCCCGGTCGCCCGGTCGCCCGCAGGTCTGCACCCGGGGCGGCCGGACGGCCGAGGGAACGATCGGAAAACCGTCAGGACGCCGAAGAGGCGGACACCGCGACCGCGGCTTCCTCCACGTCTGCGCCCTTCGCCTCGGCGCTCGTGACCTCAGCGCCCGTCACGTCGGCGCTCGTCACGTCGGCGCCCGTCACCTCCGTGCCCTTCGCTCCGGCACCCTTCGCCCCGGCGCCCTTCCCCAGGTCGACACTCCCGGCGGCGACGCCCTCACCGAGGCCGGCGCTCCCCTCCTCGGCCGCGTCCCCCTCGCCGTCACCGGTCCCGCCGGTCTCCGGCGCGGCGTCGACGGGGCCGGTCTCCCGGCCGGCGTACGCCAGGAGGGTGAACACGACCAACGCGAGCACGACCATCATGAAGGCGAACGCCCCCCAGCCCACCAGGCCCACCGTGAAGGCGCCGAGCAGGGCGTGCACCACGGCGGCGCTGATCAGCAGGACACGCCCGAGAAGGCCCGGAGGGCGCTGCCGGAGCGCGACCAGCAGGGCCGACACGGCACAGGCCAGGAAGTAGAGACCGAAGACCAGACCGCCGATCTTCGACGACCGCGCCATCATGTCGGAGTCGAGTCCAGCCATGGACATGTCCTGGCGGTCGACGATCACGCCGAGGAACCAGTTCAGGAGGGCGATACCTATCGCCTCCACGAAGAGCACGATCGCCGCCACCCACACCAGCGGTCTGCGCACCACCGGCCCCACCCACTTCCGCGTGCTGTTACCCCAAGTACGACTTAGACATCCCGAACGCTACTAACGGGTAAACCCGGGGACAAGGGTTCGGCCGAGGGCAAAGAATCGTTGGGCCATTCGTAGGGACTCGACAAAGAATCGTTGTGGGCCGCAGCACGGAGCCACAGAGACCTTGACCACACCTGAGGGCTAGGGTTCAGGCAGGGATTCCCGCGTGCCATGGCACGACAAGGGATTTCGCGGGTAGGGCGAGCCTCGTATCACGCTCCGTGTGGGCAAGCTCACCACTGGGGACAGCTCGAAACGTCGTGTTGGCTGTCCCTAAACTCGGCTTGTTTTCAAGGAGGGAGCCATCGTGCGCAAGGTGCTCATCGCCAACCGTGGCGAAATCGCTGTCCGCGTGGCCCGAGCATGTCGGGATGCCGGGATCGCGAGCGTTGCCGTGTATGCGGAACCGGACCG
>NZ_JBIAQM010000085.1:0-2915 GCF_042888945.1 Streptomyces sp. NPDC002698
CACCATCAGCAACAAGACCCCGGCAGAGGAGGACGCCAAGAGAGTGTGCGGTTCAGTGGCCATGACCGGCGAGTGTCCACATTGCGGCGTTCTACCCGGCTTCAGGCACTTGAGCAATGCACTCCATGATTTTTGCAGGCAGGGCCTGTCGGCGTACGGGCAGGCGGTCGCCCCGGCGAGAGGGCGTAGACCGCACCTGCGGCGCTGGCTGTCCTCGCGCGGCATTCGGCACCGCCTCGCCCGCAGAGGCATCGAGTCATCCCGACGCTTGGGCCGACACCGCGGGTCGTCGAACGGACCGTGTCCTGGCTGTCCGGCTGCCGACGCCTCCACCGCCGCTACGAACGTAAGCCGGAACACTTCCTGGACTTCACCGCCATCGCCGCGACGCTCATGTGCCACCGCCGACTCGCCAACTGAAATGACGTCTGAGTGGTTGCGACGACCGGCGGCAGGCTCCCGCCGATCGCCCCTAGGGCTGTCACGGTCCGCTGGAAGAGCGCTGACGGTGCTCGCTCTCGCGCATCTCGCCGGTGTGCCGGCCGATGTCGGTGACGCGGTCCGCGAGGTCGGGATGAGCGGACCGCAAGTGAGGGACCGTCTCAGAGAGGGGACCCAGAAGGTGGGCCGGGTCGCTGTCTCCGAGTGCGGAGTGCAGGGCCGTGAGTGCGTCAGTCGCGGTGGCGGGAAGATCCGGCAGGGCGGTGATGGTCCCGGCAAGCTGGCGCAGCGAGGCGGCGTGGTCGTGGGCCCAGGACATGACGGACCGGTCCGCGGCACGCTGGCCTCGAGTGGCCTGCACCCGCTGCTCCTTGGTGGTGCCGGCTTCACCGGGACGCACGCGCAGGTAGCGGCGCTCGGCGGCCTGGCGGCTGGAGACCCCGAGCGGGTGGGCCAGGTCGGACCAGCTTGCGCCGGCCTCCCGGGCGGTCTCGATCAGCGCGGGCTCCCAGTGGGCCAGTTGTTCCCGTACTTCGCGCAGGAGCAGCAGTGCGGCTATGGCCTGCTCGGGGTCATCGGTGGAGGCAGCGTCGGCGGTTCGTGCCGTCTGAATGGCCTGGGCAATGGCCTCGAGCGCAGTGGCCGTCGCCGCGAAGGAAGCCGGTGCTGTGGGCGGGTCGTCGCTCATTCCTTCTCCTTCCCAGGTCGGCGCGCGCCTGTCATCGGTTAGATGACGCCTGAACTTGTCGTCGCTTGGATGACATGCTACAACGGAGTCAGGTGAAGCGCATTGGCAGCAACTGCCTGAACTCATCTGGAGGTGTTTTCCGTGTTGATGCGCACTGACCCGTTCCGTGAACTCGACCGCATGGCCCAGCATCTGATGGGTCCGGGAACGTGGTCCCGTCCCTCCGCGATGCCGATGGACGCCTACCGTGACGGCGACCAGTACGTCATCGCTTTCGACCTGCCGGGCATCGACCCCGACGCGCTCGACATCGACGTCGAGCGGAACATGCTCACCGTGAGGGCGGAGCGACGCCCGCTGCCACGGTCCGAGAGCGCCCAGACGGAACTGTCCGAACGGCCTCTGGGTGTCTTCTCCCGGCAGATCGTCCTGGCCGACACCCTCGACACGGAGCGCATCGCCGCGGATTACGAGGCCGGCGTCCTGACGCTGCGCATCCCGATCGCCGAGCAGGCCAGGCCCCGCAAGATCAGCGTCCGCAGCACCGGCGACCGCAGAGAACTCGACAGCTGATCCTCCGGCCGCCCCTCCGCCGACCGGGGCCCAAGGGTTGTTCGCCCGCGTTTTCCGCCTTGGGCCCCGGCGGCACCGGCTCCCACGCTCCACACCGGAGAACCGATTACGCGAGGAGCGCGGTTCACGCTGTTCACACGGGGCAATCGGTTCACCGCAGCAGGAATAACGGTTCACGCAAGGAAAGTCGTCGCCATGACTCTTCTCTCTCCCCCCGCGCCCTCTGTTCCGACGGCAGTCACCTTCGACCAGATGCTGGAGAAGGTGCGATACGAAGGTGTTTACCCCACTCGCCGACAGGCACAAAACGTCGTACGCCGGGTGCTTGAGGCCCTGGGCCGCCAGTTGACGGGCGACGAACGGGTGGAGCTGGCCGCCCGCCTGCCCCAGGAAGCAGCCGGCTACCTTGTCTCGCAGATCCCCGCCGACAGGCCACTGACCGGCTGGGGCTTCGTGAAGGACCTCGCCGAACGGACCGGCGGCCCTCTGGCGACCACCCGCTGGGACACCGGTTCGGTCCTTAGCGTCGTCGCCCGCCTGGCCGGAGACGACCTCATCGCCCGGATCATCGCCCAGCTCCCTGACGGATACGCCCTGCTGTTCGGACGGGCCCAGCTCGCTCGGGCTGCCTGACAACCGGGCCGGAATCCAGCACCGTTGCCGGACAAGGACGGCACGCAAGTCCGAGTGGCCGTCGTACTCGCCCGAGCAGTGCGGCGGCACCACGAACGCCACCCAAAACGCCCGCACATGGTGCCCCAGCGGTACAGCAGCGAATTCTAGTGAGAGTTCCTCTCCGTACCTTGGATCGCTCTCAACCCCAGGTCTTTGAAAGACGAGACTGCCCGGAACGCTTGCGTTCCGGGCAGTCTGCATGGGCGGCAGCCGCGAAGCCCGCGGGGAAGTTGCAGGACCTACCCGCCTCATGCCAGGGCTGTTGGGTTCGCTGATCCGGCAACGCGCCGGTATTCGGCATTGATGCGCTGCGCTTCGTCGAGAAAGCCCTGGGTGGTGCCGAGCATCGGCGGCCGGCCCATGGTGAAGAACGGGGCAGTCGTCGTCGAGACGGCTGTACGTGTCGTCCGCGGTCCTTGCACCTCTCACGGAATGCGTGGAGGGGCCCGGGCGCCAACGGCGCCACGGCCCCACCCGACTGTCGCGCACCAACGAGCGTGACGAGCGGCGCGGGTTCGTCGCGGTCAGGCGGGGCGGT
>NZ_JBIAQM010000086.1:0-1696 GCF_042888945.1 Streptomyces sp. NPDC002698
TAAGGGTGTGCAGATCTTTAACTCGTCTTTTTGACCTTGGTCTGGGTGGGGTCGGGAGCAAGGAACATCACGACATCGGCTGGTGTGCGGAAGCGGGCGGTTGAGGCACTGATGTGGTGGCTGTGTGCTTCGAGCAGTGGGCGAACTTCCTGACTTGCTCGGCAGATGGTCACGGCGGTGACACCGAAGAGTTGGCCGAGGAGGTTCATGGTGGCGAGTTTGCGCAGGTGGAGCACGGTGGCCAGGATCCGGTCGGCCGGGGTGAGCTTGGCTTTGGCGCCGGTGCCGGGGGCGACCAGGCGTTCGTGGCCGCGGCGTGTGCGGAGCACTTGCTCGCGTTGATCCTCCAGCGCGGGAGTCAGGGCGTCGATGAGCTCGCTGAGCTGTTGGCGGGTCATCCCGGTCAGTTCTGGGTCCTGCAGCGAACGACGCGTGAGGTGGGGCGGACTGCTCGCCGAAGCCTGGTCCGAGGTGCTGTCGGTCATCGCCGCGTCTATCGGATGCTGGGGGTGGAGGGTGTAGTTCCAGTCGCCGTGGAAGCGGTGGCGCGTGATCGGAAGGGCGGCGATCTCGCCGTTGCTGACCTGGATGCCGGTGGGGTAGCAGTTGGTGTCGAGTTCGGCGTGCACGGTCAGACCGCTTTTGGTGGTGGTCGCCGCGATGCTCTGGACGATGACTTCGTGGCTGGTCAGGGGCCTGCCTCGCCAGTTCATGGTGATGTGGGAGAACAGCCGGTGCTCGATCCGGTTCCACTTCGATGTGCCGGGAGGCAGGTGGCAGACGGTGATGGTCAGGCCGGACTCGGCGGCGAACTGGGCGAGTTCGGTCTTCCAGGTGCGGGTGCGATAGCCGTTGGAGCCGCCCGCGTCGGCGGTGATCAGCAGCCGGCCGGCCGTGGGATAGGCGGCCCGCCCGGCTCCGTTCCACCAGCGGCGGATGGATTCGACGGCGAACGCGGCGGTGTCGTGGTCGGTGCCCACGTTGACCCAGCCGGTGTTCGCGGCGACGTCGTAGATGCCGTAGGGCACGGCCCTGCCCAGCTCGCGGTCGGGGAAGTCGTGGGTGTCGACCCGTACCGGTTCGCCTCTGGGCTCCCATTCACGGCCGTTGTTCTTGAAGAGGCCGACCAATTCCTTCTTCTTCGTGTCCACACTGATCACCGGAGCCCCGCCGTCCTGGTGGCCGCGGACCTGTTCGTTGAGGTAGCGGAACTGTGCGTCCCGGTCGGGATGTTGCCGGCCTTCCAGGGTCTTGGCGTTGCTCTGCAGGCTGAAGCCCTCCTCGCGCAGGAGGTCGCCCACCGTATCCGCGCAGATCCGGTGGCCCTGCCGGGTCAGTTCCTCGGCGAGCTTGCGGGTGGATTTGGTGGTCCAGCGCAGCGGCGACATGGGGTCTCCGCGGACATCGGGCTCGACCAGTGTGAGAAGCGCCTTGCGGACGGCCGGGTTCAGGTCGGCGACGCGTTTGCGGCCGGCGCCGGGTCGACGGATGCGTCCCAACAGGGCTTCTCCGGAGGCGAGTTCGCGTATTCCGGCAGACACCCTGGCCTCACGGACGCCGGCGGCACGGGCGACCGCTCTGATCCCGCCGTGGCCGAGAGACTGAGCCTCCGCTCCTATCAGCAGACGACGCTGCCGCTCGTCGAGGTGCGGCAGTATTGCCTCGAACTTGGCTGCCAGCACGGCCCGTTGCTCTT
>NZ_JBIAQM010000087.1:0-1357 GCF_042888945.1 Streptomyces sp. NPDC002698
TCTTCGAGAACGTGTACGCGGACGGGCACGCGCTCGTCGACGAGGAGCGCGCCCAGTTCGCCGCCTACCAGGCGTCGTTCACGGACGCCGGGGAGGGCAAGTAGCCATGACGACGGAAAAGATGGCGCTGGCCAAGGCGATCAACGAATCGCTGCGCACGGCCCTCGAGGCCGACCCCAAGGTCCTGATCATGGGCGAGGACGTCGGCAAGCTCGGTGGTGTCTTCCGGGTCACCGACGGGCTGCAGAAGGACTTCGGCGAGGAGCGGGTCATCGACACCCCGCTCGCCGAGTCGGGCATCGTCGGCACCGCGATCGGTCTGGCCCTGCGCGGCTACCGCCCGGTCGTGGAGATCCAGTTCGACGGTTTCGTCTTCCCCGCCTACGACCAGATCGTCACCCAGCTCGCGAAGATGCACGCGCGGGCGCTGGGCAAGATCAAGCTGCCGGTCGTCATCCGTATCCCCTACGGCGGCGGCATCGGCGCGGTCGAGCACCACTCGGAGTCCCCCGAGGCGCTGTTCGCGCACGTGGCGGGCCTGAAGGTGGTCTCTCCCTCGAACGCGGGCGACGCCTACTGGATGATGCAGCAGGCCATCCAGAGCGACGACCCGGTGATCTTCTTCGAGCCCAAGCGGCGCTACTGGGACAAGGCCGAGGTCGACAAGGACGCCATCCCCGGTCCGCTGCACAAGGCCCGGGTGGCGCGCGAGGGCAGCGACCTGACCCTGGTCGCCTACGGTCCGATGGTGAAGGTCTGCCTGGAGGCCGCCGCGGCCGCCCAGGAGGAGGGCAAGTCGATCGAGGTCCTGGACCTGCGCTCGATGTCCCCGATCGACTTCGACTCCATCCAGGCCTCGGTCGAGAGGACCCGCCGCCTGGTCGTGGTGCACGAGGCGCCGGTGTTCCTCGGGACGGGCGCGGAGATCGCGGCCCGCATCACCGAGCGGTGCTTCTACCACCTGGAGGCGCCCGTTCTGCGGGTCGGCGGCTATCACGCCCCGTACCCGCCGGCCCGCCTGGAGGAGGAGTACCTTCCGGGCCTGGACCGGGTGCTCGACGCCGTCGACCGCTCGCTGGCGTACTAGGAGAGAGTCGTGACGACGATGACTGAGAACGCGTCGGGACTCCGCGAGTTCAAGATGCCCGACGTGGGCGAGGGACTCACCGAGGCGGAGATCCTCAAGTGGTACGTCCAGGTAGGTGACACGGTCACCGACGGCCAGGTCGTCTGCGAGGTCGAGACCGCCAAGGCGGCCGTCGAGCTGCCGATCCCCTACGACGGTGTGGTGAGCGAGCTCCGCTTCCCCGAGGGCACGACGGTGGACGTCGGCCAGGTGATCATCACGGTCGACGTG
>NZ_JBIAQM010000088.1:0-1355 GCF_042888945.1 Streptomyces sp. NPDC002698
CTCATCGCCAACCGTGGCGAAATCGCTGTCCGCGTGGCCCGAGCATGTCGGGATGCCGGGATCGCGAGCGTTGCCGTGTATGCGGAACCGGACCGGGACGCTCTGCATGTCCGTGCGGCGGACGAGGCGTTCGCGCTGGGCGGTGACACCCCGGCCTCCAGTTACCTGGACTTCGCCAAGGTGCTGCAGGCCGCCAAGGACTCGGGCGCGGATGCCATCCATCCGGGCTACGGCTTCCTTTCGGAGAACGCGGACTTCGCCCAGGCCGTCCTGGACGCCGGGCTGATCTGGATCGGCCCGCCGCCGCAGGCGATCCGCGACCTGGGCGACAAGGTCGCCGCCCGGCACATCGCGCAGCGCGCGGGCGCGCCGCTGGTGGCGGGCACCCCGGACCCGGTCTCGGGTGCGGAGGAGGTGGTCGCGTTCGCCGAGCAGCACGGTCTGCCGATCGCGATCAAGGCCGCGTTCGGTGGTGGCGGGCGTGGTCTGAAGGTCGCCCGGACCCTGGAAGAGGTGCCGGAGCTGTACGAGTCGGCGGTGCGTGAGGCGGTCGCGGCGTTCGGGCGCGGGGAGTGCTTCGTGGAGCGCTACCTCGACAAGCCGCGGCATGTGGAGACGCAGTGCCTGGCCGACAGCCACGGCAACGTGGTGGTGGTCTCCACCCGTGACTGCTCGCTGCAGCGCCGTCATCAGAAGCTGGTCGAGGAGGCCCCCGCCCCGTTCCTGTCCGAGGCGCAGGTCGCGGAGCTGTACGCGTCGTCCAAGGCGATCCTGAAGGAGGCCGGCTACGTCGGCGCCGGCACGGTGGAGTTCCTGGTCGGCGTGGACGGCACGATCTCCTTCCTGGAGGTCAACACCCGTCTGCAGGTCGAGCACCCGGTCACCGAGGAGGTCGCCGGCATCGACCTGGTGCGGGAGATGTTCCGCATCGCCGACGGCGAGGAACTGGGCTACGGCGATCCCGAGCTGCGTGGGCACTCCATCGAGTTCCGTATCAACGGCGAGGACCCGGGCCGGGGTTTCCTGCCCGCCCCGGGCACCGTCACCGCCTTCGCGGCGCCGTCCGGCCCCGGGGTGCGGCTGGACGCGGGCGTGGAGTCCGGCAGCGTCATCGGCCCGGCCTGGGACTCCCTGCTGGCCAAGCTGATCGTCACCGGCGCCACCCGCAAGCAGGCCCTGCAGCGGGCCGCCCGCGCGCTGGCCGAGTTCCAGGTCGAGGGCATGGCGACCGCGATCCCCTTCCACCGCGCGGTGGTCACCGACCCGGCGTTCGCCCCCGAGCTGACCGGCTCCACCGACGCGTTCACCGTCCACACCCGGTGGATCGAGACCGAGTTCGTCAACGAGATCAAGCC
>NZ_JBIAQM010000089.1:0-1301 GCF_042888945.1 Streptomyces sp. NPDC002698
CGCCCGTACCCCGGACCGCATCGCGGTGATCGGCGAGCACGAGAGCCTGACCTACGCCGAGTTCAACAAGCGTGCCAACCAGCTCGCGCACTGGCTGATCGAGCGGGGCGCGGGCCCCGAACGGCTGGTCGCGGTGAAGATCCCGCGCTCGGTGGACCTGCTGGTCGCGGTCTACGGGGTGGTCAAGGCCGGTGCCGCGTATGTGCCGCTGGACACCGAACTGCCCGCCGAACGCGTGCGCCACGTCCTGGCGAGCGCCAACCCGCTGCTGCTGCTCGAGGACACCCTGCCCGACGTCGCCGGCTATCCGGAGTCGGACCCGGTGCGCACCCTGTCGCCGGACAACGCCGCCTACGTCATCTTCACCTCCGGCTCCACCGGCGGTCCCAAGGGTGTGCCGGTGGCGCACCGCTCGATCACGAACCGGATCGAGTGGGGTCTGGAGCACTTCCAGGTCACGGTCGAGGACCGGATGCTGATGAGCACCTCGGCCAGCTTCGACGCCTCGGTGCCGGAGATGTTCTCCAACCTGCAGATGGGCGCCTCCGTCGTCGTGGCCAGCGCCGAGGGCCGCCGCGATCCCGCCTACCTCGCCGAGCTGATCCGGCGTGAGCGGGTGAGCGCCGCGTTCTTCGTGCCCTCCCTGCTGTCCGCGTTCGTCACCGAACCCGCCGCCGCGAACTGCACCAGCCTGCGCTGGATCGAGGTCGCCGCCGAGGCCTTCCCCGCAGCCCTGGCCAACCGCTTCACCGACCTGCTCCCCGACTGCACCGCCAACAACCTCTACGGTCCCACCGAGGCCACCGTCGAGGTCACCGGCTGGCAGCACGTCCCCGGCGCCGACCGCGTCCCGATCGGCACCCCCATCTGGAACAACCAGGTCTACATCCTGGACGCGGCCCTGCGCCCGGTCGCCCCCGGCGTGGCCGGCGAGCTCTACCTGGCCGGGACCTGCCTGGCCCGCGGCTACCTCGGCCAGAGCGGACTGACCTCGGAACGCTTCGTGGCCTGCCCGTTCGGTCCGGCCGGCGCGCGCATGTACCGCACCGGCGACCTGGTGAAGTGGAACAAGGACGGCCAGGTCGAGTACCTCGGCCGCACCGACTCCCAGGTCAAGGTCCGCGGTTTTCGTATCGAGCTCGGCGAGATCGACCACGTCCTGTCCGGGCACCCCTCGGTGGCGCAGGCCGCGGTCGTGGTCCGCGAGGACCAGAAGGGCGACCAGCGCCTGGTCGCCTACATCGAACCCGACCCCGACACCGCCGTCGCCGACACCACCGCCCAGGTCGAGGAATGGCGCC
>NZ_JBIAQM010000090.1:0-1295 GCF_042888945.1 Streptomyces sp. NPDC002698
GCTGCTTTTCGACGGCGCGCTCCGAGCCGGCGTGCGTCGCTTCCTGGATGCGGCGCTGCAGATCCGCGAGCTTGCCCGCGGTGGTGTGGATGTCGATGTCGTTCATGACGCGTGATGTTTCCCGTTCGTCAGAAGGTTTCGAGGGGGACGTGGACACCCCGGGCGTCGCGCGGGCCGCGGGAGACCTCGCCGCCCGTGGCGCGCGGTCTCAGTGCGTCACGCGTCGGCGGCAGGACGTCGCCGGTGCCGCTCCGTCGGCGCCGAGCCGCCGTGGAGCGGCTGTACCGGCAGGCCGCCCGGCACGTGCCACGGAACTCACACCGCACCTCCTCGGTACTCAATCTCTGATCGACGGTACGCAGTACCATTCAGGAAGGCAAGTGGCCTCCGAAGGCCGAGACGGGGAAAGATGGGCGATCATGAGCAAGCCATCCGCGCGGTCCCGACTCGCAGACTCCGCCTTCGCGCTCTTCGACGAGCGCGGATACGAGCAGACGACCGTCGACGACATCGCCGAACGCGCCGGGCTGGGGCGTACGACGTTCTTCCGGCACTACCGGTCCAAGGAAGACGTGATCTTCCCCGACCACGACCGGCTCCTCGACCTGATCAGGGACAGGCTGGCGACCTCGAGTCACAGCACGGCCCTGGTCGCCGTCTCCGACGCGGTCCGCCTGGTTCTGCTGCACTACCTCGACGAAGGCGATCTCGCGCGCCGGCGGTACGTGCTCACCAGCAAGGTGGCCGCCCTCCGTGACCGCGAGATCGCCAGTGTGGCGCGCTACCAGCGGCTGTTCCGTGAGTTCATCGGGGACTGGATGGGCGACGAGGCCAAGTCGGCGTCACTCAGGGCCGAACTCATGTCGGCCGCGGTGGTCGCGGCCCACAACCACGTGCTCCGCCGCTGGCTCCGCGGGGAGACCACGGATCCGGTCGGCGAGGTGGACGAGGCGATGCGTGATGTGCTCGCGCTCTTCCCGACGGGCGGCTCGCCGACGAACGGAGCCGGCACCACGGTCGTCGCCTTCCGCACCGGGCAGGACATCGACGCCCTGCTTCCCTCACTGCGGCGACTTGTCGAGGGCGGCGCCGAGGCCTGAGCCTTTTCCCATCTGCCGATGGTGCCCGCGTGTTGGTGAGCCGAGACGCGACAGGTGTCACCGAGGCAGGCTTGTTGTCACTTCGCGTCGGGCCTGGCTGTGCACGGTGTCCCGGCGTTCACCGCCGTCGGTCACAGGGCAGTGGCGGCGCGGACCAGTCCCGCGACGGCCGTTGAGTGGCTGTGCGGTGGCCAG
>NZ_JBIAQM010000091.1:0-1242 GCF_042888945.1 Streptomyces sp. NPDC002698
ACGTCGTAGGCGCCGCCGAAGGCCTTGCGGGTGATGATGGTGATCAGCGGGACGGTGGCCTCGGCGTAGGCGTAGATCAGTTTGGCGCCGCGGCGGATGATGCCGGTGTGTTCCTGGTCGACGCCGGGCAGGAAGCCGGGCACGTCCACGAAGGTCAGCACGGGCACGTTGAAGGCGTCGCAGGTGCGCACGAAGCGGGCGGCCTTCTCGCTGGCGTCGATGTCCAGGCAGCCGGCGAACTGCATCGGCTGGTTGGCGACGATGCCCACCGGGTGGCCCTCGACCCGGCCGAAGCCGGTGAGGATGTTGGGGGCGAACAGCGGCTGGGTCTCGAAGAACTCGGCGTCGTCCAGGACGTGTTCGATCACGGTGTGCATGTCGTAGGGCTGGTTGGCGCTGTCCGGGACGATGGTGTCCAGCTCGCGGTCCTCGTCGGTGAGGGCGAGGTCGGCCTCCTCGGGGAACACCGGGGGTTCGCTGAGGTTGTTGGACGGCAGGTAGGACAGCAGCTGCTTGACGTACTCGATGGCGTCCTTCTCGTCGCCCGCCATGTGGTGGGCCACGCCGGAGACGGCGTTGTGGGTGCGGGCGCCGCCCAGTTCCTCGAAGCCGACGTCCTCGCCGGTGACCGTCTTGATGACGTCGGGGCCGGTGATGAACATGTGCGAGGTCTGGTCGACCATGACGGTGAAGTCGGTGATGGCCGGGGAGTAGACCGCGCCGCCCGCGCACGGGCCGACGACCAGGCTGATCTGCGGGATGACGCCGGAGGCGTGCACGTTGCGGCGGAAGATCTCGCCGTACATGCCCAGCGCGCTGACGCCCTCCTGGATCCGGGCGCCGCCGGAGTCGTTGATGCCGATGACCGGGCAGCCGGTCTTGAGCGCGAAGTCCATCACCTTCATGATCTTCTGGCCGAAGACCTCGCCCAGGGCGCCGCCGAACACGGTGAAGTCCTGGGAGAACACCGCGATGGGGCGGCCGTCGACGGTGCCGTAGCCGGTGACCACACCGTCGCCGTAGGGGCGGTTGTGCTCCAGGCCGAAGTCGGTCGAGCGGTGCCGCGCGAACTCGTCGAACTCGACGAAGGAGTCGTCGTCCATCAGCAGTTCGATGCGCTCACGAGCCGTCAACTTGCCCTTGGCGTGCTGCTTTTCGACGGCGCGCTCCGAGCCGGCGTGCGTCGCTTCCTGGATGCGGCGCTGCAGATCCGCGAGCTTGCCCGCGGTGGTGTGGATGTCG
>NZ_JBIAQM010000092.1:0-1193 GCF_042888945.1 Streptomyces sp. NPDC002698
TCGCGACGGAACCCACCACGGTCACCGCCACCGCTACCACCACGGTCATCGCGACGGAACCCACCACGGTCACCGCCACCGCTACCACCACGGTCGTCACGGCGGAAACCACCACCGCTGCCACCACCGCGGTTGTCATCGCGACGGAAGGGCGGACGGTCGCTGTCCCTGCGCTCGTCACGGCGGAAGTCGCCGCCACCACGGCTGTCGTCACGGCGGAAGTCGCCGCCACCACGGCTGTCGTCACGACGGAAGCCACCGCGGTCGTCGTCGCGGCGCGGGCTGCTGGGCCGCTCGTCACGACGGAAGGACGACGGACGGTCCGCGTCCCGGCGGAAGCCGCCACGGTCGCCGCCGCCGCTACCACCACGGTCATCGCGACGGAACCCACCACGGTCACCGCCACCGCTACCACCACGGTCGTCACGGCGGAAACCACCACCGCTGCCACCACCGCGGTTGTCATCGCGACGGAAGGGCGGACGGTCACCGCCACCGCTACCACCACGGTCATCACGACGGAACCCACCACGGTCACCGCCACCGCTACCACCACGGTCGTCACGACGGAACCCACCACGGTCGTCGTCGCGGCGCGGACCGCTGGCCCGATCATCGCGGTTGAAGGCAGGACGGTCCCCGTCCCGACGGAATCCACCGCCGCTGCCGCCGCGGTCGTCGCGGCGCGGGGCGCCCTGACGGTCATCACGACGGAACGGCGGCCGGCCGCCCCGATCGCCCTCACGACGGTCGTCACGGCCACGGGGGGCACCGCCACCGCTGCCGCCACTGCTGCCGCCACGGTTGTCGTCGCGACGGAAGCCGCCACGATCACCGCCACCTCGGTTGTCGTCGCGCCGGCCGGAGCCGCCACGGTCGTTGTCTCGGCGCGGGCCGCCGCGGTAGTCACCGCGGTCACCACTGTCACGACGGCGCTGGTCGCGCTCCGGTCGCTCGTCGGGAGAGTTGGTGGACATGGGTGACTCCTGTCTTCGGTACCGCAAGTCATTCTCGCGCAGCCAGGTACCCGGCGCGCTTCGGTGAAACAAAAAAGGACCCTTGGTCCCAGCGAGTCGCTGGGACCAAGGGTCCTCCAAATTTAGTTCGGCGGCGTCCTACTCTCCCACAGGGTCCCCCCTGCAGTACCATCGGCGCTGTGAGGCTTAGCTTCCGGGTTCGGAATGTAACCGGGC
>NZ_JBIAQM010000093.1:0-1055 GCF_042888945.1 Streptomyces sp. NPDC002698
TTGCCGTTGCTGGTGGAGCGGGAGCGGGCGCTGTACGGGGCGTGGTACGAGTTCTTCCCGCGTTCGGAGAGCGGGCAGGTCGATCCGCCGGTGCACGGGACCTTCCGTACGGCGGCCGAGCGGCTGCCCGCGATCGCGGAGATGGGCTTCGACGTCGTCTACCTCCCGCCGATCCATCCCATCGGCACCACCTGGCGCAAGGGCCCGGACAACACGCTGTCCGCGGGCCCCGAGGACGTGGGGGTGCCCTGGGCCATCGGCTCCCCCGAGGGCGGCCACGACGCGGTCCACCCGGAGCTGGGCACCCTGGAGGACTTCGACGCCTTCGTCGCCCGGGCCGCCTCGCTGGGCCTGGAGATCGCCCTGGACTTCGCCCTGCAGTGCTCTCCGGACCACCCGTGGGTGGAGAAGCACCCGGAGTGGTTCCACCACCGCCCCGACGGCACCATCGCCCACGCCGAGAACCCGCCCAAGAAGTACCAGGACATCTACCCGATCGCCTTCGACCAGGACATGCCCGGCCTGGTCGCCGAGACCGTGCGCGTGCTGCGGCACTGGATGGACCACGGGGTGCGGATCTTCCGCGTCGACAACCCGCACACCAAACCCGTCGTGTTCTGGGAACAGGTGATCGCGGACGTCAACGCCACCGACCCCGACGTGATCTTCCTGGCCGAGGCCTTCACCCGGCCCGCGATGATGCGGACCCTGGCCGAGGTGGGCTTCCAGCAGTCGTACACCTACTTCACCTGGCGCAACACCAAACAGGAACTGACGGAGTACCTCACCGAACTCTCCGGCGACTCGGCCGCCCGCATGCGGCCCAACCTCTTCGTCAACACCCCCGACATCCTCCACGAGTTCCTGCAGACCGGCGGCCGCCCCGCCTTCGCGCTGCGCGCCGTCCTCGCCGCCACCCTCTCCCCCACCTGGGGCCTCTACAGCGGCTACGAACTCTGCGAGAACACCCCCCTGCGCCGGGGCGGCGAGGAATACCTCCACTCCGAGAAGTACCAGCTCCGCCCACGCGACTGGCAAACCGCCGAACGCGAGGG